>DASQXV010000054.1:0-6600 GCA_035639595.1 Thermoplasmata archaeon | reverse complement strand
GATCCGGAGGTCTCCGAAACCGCGCCTCGCGAGGTGGGCGCGGAGCTTGCGGAGCGTGTCCGGCACGGTCATGTCCTTCACGAGGCGGATGTCGACCTTCGCGTAGGCCTCGTGGGGCAGGACCGTCTTCGTCCCTCCGTGGTCGACGTACCCGGAGTGGATCCCGCAGATGTTCACGGTGGGCTCGAACAGGTACTTGAGGAGCAGTTTCTCCTTGGGCAGGTCGTACTTGAACCGCGCCGTCCGCTCCTCCTCGAGCCACACCTTGGGATCGAAGGTCCGTGCGAGTCGTTTCACCATCGCGACGTCGGCCCGGGTCGGCGGCCGCACGGCGTCCCAGATCCCGTTGACCGCAGGCCTCTGGTTTTCGTCCACGAGGGTGTCCAGGGCCTGGACGAGATGCCACACGGGAGATGCGATCCACGCGGCCCCGGAGCTGTGGATTTCGCTCTCCATCGGGCCTCCCGCGGCCTTGTTCCCGCGGGACCAGATCGTCAGGTACAGGCACCCCTTGACCCCGAGGTAGACCGTCGGGATGCCCCGCAGGTCCTCCGAGTAGTCGTTCGCGATCGCGCCCTCGGCCTTCAGCCCGCGGCGATGCGTCCGGACGTATTCGATGAAGTTCGCGCTGCTGATCTCTTCCTCGCCCTCCGCGAGGATCTTCAGGTTCACGGGCATCTCGTCGACGTCCCGGATCGTCTTCCATGTGAAGAGATGGTTCGCGAGCGCCCCCTTGGAGTTCGTCGAGCCTCGGGCGATGATGGAACGTCCCACGGACGGCACGTCGTGGATTTCCGCCGCGAAGGGCGGGGCCTTCCAAGCGGCCAGGTCCCCCACGGGCTGGACGTCGTACATTTCATATTCAATCAAGGTGACCGGGGCGCCGACGTCGAGCTCTCCAATCACGAGGGGATGGCCTCCTTTCGACCAGAGCCGGGTCTTGCAACCGATGTCGCCGAGCATCGCCCGCACCATCTCCGCGCACTCCGCGATCCCTTCCCCCGTCGCGCTCACCGACGGCTGGCGCAGGAGGGTCCGCGCGGATTCGACGGCCGATGGGAAGCGGGACTCCAGGGCGTGATACACCTCCGGCGGCGCGGGACCTTGCATGGGTCGCGGGAGGGAGCGGGAGAGGATAAGGCTCTCGGCGGGCCCGGTCCGTGGCGTCCCGCGGGTTCGGACGAAAGCCTTTTGCCCCGTCCTCTCATCGTCGACGCGAGCCGCGGTAACTCAGTTTGGGAGAGTGCGAGACTGAAGATCTCGAAGTCGCCGGTTCGAGCCCGGCCCGCGGCATGATTTCTCTGGTCACAGGCGGCCCGCGCGCGTCAGCACGGCCAGCGCGGTCGTCGTAATCCAACGACTCGGGCGCCCCGGGGCTTCCAGTTCCAGCGGATAGACGGGCCCGCGGAATTGGTAGTTCGGGTCCTCCGTGTCCGGATGCAATGCATCCATGTTCCAGCTTCCGTCGCGGTTCCGCATGTCGACGAGACGATCGAGGGCCGGGCGGATTCGAGGATCGTCGCCAAACCCAAGGGACGTGAGGGCATCGAGCCCCACGAGAACGTCATAGTAATAGTGGACGGGATAGTGAAGCCGGAACCAAGGTCGGTAGGGCGTTCGTCCCTCGCGGAGCAGCCCGCGGGCCAGGTAGAATTCGGCGCCTCGCTCGATCGCTCGCTGAACCGCGGGGCTCCTCGCCGCGGGAGGGAGGGCGGCAAACGCCGCGAGGGGTTCCCAGCAGTCCAGCGTCCCGGTGCTCGAACGAAAACAATGCCATCCCCCATCCTCCTTCTGGTGGCGCACGAGCCACTCGATGGCCTCCGCCGTCCGTGAGTCCTGGAGATACCCGGTGCGGGCGAGCATCCGGACCGCGTTGCCGGTGAAGCACACCTCGCTCCCGGTTCCCCCGAGGTCCCTCTTCGGCCCCGAGAACCGCCGCAGGAACAGGCGGATCGCCTTGGCGAGTCGTGCGTTCTTCCTCGTGAGCCCCAGGTCCGACAGGACGAGGAGTCGCCAGTTCGTCGCGATGTACTTGGGTCGATACAGTTCGAACGCGGTGCTTCCCGGCGTGACCCATTGCCCGTCGGGGTGTTGGCCCTTGAGGAGCTGCGCGGCCCATCCCGCGCGCCCGATCTCCCTTCGGACCCGGACGACCGCGGGATCATCCTCGGGTCGGTCCAGCAAATCCCGGAGGACACGGAGCCGCACGCTCGGATCCGCATCCTTGGCGAGCAGCCAGGTCTGGATTCGACGTGGGACCATGGGTCTGGATGGGCTGGGCCCCATAAGGCCCCGATGGGCGGTGCCAGGCCACGCCGGGACACGATAGAATCTTATGGGCCGACCCTCTTCCGCGCGCGTCCCGCCTTAGCTCAGCCTGGTCAGAGCGGGTGACTGTAGAGTGCTCCCGCGAGAATCGCGCGGTGCCCGCTGCCATCATCAGGCCGCCGGTTCAAATCCGGCAGGCGGGATCCCCTTTTCAGGAAGGGGAGACGCATTCCCCAGGCCCTTGAACGCGTTGCGGACCGGACCTGAGCGAGACCGCCGATCCACTGCAACGTCAGGGCTTTCCTTCGGAGAGCCATTCCGTCGGTCCATCCACCTTGGCGCGAGAAAGGCGGAACCGGCGTCGTGCGTTGCGAGCGGACGCGAGGACTCCACCGGTCGTCGACCGGGGGAACCGGACCAAGATGAAGATGCTCCTTCCCGTCGGGAAGGCGCGTGCTTGGGCGATGATCGCGACGCCGGAGGGACTCGCCTCGTGGTTCCCGAAGGCCTGCCGCGGAACGTTCGCGGTCGGTCAACGGTTGTGGTTCGAATGGGAGGATGGGTCTGCGGAGGAATTTCGCGTCCGATGGATGGGCGACAAACGATCGTCGCTCGTCATGTCGTGGAGGCGAGGAGCCGAATGGCGGATCTACCTTCACGGCCGGCGCACGACCCTGACCCTTGAGGTCGACTACCGGCCCGGCGTGGAGGGCCGGAGGGACCAACTCCGAGAGCTCCCGATCTGGGCGTTCCGGTTGGCGAACCTGAAGTCCGTCGCCCTCGGCGGACGAGACTTGCGGTCGGGCGAGGAACGAAGCGGTTCATTCGACGCGGGCTTCATCGACCGCACCGGCCGAGCTCCCTGACGCTCCGCGGTTCGAGGCCGCGGCGCGGGTCTTTCCAAGGTGGAGCTTCATTAGGCCCCGTTGCGATGGACCCTTCGGTGTCGCCATGGACAAGAAGGCGAAGAAGAAAGTTCTCCAGATGATCCCCTATGGCGCGTATGTCGTCGGCACGAAGATGAGCGATGGCGCCGATCACCTGATGTTCGGCACGTGGCTCATGCAGACCTCATTCAAGCCGCCCCTGTTCGCGTTCGCGCTGTCGGAGGACAGCCGGACCCTCGAGAACGTGCGTCGGACCGGGACGTTTGCCGTGTCGCTCCTGAAAGAACGCGAGAAAGCGGTCGCCGAGCGTATCGTCGACGGCCACCTGGAAAAGGTCAAGCTCCAGCGGACGCCGTCCGGCCTGCCCGTCGTGGCGGGCAGCGCGGGATGGATCGAGGGCCGGGTCCTGGAGATCGTCGAAAAGGGAGACCACCGGATCGCCCTCGCGGAGTTGGTCGATGTCGCGAGCGGCCAGGGCGGTCTCATGATCCTCGACGAGCTGAAGTGGCACTACGGAGGCTAAGGGGCGAACCCCGGTTCCACGGGAGGCCCGGCCCGACGACGGCCTTATCCGGCGGAGCCCCTTCCTCGGTCCATGACCGGTTTCCCGGAGATCATCCGCACCCTTCCCGTCGCGGACGCGCCGTTCAAGGACATCACCCTCTTCCTCCTTCGGGGGCCCACCGCCTCGCTGACCTTCGTCGAGGCCTCCGCGGATTCCGAGGTGCCCATGCACGCCCACGGGGCCCAGTGGGGCGTCATCGTCGCGGGCGAGCTCGTCCTCACGATCGGCGGGGTGACCCGGACGTATCGACCCGGCCAGGAATATCTCATCCCGGCGGGCGTGCCGCACGCGGCGAAGCTCCGTGCGGGCGTGCGGGTGATCGATTTCTTCGACGACCCGAATCGGTATCGGCCGAAGGGCTAGTCGATTTCCCGTCGTCGGAGGATAGGGTCGTCGAGGAAGTCCGCCAGAGCGCGCTCGAACTCTTCTCGGCCGCGCGTCGGCCCCGTCGCGATGATCCACTCATCTTCCGCGGGCGTCGGCCGGGGACTCCTCCTCGCCGCGCGCTCCGAGAGGGCGACGAGCACCGCGGAGGCCGTCGCCGCGAACGCGATGACCAGGAACAGGAGGTCGGTGACGAAGCTCGCCTCGGCTGGGGGGATGACGCCCACCTCGATGGCGAACAGGATCAGCACCGTGTCCGTCATCCCACGAGCCACCGTCGAACGCAAGATCCGCACGTCGAGCTTGGGCAGCTTCCAAAGGCGGCGGACCATGGATGAGGACGGCAGTCGGGAGAGGAGGAAGACGAAGGTGAACAGGGCGGCTCCGACCAGAGCCATGGAATTTACGTCGGAGAGTCTGACTCGAAGGCCCAAGTACACGAAGAAGAAGGTGCGGAGCAGGAAGACGAGTTCGCGATGGAAATCCTGGAGCCCCCGGGAGCCCGGCTTCCCCGGGTGCGGCGCGACGAGGACCCTCCGCTGGCCGAGGACGAATCCGAACACGAAGGAGGCGAGGCCTCCGTTGCCGCCGAGGACGCCTTCCCCGATCGCATAGAGGAGGAGCGCCAGCGCGACGGAGGTCATGAAGGCGAAGGTCCGCTGCCGCGAGCCGCCGACCGCCTTCGCCCATGCGAAGCCTACGACGGCCGCGACCAGGACCGCGGCGCCGACGTTCGCGAGGAGGGGGACCAACGCGGACGCGTCCGCGGACGTCCCGGGCAGGCGGACGAGCAGGATGACGAAGGCCGCGGCGACGATGTTGCCGACGACCCCTTCCGCGGTGAGGGCGAAGCGAGTCCGGTCCGTCGCCTGCGTCCGCGGGAGGAAGCTGAGGACAATCGTGGCGCTCGGTCCGCAGAAGGCGAGGGCCATGATGAGGGACGTCGTGGACGCGAGGCCGAGGACGTGCATCCCGACGAACCACACGCCGAAGATCGACAGGGCCATCGCGATCGCGGTGTGCGCCGTGGCGACGGACCACATCCGGCCGATCCCTCGCACTTGGAGGACGAGGCCGCCCTCGAACAGGATGAACGCAAGGGCCGTGTTCGTGAGCAGCGGCGCGACCCCGGCCAAGGCCGTCCGGATGTCCACCCCTCCCGTCGGGATCCATCCGGATCCGAGGAGGAGCCCGATCCCCATCAGGAGGAAGTAGTCCGGGACCCGGAAGCGATCGAAGACCTGCGCGGCCGCGAATCCCACGAGGACGAGGGCCCCGCCTGCCGCGAGGGTTATCCAGACCTCCGCCATCGACGGCGGGGCCGAGTCGGCTCAGGGGACATAAACCTAGGTCCAAGGATATCTTCCAGGAGAACAGATGCCGGGCCGCGCGTTTGTCAATCGACCTCGCGAGCCAAATCTATTAATATCGTCCGGGACCTAGATTTCATGTCAGACAAAGGTCCGACCGACCTTTGCCGGGATGGGCATGGTGCTGCTTCGGGTCCTGCGTTGGCTCGTCTGGCCGCGCCGGGAAAAGGAGTGGGAGGATGAGCGGCGGCGGAAGCCGCGGGGAGCCCGGTCGCGCCGGTCCCAGCCGTCCCGTCGCTCTCACCAACCGGGCGTGTACCGGATCGAAGTGGACGGCGAGGCGGGTCGCTTCCATGGCGACGGCCCGCCTTTCTCCTTCTGGTCCTCCTCGCGGGTCATCCTGATCCTCGCCTTCCTGCTGTGGTGGATCCAGCCCGCGGGCCCGATGATCGCGGGCTACGTCGGGGGCCGCCGCGCGGGCTCGCCGATGAAGGCGGTGATCGCCGCCCTGATGCCGGTCTTCGCGATCTACCTCGCGAACGTCTCGTACGCGCACAACGTGGCCGCGCATCAGATCGACTTCGTCGCTTCGCTCCCGACGGTCGTGAGCGACGGCCTGTCGAGCATCCTGCCCTTCCTCGTGCCGTACAAGGAATTCCTCGTGTCGTACATGGCGGGGTTCGTCTCCGCCCTGACCACGACCTTCGGGATGGGCACGAACGGCTACCTCATGGTCGTGATCTTCGCGTACATCGGAGGACTGATCGCGGACCAGACTCGACGCGAGATCGCCTCCCGCTCCGGTTCCGGCTCCTCGTTCGGCCTGAACCTGGTCCAGCCGGTCCTCGGGGCCCGGCCGTACATCGATGACGAGGAAGAGGCGTACGAGGAGGACGAGGAGATTCACCGATCGCGCCACCCGGTCCACGCGCGAAGCCGCCGCCCCGCGGTTGTCGGCTTGGACGGCCGACACCGTCGTCGGGATCGCGGGCCTCACTTCGAGGCGTACCGCAAGGTGTCCGCCCGCACGGACGAGGAGGGCCGCCGCGGGGTCCGCACCCGCCGGCGCCATGCGGACGAAGAGGACGAGGAGGACGACGAGGGCGAGGAGGTCGTCGTCCGGCGGACCCACCGGATCCCGCGCGACCGCGAGGAGGATGAGCCCGCGCCGCGGCACCGAGAGCAC
>DASQXV010000053.1:0-8382 GCA_035639595.1 Thermoplasmata archaeon | reverse complement strand
CCACCCGCCGTCGGAGCTGCGATCGACCCTCGAGTCGGCCCATCGGGCGGGCCTCCAAACGGCCACCCATGCGATCGGCGACGCCGCGGTACGCCTCGTGGTCGACACGCTCGCCGACCTCCAGGGTGAAGCGCCGCGGGACCGCCTGCGGCACCGGATCGAGCACTACGAGCTCCCGGACGACGACATCCTGCAGCGCACGAAGGAAGCCGGCCTCGTCGCCTCCTGCCAACCGAATTTCGTCGGCCAATGGAGCGGACCGGGAGGTCTGTACGAGATGCGCCTGGGGGCCGACCGCGTCGCGCGGAACAATCCGTATCGAAGGATCGTCCGGATGGGGATCCCCCTATGCTTCGGATCCGACGGCATGCCCTATGGGCCTCTGTATGGCCTGCACTGGGCCGTGAACGGGTTCTTCGAAGACCAACGGCTCACGCCGGAGGAGGCGGTCCGCGCCTACACCGCGGGCGGCGCGTATGCCGCCTTCGACGAAGGAATCGTGGGCACCCTCGAGGCCGGAGCCCTCGCGGACTTCGTCGTCCTCGATGGCGATCCGTTCCGCGAGCCGGAGTCCATCGTTCGCTGCCGCGTCCGAGAAACGTGGATCGGCGGCGACCGCGTCTTTTCGCGCGATGGGCACCCGACGTCCAGGGATTAGGACTGCGCCTGCCCCGCGGACGAGCGGAACGCCCGGAGGACGCTGTTCCAGATCTTCCCATCCCCCCGGACCTTGTTCTCGAAGTTGTTGATCGAGGCCCACGCCTCGAAGGCCTCCCTCGTCTTCGCGTCGAACTTCCCGCTCGCCGGACCGCGGAGGAATCCGAGGCCGATGAGGCCGGCCTGGAGTTCCCGCAACACGTCCCCCTCGATCGGGACCGCGTCCTTCGGATCCTCTCGGCTGAGGAGCGTCACATCGTAGAGGTCGAAGACGCGGATCAGCTCCTCGATCGGCTCCGGGTGATCGTCCACTCGGATGTCGATCCAACGATCGTTGAAGCCGCCGTATCCGCCGGCCTTGCGGACGACGAGCACTGCGGCGGACTGCTGGCCCCTGCGGTCGCCGCCCGCGCGCTGGCCTCCGGAAAGGGCCGCGAGGAGCTTCACCGGAAGGTCGCCGTCCGTCGACTCGAACGCGCGTCCCATGGACTTCACGACCTCCTCTCCCGCGAGGAGGTTCCCTTGCGCGGCGAAGTTCCTCCCGACGAGATGCCCGGCCCAGGCGACGCATTCCTTGCCCGTGTACGACGCGGCGCGCCCGCGGGCGTCGATCACTCCGACCTGGCGTTGGGCCGCTCCTTCGTCCGCGCGGATGAGCTTCTGGACGACGTCCTTCGGCGGGACCCCGCGCTTGAGCATCGACAGGGCCTTCGGCCCGTACGAGGTGTTCGCGTAGGACTGGGTCGCAACGGCGCCCACCCCCGCCTGCGCGAACGGGACGACGGAACCGACCGCGATGAACTTCGACTCGACCGCGACGCCGAGGTCCTTCGTCTTCGGATCGAAGGCGACGATGCTGAACGTCGACGGCCGCGGAACCCCCATCGCGACCCGGCATCCGTCCCGCGCTATTTGGTGATTCGCGCAACCCTTAAGGAGACCGCGAATCTCGCGGCAGCCGGCAATGCACGTCCTCCTCGACCTCTACGGTGTGCTCCTGGACCACGAGAAGACGTTCCGCGGTTATCGGGAACGTCTCGCGGCTCTGCTCACGGAGCGGTTCGGCGGGACGAAGGACGCCTGGCTCCGGGCCCACGACGAAGCGTTCGTCACGTACACCGGGCGGCGAACGAGGCGGACTGGACGGCCCGCAGATACGGGGACATCGTGGACGAGCTGGACGCGAGCCATCTGCTCGACATGTTCGAGCGGGTCGGCGTGGCCGAACGACCGACCGATCCTCTCGCCCTGTCACGGGAACTCGAGCGGGAGGCCCTCGCCGGCGTCGACGCGAGGTTCCCGGATGCCCGGCCGGCGATCGAGCGGCTGCGCAAGGCCGGCCACCGCGTGTACGTCGCCACGGGCGGGAGCGCGACGAACGACGCGGCGCTGCGAGGCGCCGGACTCCTCCCCCTGATCGACGGCATGTTCACGGGACATTCGCAAAATGCGCCGAAGGGCCAGCCGGCCTACTGGGCGGGCATCCCGACGCGCCTCGAGGCGGACCCCGCGGACTGCGTCCTCGTCGACGACCGCCTCGACTACCTCGTCGCGGCGGCCTCCGCGGGGATCGTGGCCCTCCTCCTCGACCGCAAGGGGGCCCATCGGCCCGAGTCGATGCCCGCGTACGTCCAGGCGACCCTCCGAAACCTGGCCGGCCTCCCGCAATGGGTCGCGACCTGGACCTCCGCGAAGAGGTCATGACTCGCCGAACTCAAGGAGCCTTTTCTGACCCGCCTCCGGCGCATGGATCGCGGCGAAGTCGACGCCCGGCAGGCCGAGCATGCGGCGGAACTGGTCCGCGCACGCGGGTCCGAATCCTGCGAAGTGGTTGTTGAACAGGACGAAGGCGCGAGGGACCCGGTCCTCCACGGACCGCAACCGGGCCGCCCACTTTTCCATTTCCGCGGTCCGATCGATCTGGATTCGCCCGAGTTCCTGGAGGGAGCGGTCGCCAATGAACCGGAGGTAGACGAAGTCCGCCGTCACCTCGGGCGTCGTCTTCAGGTGCTGGACCTCGTTCCAGACCAGGGCGACGCCGCGCCGGCGGAGTTCCTCGAACAACGGCGGCTGCATCCACGAATCGTGTCGGAACTCGACAGCGTATCGGTAGTCCCGCGGGGCGTCGTCCAGGAAGGAGAGGAGGCGGTCCTTCCCGTCGTCGTGGCGGAGGAACGGCGGGAGCTGGACGACGAGGACGGCGACTTTCGGACGCAGGGCGCCGATCGAACGGTAGAAGCGCTCGAGCGCCTCCCGCGTCGGCCGCAGCCCTTGCTCGTGCGTGATCACCCGCGGGAACTTCGCGGCGAAGCGGAACCCCTCCGGGACCGAGTCGCGCCACGACCGGATCGTGTCCGCGGAGGGGGTTGTGTAGAACGTCGAATCGATCTCGACGAAGTCGAAGACCTTGCTGTACAGCCGGAGGAAGTCCGCCTGGGGCGTGTGGCGGGGGTAGAAGGGGCCGACCCAGAAGTCGTAGGAGTAGCCGACGCATCCGATCCGGAGGTCCACGGCCCGCCCATGGCGAGGGTGGGTGAAGGCTCTTTCGCGGCGGAGGCCTCGCCACCCGACGTACCTCTAAGTAGAGGTATGCCGACGTCCCGAGGCGAACCCATCAGGGACGGACCCGTTCGAGTTTCACATACCGGACCGTGGTCCCGACTTCTCCGAACAGGATCTGCTTCTTCACCCCGTGGGCCAGGCGGACCGCGCGGCTGATCTCCGGCCACGCGCCGCGGTGCCCCCGCGGGACGACGTGGACCAGGTACTTCGCATGATGGGTCTCCGGGTCTCCCTCGTACGCGCGGAAGTGGGAGCCGAACTTGAAGCCGGTCTTCGAGATCACGCCTCGGGCGATCAGGTCCTCATAGGCCCGGAGCCGCAACGGGAAGTCGGGCTGGATCGTCTCCGCTTCCCGGAGGAGCCGCGCCATCCCGATTGGCCGGTCGGTCTCCGCGTTGCGGACCTCGACGAACCCCGACTTGAGGAGGAAGGCGGTCTCGAGGAGACTGAGCTGCAGACGTCGGCCGATCAGCTTGCCGAAGAATGCCGCTTCGTGGAGGGCGCGAGCCTCGGCCTCGTCGATCACGACGGCGCGGTCCCCGAGGAAGTGGGCGATGATCCGATCCTTAGGCGGACGGATCGTGCGCTGGCCACGAGGATGGGCCTCCTTGACGCCGTAGTAGGTGAGGTCGCTCTCCTCGTCGACGAGGGCGAGAAGCAGGGTCTTCCGGACCGCGGCGGCCTCCTCGGCGCGACCGAGCAGCTCCGCGAGGTCGAACACGGCCCGCTCGCTCAGGGCGCGGACCCAGTACTTGCTCGGCGTCTTCTTCGGCGCGCCGCCCCGAGGATAGACCTGGAAGTCGGCGGGGCCCCCGCGGGCGTCGACGACGTATCCGCGTTGGCGCAGGTCGCGGTACACGAGGTACCGGATCTCAAACGCGGGGATCGAGCGGCCCGCGGAGCGGAACAGCTCGCGGGCGGACACCTTCCGGCCGTCCCGGCGGACCTCCAGCCGGTCCGCCTCGACCAGGTAGACGGCCTCGAGGAGGTCCATCTCCACGCCGCCACCGGGCTGCGGCACGCCGAACGACCCGCGGTTGTAGAGGCCGCTCGCCTCCGCCGGGTCCGCGACCCTTACCCGATCCCCCGTGAGCTCTCCCGGCATGGCGAGGCCGCGAAGCGAGGGCCGTCGATAAAGGGTTGGGCCCCGTCCGGGCTCTGGGGTGCGCGGACGACCCATTCCATGGCGTTTATATAGAAGCTCAAACGATGAATGACCCGTGAAACGGGAACGGCTCCTCCAGGAGACGCGGACCGCACTCGCGAAGACGGGCTTCTTCCTCTCCAGCCCGCACGGGCAGCGGGGCCTCGCCTTCGACGTCGTCGCGCGCCGGGACGACACCCTCCTGATCATCAAGGTGTTCCTGAACGTGGACGCCCTGAGCCGGGAGACCGCGCTCGAGTTGAAGGGGATCGCGCGGACCCTCGAGGGCTCCCCCTTGGTCGTCGGCGAGCGGACGGGGGGCGGTCCCCTGGAGGATGGCGTGATCTACAGTCGATTCGGCGTCCCAATCCTCGCCCGAAGCACCATGCTCGAGTTCCTCGAAGAAGGCGTGCCTCCGTTCCTCTTCTCGGCCCCGGGAGGCCTGTACGTCCGGCTGGATCCGTCGGTCCTCCACCGACTCCGGGAGGAACGAGGCCTCTCCCTCGGGGCCCTCGCGGAGATCGGCGGGGTCTCCCGCCGGACGATCCAGATGTACCTCGAGGGGATGGCCGCGACCCTCGATGTCGCGATGCGCCTCGAAAATGCCCTGCACGAATTCCTCGCCCTCCCGATCGATCCGTTCCGCTTCCAGGACGACCCGAAGCCCGGACCCGGAGCCGCCCCGCGGCTCGACCGGTTCGAGCGGGAGCTGTACCAGCGGCTCCAGCGCCTCGGATACGCGGTCCTCCCGACGGTCCGGAGCCCGTTCGACGCCCTCTCCCAGCACGAGGCGACGATCTACCTCACGGGGGTGGGCGGCCCCGAGATCGCGCTCGACCGCAAGGCGGAGGTCGTGTCGGACATCAGCCGCGTCGTGGAGAAAGGGTCCGTCATGTTCGTCGTGCGCCGGTCCGTCCGCATGAGCATCCGCGGCGTCCCCGTGATCGCTCGGGAGGAACTCCGCCGGGCGAGGGACACGGATGACGTCGAGGAGATGATCTCCGAGAGGAAGGGCTGATGGAGGAGATCCCGCGCGGGGGGAACTCCATCCATGTCCTGTCCGTCATCCGCGGCCTTCCGTCCGAGGCGGATGCCGTGCGCTGCGCGGTCGAGGACACCCGGCCCGCGATCGTTGCCCTGAGCATCGGTCCCGAGGAGCTCGAGGCCCTCCGAGCCTACCGCGGGGCGCCCGTCGAGCCGGAGAATTTCGAGGAGGAAATCTACGTCGCCGGGCTGTCCGCGTGGGAACCTCCGGTGAAGCCGGCGCCCTGTTTCTCCGAAGCGATCCGGTCCGCGGAACGGCGGGGCGCTCGCCTCGAGGCGATCGACATGGACGAGGCCCTCTACACGGACGCCTACGTGGAATGCGTGTCGGCCCTCGAACTCGTCTTCCAGGGGCGCCTGGAACGGAGGCTCCAGAACAAGCGCTTCACGGCGAAGACGCCGCGGGACTTCGTCCTCGAGTGGGACGCGGAGGTCAACGGCTCGCCGGGATTCCGCCGATTACAGAAGCGCCGGGAGGCGCACATCGCCTCTCGCCTCGAGGACCTCGCAAGCAAAGGGAAGACCCTCGCGGTCATCGAGGTCGAACGGGCGCAGGGCGTCCTGTCGGCCCTCCGGTCCTAAAGGCATGGAAGGGGCCTCGACCTTCAGGCCGCGATCCGCAGCTGGCAATCGCCCGCGCCGGATGGTTCGTCGTCAGTAGGTGACCATGCCGATGAACGGGATGACCTGGGCGTACCACTGGGTTCGGGTCGTCGGGTCGACGTCCCGCAGATGGTCGTACGGGTTGTAGGTCGGCCCCCATCGGTCGAGGATCTGCTGATAGGTCATGTTGACCGGCCCCGACATGCCCGAGACGAGGATGTTCAGGAAGTAGCTGGCGGACTGGGGCCAATTGTAGGGCGACCCCACGGCGAAAGGCACCTTGTTGTAGATCATGAGCTCGTACGGGGTCCCGCCCTTCTCCTGGTTCAGCGGGTTGATGTCGAGGACGGCCGATGGAACCCCGGCCGCACAGCCGGCGGGCGTGCCCGGATGGGCGTACTTGAAGTCCGTGATCGCCGTGGAGCTGCCCGGATACGCGACGACCCCGCCCGAACCCGCGTTCAGGGTTGGGCTGCACGGCGCGACCATGTAGAGCGCGAAACCGCTCGCGCTCTGCGTGTTCGTGAAGTAGACCTCGGTCCAGCCGTCAAGGAAGATCGTCGTATTCCCGTGGTTCGCGAGCTGGAAGTGGAACATGGCCCCCGCGCCGAGCCAAGCCTTGAGGGCCCGGAACGGCTGATATCGATCGGTCGTGCCATACGGCTTGGTCAGGTTGGTCAGCCAAACGTCTCCCGTCCGGACCTGAGCGAAGCCGATGTACTGCCACAGGGCCGTCGGAATCGTCTGGATTTCGCCCTGGGTGAAGGGTTCGACGACATGCAGGACCAGCCGGGTCTTCGTCTGGTGGCCCTTCATATCCGTCGCGTTCATGAGGATGATGGACCCGTCCCAGCTCAGGCTCGGATAGGGCGGGCTCGTGCACGTAATCGCGCCGAGGGTGAAGATCCCGTCGCCGGCGGCGGCATCCGGATAGACTCCGTCGTCATGCATCTTCTGGGGATTCGCGCACGAGTCGCCGGTGCCGAAGAAGATCGTGAGGGTCGCCCAGACGGAATTCTTGTTCAGGTCGCCGTCCTGGTCGAACACGCGGGCGTAGAGGAAGAAGCCCCTGGTCGCCTGGACCGGATCGATCGCGGGGGTGCCCATCGTGTCGTCCGTCCATTTCGATACAAAGATCGGGGGTCGGGTGCCCGGGTCGGCCGTGAGCTGCCCCATCCACACCACCGCGTTCTTGGAGAGGTCGACGACGGTCACGCTGATCGTGTCCGTGGAGCGGAGGTAGTAGTTCAGATAGCCCCAGCGCTCGCCGATGTCCCAGACCGCGTCCCGACCGTCCAGGAGCCCGCTCTTATTCCCGGGGAGGGACGGGTTGAACTTCTGCAGGAAGAGCTTGGCCGTGACCAGGGGAGCGGAGCCCCGTTGGGAGATGACGTAGATCGCCGTCAGGCCGGGGCTCAGGGACTCGGCCCCGCGGTGGAGCAGGGTGATGTTCACCCCGATCTCGTTTCCGCTTCCGTCGTAGATGGGAACCATCGTCGGACCGAGGTCCACGTGGGTCTGGGTCGTCGGGGCCGGGATGCTCCCGACCCAGAGGATAATCGACGAGAAGAGGACCACCGTCATCGCCAGGATGAGGATCGTTCCGACGACTTCGGAGACCGCTGCATCATCCTCGCGCAAGATGGTTTTCATGTCCTGGCCTCCCGGTGGACGAAGGGCTAGTTGGAGCAGCCGTGCCCACGCTATATAAACCGTTCGCGGTAGTTACCAGCCGATGAGAACGTGAGAATCAGGGGACGCACGCTTAAGTAAATCGGGCCGCATCGGAACGGATGTGGAGCTTACCGCCGCGGAGCGCGTGCTCGTCCATCTCCACGGATTCTGGAACGCCCCGGAACCGGGCCGCGAGGCGACCCAGGCGGGCATCGCGGAGGGGGCCCGCTTGTTGCGGAGCCACGTCCCCCGTGCGTTGCGCGGCCTGCTGGAACAGGGGCTCGCCGACGTCCGGGAGGCGCGCCTCCGAGGAGGACGGCGCAGGGTCCGCGTGTACGTGCTCACGGAAGCGGGAGTCCGGAAGGCGCGGCAACTGTTGACGGACATCGACCGGATCCTGGTCGACGTGGACGGCCGGACCGTGACGATCGGCGAGGCCCGGACAACCCTTCGACTCCCGCCCCTCGCGGCCCTCGCCGCGACGGATGCCCAGGGCCATTTCCGGCCCACGGTCGTCGGAATTGAGCGACCGTCCCTCCTGCAACGGGAGGAGGACGTCGCGTTCCTCCGACGTTGGCTCGTGGGCGGCGCGCCCGTCGCCGTCGTGTACGGATCCCGGGGGATGGGGAAGACTGCCCTGGGCTGGGCGTTCGCCGAGAAGACGCCCCGATCCGTGTGGCTCGACCTGGCCGGCGCCT
>DASQXV010000052.1:0-14419 GCA_035639595.1 Thermoplasmata archaeon | reverse complement strand
GATCCCCCGCCGCCGCATCCGACGATCTTGATCGAGACGTTGATCGACTCGACGATCTTCTCGATCTCCTCGTCGTCGCCGTTCTTCTTCTTGACCTCCGCCTTCGCGTTCTTGGCGGCTTCACGCTCTTCCTTCGCCTCGGCCTCTTGGTGGCGGGCCAAGGCTTCGTTGAGAAGCGATTTCATTGTGCCATCCCATCCCGATGGAGCGGACGCGGGACGCATCCGCCTCACCCTATTTAAAAGTAGTCATACAGATGTCTGACAAACCCACGTCGGATATCCGCCAGGAAGCTGCCGGCGTCGGGCGCTCCTTCAGACCGCCATGGCGGGCTTCGGGGCCGTGTTGATGACGATTCCGCCGTTCGTGATCTCGAACGGATAGACGGACTCGTCGTGGGAAGAGCCCTTGTACTTCTCCACGGACACGAACCGCTTGATCCCGGTCTCGTCCCGCAGTTTGTGGAGCCGGATCTCGCCGCGGGCGAGGAACGCCTCCGGCGGGACCTCTCCTTCTTCCGGCAACTCGAGGATCAGGAGGGAGGTGACCTTCGACTCGGCGAGGTACCGCATGAAGGACTGGGTCGTCACGGCCTCCTCGAACTCCCGCATGCAAAAGTAACGAAGCGCGGTCATCGAATCGATGACCACACGCTGGTAGCCTTTCTTCTGGAGCAGGGTCTTCAGGAGCTGCTGCAGCGAGTGGACGGTGACCTCCTTGCTCTCGAAATCGGGGGTCTTCCGGATCCGTTCGCCGAGCACCCGCATCTTCGTGGGTTCCTCCTCCGTCGAAATCTCGAGGATGGGGGTCGGCTCGAACCGCCGGATGTCCGAGTTCGCATCGAGGACATCGAGGTCGTCCAGGTTCCAGCGGAACGAACGCATGTTGATCTTCAGCTCGTTCGGGGGTTCTTCGAGGGCCACGAAGAGGCATCGCTCGCCGCCCTCGAGGCCTTCCCGCAGGAACTGGACGGAGAGGATCGTCTTCCCCGAGCCCGGGGGCCCGGACACGATGTAAGGCCTCCCGGGGACGAACCCGCCATGGAGCATCTTGTCGAGGCCCGCGGTGCCCGTCTGGATCTTCGCCGAGGGCATCATCGGATGATCCCCGGTGGACGCGGCGGAGCGGCGATCGGCGGAGGCGGCGGCGCCGCACCGATCCGCTCCTTCAGGTCGGAGTCGCAGCCGAGGGCGATCTTCATCGCCTTCTGATAGTTCCGTCGCTGGAAGGCGAGCATCGCGCGGGACAGGGAGACTTCCACGTCCCGGACCGGAATCTGACGTCGGTGGGCCTCTTCGATCTCTCGCATGACCGCTTCGATCACGTTCGAGACCTCGTCGATCAGGCGCGTCTCCAAGAGGGATTCCCCCGTCTTCGGGACCGCGGACGAACCCCGGATCGAGGAGGGGGTCTCGAGGGAGACCGTCATGCCCTTCGCCGCGATCGTCACGATCCGCATCTTGTCGTCGAAGGAGGAGCCGCGGAACTTCTCGATCGAGACCGCGCGCCGGATCGCGCTGCCGTCGATCCACTTGTGGAGCCGGATCTCGCCGCGGGCGAGGAAAAACTCGGTCTCCAGGGTCTTGCGGTCCAGACGCTCGGACACGATCAGGCAGGTCGCCTCGAGCTCGGACAGGAACCGCATGAACGACTGGATCAGGACGCGGCTGTCCTGGCCTTGCATCGAGAACATCTTCAGGGCCGTCATCGAATCGATCACAATCCGCTTGTACCGCTGCTTTGTCCGCTCGAGGTGCATCGAGAACTCCTGCTTGATCATCTTCTGCACGCTGTGCACCGTGACCTCGAGGGCGCGGACCTGAGACGACTGTCGGATGTCCGTCACGTCCTCCATGTCCCGGACGTCGAGGGACGTCCCCACGTCGATCACGGACCGTGCGCGCTTGTGTGCCCGCACGTCCGGCGTCGCGTCGAGGATCTTCAGTCGGTCGAGGTTCCACCCGAAGGTGGCCATGTTCGCCTTCACCTCGATCGGCGGCTCGTCGAGGGTCACGAGGAGACACGGTTCTTGCTGCCGCAGGCCTTCGAGGAGGAAGTGCGCGGCGAGGACGGTCTTGCCGGCCCCCGTCGGCCCGGAGACCACGTACGGCCGGGCGGGCAGGAGGCCGCCCATGAGCATCGTGTCGAGCCCCGCGATGCCCGTTTTCACCCGATCCATCGACAGTCCGCCGAGCGCGAGACCAGCCGGCCCATCGAGGATAAAAGTTGCGACCTGAGAATCAGATGGGGCGCACACTCATGACGCGAAGGGCGCCGACGGTCGACGGGCCAGGGCCCAATCCTCGGAGACCGCCAGGGCCCGAGGCCGATAGCGGGGGATGGACGTCCCGGGCCGCAGGGAGGACCTGCCGGCCCTTTTGAACCATCGATCTCCGGGTGTCTCACCGGGGACCTGGGAGTCCCGGGGTATGAGCCCGACGGGATATCCTGGCTACCCCACCCCGCTACGTTGCATCGAGCCCGGGCCCGCGACGGCGGTCATCCGCCGGATTGGACCGTGCGGGATAAATCTATCGCGAAGGCGGCTCAGAAAAATTTCCGGAGGCGCGCGAGGTCCTCCAAGCTCCCCTTCAACCGGATCTTCCCCGTCGCGTACGCCTTAAAGGGCCCCATCTCCCGCAGGATCAGGGCCCTCAGGGTCTCCGCATCCGTCGAGATCGTGATGTCCGCGGGATCGATCCCGCCGTCGAGCAGGCCCGCGACGTGCTTGTCCTTCAGGGTGAAATGGTACTTCGTCCCGTCCTTCAACTCAATCAAGACGGTCTTCGTCAGGTCTCCGATCTCCGACTGGAGCGCGGAGTCGGACGCGACCTTCCCGTTGAACTTCCGGATCAGATCCTCGAGCATCTCCCTCATCGCTTCCCTCCATTGTAGTCGTCCAACTTCCGGTTCTTGGACCCCGCGAGCAGCCGACGGGCGGTGTCCCACGAGGCCCGGGTGTGCGGCGGCAGGCAGCCCTTGTCCCGGATCCACCCCTCCAGGAATGCGATTGTGTCGGCGTCCGAGGCGTAGCCCGAGCCGACGGGCACGCCGATCGCCTTCTCGATGGCCCGCATCTCGCGGTCGCGGTACACCTTCGCGAGGATAGAGGCCGCGCTGACGACGGGGAACAGCTCGTCCGCGTTGTGCTGGGACACGATCTCCACCTCGAATGGGAGTTCCCGCTGGACGGACCGCTTGAACTCGATCTCGTCGACGTCGCAAGCGTCTACGTACGCGGTCTCCGGACGGAGCTTCTCGATGACCTCCGCGAAGAGCTTCGCCTCGAAATCGTTCAGGGACATTTCCGCGCGCATCACATCGATCCGCTCCGCAGGGATCACGACGAGTTCGTACCGCGCGAGCTTTTGGATCTCCGGCGCGAGGGCCTCCCGTCGTTCCGGCGAGAGCTTCTTCGAATCCCGGACGTTCAGTTGCCGCAAGGGGACGTCGGATTCGACGGCGACCCCAACGACGACCAAGGGTCCGATGACAGGCCCTCGACCGGCCTCGTCCACGCCGACGATCACGGCTCAGGCCTCATAGAGTTCCCGGGCCGTCTCCTGGGCCCGCGCGACGACGTCCGCCTCGTCGACGGTCCGCACGACGCGATCCGCCATGACGACCTGGCCATCGACAATCGTCGCCTTCACGTCACTCCCCCGGCAGCCGTAGACGAGATGGCTGATGACGTTTTCCGGATAAAAAGGAGTCGTGTGGGGGCTCCGCATTGAGACGACGATGAGATCCGCCCGCTTCCCGACCTCGATCGAACCGATCTCGCCCTCCATCCCCAATGCCCGAGCCGCTCCGATCGTCGCGAGGTCGAGGATCTCCGAACCGGGCAGGACCGCGGCGTCCCATCGGGTCGACTTGTGGAGGAGGGCCGCGACCTTCATGTCCGCGAAGACGTCCATCGCGTTGTTGGAGATCGGAGAGTCGGTGCCGAGACCGACGACGACGCCTTCCCGGAGCATCTCCGGAACCGGGGCGACGCCCCCGCTCGCCAGCTTCATGTTCGACACCGGGCAATGGGCCACGCTGACGTGATGTCGGGCGAGGGCCCGCACCTCGTTGATCGTGACCCAGGCGCAATGCGCCGCGGTGAGCCGCGGACCGAGGAACCCGATCTTCTCGAGCCACTCGACGGGCCGGAGCCCGGTGGCCTTCCGGTGGCGCTCGACCTCCCCCCGGGTCTCGGACAGATGCATGTGGAGTCGCACGCCGCGCCGGTCGGCGATGTCCTTCGCCCCGAGCAACGTCTCCTCCGAGGCGGCGTAGACGCCTTGTACCCCGACAGAAGGCGTGACGAGGCCTGCGCCCGCCTGTTTCGCGACGAAGGCTTCCGCGTTCTTCAACGGGCTCCCATGCTGCGTCGTCAGCGCCTCGTCCAAGGTCACCCAGGAGAGAAAGCCGCGCATCCCCGACTCCCGCACGGCGCGGGCGACCTCGTCCTCCCAGTAGAACAGGTCGTGGAAGCTCGTCGTCCCGGAGCGGATCATCTCGACGCAGCCGAGGAGCGCGCCGACCTGGATGTCGCGGCGGGTGAGCTTCGCATCGATCGCCTGGGCCCTCGCGAGCATCCCTTCGAGCGGGACATCGTCCGCGACCCCTCGGAGCAGGGTGTTCGCGACGTGATTGTGCAGGTTGATGAATCCCGGCAGGACGACGCATCCTGTGCAGTCGATGACCTCGTCCGCGGAGCGATCCGTCGGGCCGATCGCGACGATGCGGTCCCCCTCGATCAGGACGTCCCCCGCGAAAGCGCGGCGGGCCGCGTCCTGCGTGACGAGATAGCCCCCGCGGAGGAGGACAGACATCGGGAGGCGGCCGATGGACCCTTCCGTAGAAAGGTTTTGCGGGCGGGACGCCATACGACTCCGTGGACGTCGACTTCCGGCGGGCCGTGGAGCGCTGCCTCGCCGAGATCCCGCCTGGGAGGGTCGCGACCTGCGGGGCCGTCGCCCGGGCCCTCGGTGATCTCCGAGCCGCACGAGCCGTCGCGACGTGGCTCGCCGCGCATCCGGAGACTCCCGGCGCCCACCGCGTCGTGCGGTCGGACGGTCGGCCGGTCCTGCGAAGCTCTTCGGACCTCCGCTCACGCGAGGGGATCCGCGTCGTCCGGGACCGAATCGAGCGGCGCCACATCATCGACGGTCTGCCAGGGATCGGATTCCTCGAACGCTTGCGGGAGGAGCAGGAGCGGCTCGCCGCCGAAGTCGTCGAGGACGAACCCGCGGGGCCCCGCGCGCCGTTCCGGCGAATCGCGGGAGTGGACGCGTCGTATCGAGGGAACGTCATGCACGTCGCCGCGGTCTCGATGGACCGGTCCACCCTCGAACCCATCGAGGTCGCGACGGTGCGGCGACGCGTCGAATTTCCGTACATCCCGTCGTATTTCGCATACCGCGAGTTCCCTGGAATCCGCGACGCCGTGGACCGCCTCGAGGTGCGGCCCGACCTGCTCTTCGTCGACGGACATGGCCGCCTCCACCCTGCGGGTTTCGGCATCGCGTGTGCCGTGGGCGTCCGGCTCGGGCTCCCGACCGTGGGAATCGCGAAGCATCGGTTGGTGGGCCGTGTCGGATCCTCATCCCATCCGGGCGATCCGAGATCCGTGGCAATCGACGGACGGATGCGCGGGTACGCCTGGATCCCGCCGGGCGGGTCTCGACCGATCTACGTCTCCGTCGGCCATCGGATCTCCGTTGAGCGCGCGATGCGGATGGCCCTCGAGACGACGCGCCTCCGATATCCCGAACCTCTGCGCGTGGCGGATCGCATGTCGAGGAAAATGAATAGGCAGTGAAAAACGGAAAAAGGGTGCGGCGCGATGAACCGCAAACGACAGGTCCATCGCCAAGGTTGTTCGGGCAAGCGTCCTATCGCTTCTTTTTCTTGCCCTTCTTCTTCTTGGCCACTCCTTTCCTCCCTGAGCATGTAATGGATTCAGGGGTTTTAAAAGTAGCGAATCGTCACATATGTTAACATTGAATCAATTATATAAAAGTCGACCAATGGGTTCGCGCACCGAAACCGTTTTTTGTACGACGATGCATCGCCGCGCGTGCAGGTCCTCGTCTTCGGAGCGGGAGCGATGGGCAGTTTCTTCGGAGGGCTGCTCTCGAAACATCATGACGTCGTGCTGATTGGACGACCCGATCACGTGAAAGCGATTCGTGCGCACGGGCTCCGCATCAGCGGGAAGACCTCGATGATCGCGCGGCCCGAGGCCGCCACGACCGTCCCCCCGAGCGCGCGACCGGAGTTCGTGTTCGTCACGACGAAGGCGTACGATACCGCGAACGCGATGCGCGCGCTGGAGACGTTCTCCGACCGTTCCATCTTTGTCACCCTGCAAAATGGCCTCGGCAACGCGGAGACGATTGCGAAGAGCGCGCGGCGCGTCATCGCGGGGACGACCACGATCGGCGTGATGTTCGTCGCTCCCGGCGAGGTCCGCCACGGCGGCATCGGCGACGCGGTCATCGGCGAGTGGTCCCACGTCGACGAGAGGGACCTCGTGCGGTTGCGGGACCTCCTCGCGGATGCGGGGATCGTGGTCTCTCTGACGAGCGACATCCGGTCGGAGCTGTGGTCGAAACTCGTGGTGAATGCGGCGATCAATCCGCTCGCGGCGATTGCGGGCGTGCCAAACGGCCGGCTCGTGCGGGACAAGCGCCTTTCCGGAGTTATGGACGCCGTCGGTCGGGAGGCGATCGCGGTCGCGAAGGCGGAGGGAGCCAAGCTGGACGTGGAGGAGCTGCGCCATCGAATCGCATTGGTCGCGAGAAGGACCGCCGCGAACCGCGGGAGCATGCTCCAGGACCTGGACCGCCACCGGCGGACGGAGGTCGACGCGATCGTGGGCCCCATCATCAAAGGGGCGGCGAGGCACCGGATTCCGGCGCCCCTCAGCCAGGCGCTGTATGCCATCGTCCGTGCGAAGGAGGCCGCCGCCTGAGGTTATCCAGAAGGCGAAATCTCCGACCAAAGCTTATAAACCACTATTTAAATCCCTGAAGGCCGAGCCCCCGCGGACCTCTGGACCGCCTGCGGCTCGGAGGTGTGTCGGATGGCTAAAATCAAGATTGAGAATGTCGTCGCTTCGACCTCCCTCGGGGAGGAGCTGGATCTCCAAGCAATCGCCCTCGCCCTCGGCGGTGCGGAGTACGAGCCAGAGCAGTTCCCCGGCCTCATCTATCGGCTCAAAGAGCCGAAGACAGCGACCCTCCTGTTCCGGAGCGGCAAGGTCGTCTGCACGGGGGCGAAGAGCCTCGAACACGTGAAGCAGGCGATCGAGATCGTCGCGAAGCAGATCGAGGCCGCGGGCATCCCGATCAAGAAGAACCCGGAGATTGAGGTCCAGAACATCGTCGCCTCCTCGGACCTGGGCACGGAGATCAACCTGAATGCGATCGCGATCTCCCTGGGCCTCGAGAAGGTCGAGTACGAGCCAGAGCAGTTCCCGGGGCTCGTGTACCGCATCGACGAGCCCAAGGTCGTCGTCCTGTTGTTCGGCAGCGGCAAGCTCGTCTGCACGGGCGCACGGAAGCCGCAGGATGTCGAGCAGGCCGTTGAGAAGATCACGCAAGAACTGAAGGCGGCGGGCCTCCTCCGTTAGAGCGGATCCCGAATTGCCGTCAAGACCGGGCGCACGCCGCCTGGCCGGAGAGGGCGGGAAAGCCTAAACGAGGGCCGCCGTTGCGCCCCGCGTGCCGATCTTCGACAACCACATCCACCTCCGTCCCGAGTTCCGAGGCGTGGAAGCGGCGAAGGATTTCGAACGGGCGGGCGGGACCGCGATCTTGCTCACCCACTCTCCGTACGCTGACATCCCGATTCGCCGCGCGGACGACTACGACCGCGCGTACGCGAAGACGCTCGCCATGGCGGAGGCGGTGCGCCGGGGAACCAGCCTACAGGTCTTCGTCGCTCTAGGCCCGTACCCGGTCGAGCTCATCGGGTTGCGGGACAACATGGGACTCGAGGCCGCGTTCGAAACGATGAGGACGGGACTCGATGGGGCCGCCCGACTCATCCAGGAGGGAAAGGCCATCGCATTTGGAGAAATCGGTCGACCGCACTTCCCGGTCTCGGCCGACGTGGTCGAGGCGTGCAATCGTCTCCTCGGCTACGCGATGGCGCGGGCCAAGGAACTCGGGTGCGCCATCGTGCTACACACGGAGGACCCCACGCCCGCGACCTTCGAGGAGTTTTCTCGACTCGCTGCTGAAGCGGGACTTCCGCCGGATCGCATCGTCAAGCACCACTCGCCACCCTTGACCCGGACGGAAGACAACCATGGCCTCGTGCCGTCAATCCTCGCTACGGAGGACCGCGTGGCCGAAGCGATTCGCGGCGGGCCCCGATTCCTCCTGGAGACGGATTACATCGACGATCCACGCCGCCCCGGGGCCGTACTGGGACCCGCGACGGTTCCAAAGAAGACGAAGGCGTGGCTCGCGAAAGGGCTGCTCACCCAGGAAGATGTCCACGTCATCCACGGTGAAGTTCCGCAGACGACCTACGGCATTCGACTCGATTGATCGAGCCCTGGCTTTGGCGGAGGGAGAGGGACGAGAGCTCTGTAGCCAATGAAGAGGATGAACCCAGAGCAAACGATGCCAAGGACGAACAAGCCAGCTCCATACGCAACGAGGAGGCTAGGGAGGAAACCGCACAGCAGCACCCAGAATGCTACGATCATCTGCCCGATTCCGACTCGGATCCTGTCGTTGATCAAGGAACCTACCCCAGGAGCGGGCCACCCGAAGAAAAGAGTTACGTATACATCAATGCCGAACCTGAAATCGCTTGAACTCTCCCCTCGCCTCGTGCCATGCGACCTCGACGGACTCGACACGCGCGTACGGTTGCGAGGTCTTGTTCCACTCGATGCACATCTCGATCCCGGGACGATCCCCCTCGAAGACGGCTTCGACGCTGCCGTCCGGCATGTTTCGCACGTACCCGCGGAGCCCGAGCGACTCGGCCTTCTCCGCGCAGTGCGCGCGGAAGTAGACGCCTTGGACACGCCCGCGGAAGACCACGACGGCCCGCGCGTCCGTCCGACCGGGCATCGACTCGGTATGAACACACCCTCTTATACGGTCCCTGGCGTTATCGCTCCCTCCCCTCGGCGGGTTCTCATGGCGCGGAACAGGGTCCAAGACCTGCGGGTCTCCGACTTCATGTCGACGGACCTGGTGACCGCGTCCCCGGACGAGACGATCGGGGACATCCTCGGCAAGATGAAGAGCCACGACATCCACGAGATCCCCGTCCTCGAGCGGAAGAAGCTCCTCGGCGTCGTCACGATGCGGGAGCTGATGCGCCTGCGGAATCACCCGCCGACCACGAAGGTGTCCACGATCCTCCAGCCCCTCCCCGAGCTCGCGCCCGCCACGCCGCTTCCCGTCGCCGCCGAGAAGCTGATCTCCACGGGGTTCCGCGCGATTCCCGTCGTGAAGGGGAAATCCCTCGTCGGGGTCCTCTCCCGGTCCGACCTCGTCCGCGCCCTTGTCGAGGCGCGGGCCCTCGAAGGCATTCTCGCCCGCGACTTCATGACGCCCAACCCGCAGGCGATCGGAGAGGACGAGACCGTCGATCGGGCCGTCCAGCTCATGGCGTCGCTGGGCGAGCGGTCGATCCCCGTCGTGGACAAGAACCGCCATCTGAAGGGCGTGATCGGGCTCAAGGACGTCGCGGACCTGTTCGCGAGGCCGAAGGTCCGGGAGCAGCAGGGCGAAAGGGCGGGGCGGGAAGACAAGGTCACGATTTCGGTCGGGAGCGTGATGCGATACCCGCCCACCACGATCGGCCCCGACGCGGACGTCCAGCGCGCGGCGGAGCTGATGGCGAAGAACCGGATCTCGTCCGTCATCGTCACGGAGAAGGACGAGCCCGCCGGGATCATCACGACGCAGGACCTCATGCAGTACCTCGCCGGCCTGGTCGAACGAAAGCAGCTTTTCGTCGAGGTCAGCGGCCTCGAGGACGAGCCCTCGGACACGTACGACGAGATCTATGACCTGATCCAGAAGGAGATGCAGCGGCTCGCGGAGATCGTCGAGCCGAGGACCTTCACGATCCACATTCAGAAGTACAGCCCGGAGGGGGACCGGTTCAAGTATTCCCTCCGCGCCCGGTTCGCGACGGCCCACCGGATCTACCACGCGCACCATTTCGACTGGGATCTGCGGGCCGCGTTGAAAGGCCTCCTCGAAACCCTCCACAAGCGGATCCTGAAGGAGAAGGAGCGGCTCGAGACGGAACGGAAGCGGCACCACTCAACGTAGGTTCCAGAACGCTCGGTGGGCCCGCACGGTCCGTTCGACCGCCTCGTGGCCGCGTCCCGCTTCGTCGAGGACGTCCGTGAGGACGAGGTCGACGGCCCGACCGTCCCAGCGGGCGATGCCGCCCGCGATGACCTCGGCCAGGGCCTCCAGGTGGTAGCCGCCCTCGAGGGCCACGGCGAGGCGGTTGCCGCACACGGATCGAGCCAGGTCCGTGCTTCGATCGATCAGGTCGACGTAGGCCGGAGAGGAGAGGGTGAGGGAGGTCAACGGGTCCCGGTAGTGGGCGTCGACCCCGAGGCTCATGAGCAGCGCATCGGGCCGGAACTGCTCGACGATGGGCCGGATGACGGAGTCGAAGGCCGCGCGATACGACGCGTCCCCGCAACCCGCGCCGAACGGGACGTTCACGGTGAAGCCGCGGCCCTCGCCCTCGCCGACATCCTCCGCGGGACCCGTGCCCGGGTAGATACCGTACTCGTGCGTCGATACGTACAGGATCGAGGCTTGATCCGCGAAGACGTCTCGCGTCCCGTTGCCGTGGTGGGCATCGAAGTCGAGGATTGCGACGCGGCGGCCTCCCGCGACCTGGTCCGCCGCGGCCACCGCGACGTTGTTCAGGTAGCAGAACCCGCCTCCGTAGTCGGGCCCCGCGTGATGCCCGGGAGGGCGCACGAGGGCGAACGCGGGTCGGCCTTCCCGCACCGCGGTCTGGGTCGCTTGGAGGACCGCCCCCGCGGAGAGCCGCGCGATCTCGAACGTTTCCGGATGGACCGCGGTCTCCGGGTCCAAGAGGCCTTCGCCGAGGTGCTCGAAGTGGTCCAGGTACGCCTCCCGATGAACGCGCCGCAGATCCGCGATCGATGCGGGAGAGGGCCGAACGACGTCGTCGAAGAGGCGCTCCTGCTTCAGCCGGTCCACGATCGCCCGGAGCCGGTCCGCCCGCTCCACGTGGAAGGGCGAAGGCACGTGGTCCAAGAAGCGGGGATCGTAGACGATCACGGGCCCGTGAACGCCGGCCCGAGGTTCAACCCATCGTCGCATCCAGCTTGTCGCGGGACTTCGGTCCCTGATAGGAGGACGGAAAGGTCTTTACCCGTCGCTCGGCCTCCGGAGGCCGTGCTGGAATTCCGGCGGGTCCTCCAGGGAGAACGGGTCCGCCTCCGGCCCCTCGCCTCGTCGGACCTCCGGCGTTGCGTGAAATGGTTCTCGGACCCGCAGATCATCCGCTTCCTGGGTCGCAACTCTCCCGTCACGATGCCGGAAGAGGAGCGCTGGTTCCGGGACTACGAGCGCCGTCCGGACGAGCAGATCTTCGCGATCGATGTGGCGGGCGTCCACATCGGGAACGTCGGGCTCCACAAGATCGATCGGGTCCATCGGAAGGCGGAGGTCGGCATCGTGATCGGCGAGGCGGGCCTCTGGTCGAAAGGCTACGGGACGGAGGCGATGGCCGCCGTCCTGCACTACGCGTTCGGCCCGCTCGGACTGAACAAGGTCTCCCTCGATGTCTTGGAGTACAACGAGCGCGCGATCCGGGTCTACGAGCGGCTCGGCTTTCGCCCGGAGGGCATCCATCGGGAGGACGTGTACAAGGAAGGCCGCTTCGTCGATGTGATCCGGATGAGCATCCTCGCCCGCGAGATGCCGCAAGGGACCCCGAAGGCGGACTAGAGCTCGATCAATTCCCGCGGGGCCGCGCTCATGAACCGGGGAGCCCCTTTCGTGATGAGGACGTCGTCCTCGATCCGTACCCCGCCGAACCCCGGCACGTAGACGCCCGGTTCGTCCGTGAAGACCATGTTCGGTCGGAGGACGAGGTCGCTCGACGCGTTCAGTGCGCCGCCATCGTGGACGGCGAGGCCGATCGAGTGGCCGAGGCCGTGGATGAAGCGGCCCTTGTACTTCGTGCCGTCGATCAGGGTGCGCGCGGCCGCGTCGACGGCCTTGCCGCGGCGGCCTGGCCGCATCTTCGCGAGGGCGGCGGCTTGGGCCCGCGAGACCGTGTCGTGCATCCGCCGCTGCTCCGCGGAGGCCTTGCCCACGACGACCGTCCGCGTGATGTCCGAGCAGTACATCCGATACTGGGCCCCGAAGTCGATCACGATCATGTCCCCGCGCTGGATCTTCCGCGGCCCCGCCGTGTAATGGGGCTCTGCCCCGTTCGGGCCCGAGCCCACGATCGTCCGGAACGACGGGGCCGTCGCCCCGTTCCTCTGCATCCGGTACACGAGTTCGGACGCGACCTCCGCCTCCGTCACGCCGGTCCGGATGAAGGGCAGGGTCTCGACGAACGCGCTCGAGGCGATCTCGCAGGCGCGCTGGATGTTCTCGAGCTCCTGCACATCCTTGACGAGGCGGGTCTTCATGACCGCATCTGAGACGTCGACGAACTTCGCGGACCGAGGGGCGAGCTTCCGGAGGCGTTCGAAGGCCCCGTGGGTGAGCTCGGACGCGTTGACCCCGATCTTGCGGTGGCCCTTCAGGTGGTATCGGAACCGGGCCGACGCCTGGTCGCGGGTCTGGAACACATGGATCGGCAGGCCGCTCTTCTTCGCGGCCTCCTCCTCCAGGGCGGAGGTCGTGATGTGGCAGCCTCCATCGGGCGTGAGCCATGCGGCGCACCCTTCGAAGAGGCCGTCGGTCAGGCCGGTCGCATAGAAGAAGGACATGTCGATGTGCGGTTCCACGGAGTTCAGGAAGACGATGAGGTCCACGCCATCGGCGAGGTTCCGGAAGATTCGTCGGACTCGATCGCGCACGGAAATCCCTCTAGGCAACGCTGGGCGGACCTTAAGGGTTCGGGGGGTTGCGGACACCGAGGGAGCGCGGACCGATCCCATCGCAGGCGAGGACGTAGGCATGCGAGAATGAGAATCCGTAGGCCCACAACAGGGCCAGGAAGACCCCGAGAAGTCACCCCAGGTGAGGCATCAGCAGCACGATGGCGAGGATGACCGCTAGGCCAACGAGAAGGACCAGCCCTAGGGAGCGGGCGAGGAAAGAGAGGAAGCGCATCCTTCCGCCGACCTCGAGCTCCCTCCGTTGGGATAAGCCTGGTGGGGACCCCCGAAGGGTTCTTTGCGGCGCGGGACAGTCCGGCTCCCATGGCGAAGCGGCGCCACCGCGGCATGGAGCGGCGGATCGCGGTGGAGCGCATGACGACCCTATTCGAGCTCGCGGCTTCAGAGGCCCTCCACCGCCACCCGGGCCGGGCCCGTCGGTACGTGGAGTTGGCGCGTCGGATCGGGATGCGATACAACGTCCGCGTCCCAGGACGGTTCAAGCGCTCGTTCTGCAAGAAGTGCCTCGCGTTCCTCCTGCCGTCCGTGAGCTCGCGGGTGCGGGTCTCTCGGAGCCAGGTCGTGGTCACGTGCTTCGCGTGTGGCGCGATCCAGAGGTTCCCGTACCGGCGGGAGCAGAGGGCGCGGCGCGCCCGGCGTCCCGCTCAGTAGGACGTCGTCATGTCGATCTTGCCCGCCTTCCGAGCGAAATACTCCCCCGCCTTGAAGATGCCTAAGCTCAGGGCGAAGAAGGCGGCCGAAGAAAGCACGAGGAGTCCAAGGACGGCGAGATCGCTGTACCCGGACAAGGTCGTCTCGATGCCGACCGAGGGCGCAAGGAGACGGCGGGTGATATCGAACCAATACGTGAGGGGGATCGCTCGGCCGATCGCCTGACCCCAATCGGGGAGGACGGACAGGGGGAACAGGACCCCGCAGAAGACGTAGAAGATCCCGGGAATGCCCTCCGCAAGGCCGTGCGTGTGCTTCGCCGTCAGAAAGGAAATCCCGCCGAGGCAGATGCCGATCGCGAGGAGGACGGCGAGCCCCAGGAACAAGGTCGCGAGGAACATCGGGACGGAGGCGAGGGCCAATTGGAGTCGGACGCCGAGGACCAGCGCGCCGAACAGCAGCGTGATCCCCACCGCAAACGTGGAGACCGCGATCTTCGACGCCGCGCGTCCGAGGATGTAGACGTAGTAGGAGATCGGCGAGATGTACACATATCGAATCGTCTGATACCACTCCCGATCCGACTGGATGACCTGGAAGGTACCGAACAGGGTCGTGGCGACGAAGATGAAGAAGGAGTTCCCGACATACATGTACGAGAAGGCG
>DASQXV010000051.1:0-4773 GCA_035639595.1 Thermoplasmata archaeon | reverse complement strand
GGCCCGGCCTCCGCCGGTCCGTTCAGGGAGGCGGAACCGGTGGTTCGCGGGGCGGCCCGGGTTCCATCGCCGATTCAGGAGGCGGCATGGTCGCCATCGAGCCGGGTGGCGGCTCCGCCCGCTTGCGGCGGCGACGGACTCCGACGGCGGATATCCCGGCGCCAATCGCGATGACGAGGACGGCGATCCATACGAGCCAGTCAAGGCCCATGAATGTCCCCAGGCCGGAGAATCCCCCGGAGGTCGCGGACGGCTTCTGGTAGCTATACGACGTCAATTCCGAGGAGCTGGTCTCCGTGCCGTTCTTGTCATACGACTTCGTCTGGGCATAGTTCCCTGCCTCTGAGGACCAGGAGCTCTTCGACCGGTTCCCGTCCGACATTGTGAAGGTTACCGGGGTCGTATCGAATCGGCCCGCCGGCACGGCGACGCTTTCCGAGGCGCCGACGGCCATCGTCCCTGAGATGGCCTGTGTCTGGATGTTGTCTGGGACGCCCGTAAACTGGAGGACCGCTTTGACCGTGCTCGACACGGGCCAAGTCGCATTCGCCCGCAAGGGCCATTGGATTGCGAGCGGAGGACTCGTTGTCACGGTCACCGTCATCGTGCTCGCATATGGGGGCGTGCCCAGGGTCGCGGTCAACTTCATTTTGACCAGGGACAGGTCCGACGATCGGAACCACGCATCGCCCGGGATGTTGACGGTGAGGCTGCCCATCGTCAAGTTCGCTTCGACCTTCAGGTGATACGCATCGTAGGACGTTCCCTCGACCGCCACGGATTCCGTTCCGAGGACCTCGAGGCGCATCCTCACGTCGGCGGATCCGCCGCCCGATCCGCCGCCAAATGGGAAGCCTAGGGCGTCCCCCTTGTAAACCCAATAGTTGCCGACCTTCCACGTCGGCTTGTCCGTGTCCGCGCGAGCCGTCGTCGGGACCAACAGCATCCCCGCGACGACCACGGCAGCAATCACAAGGGCGACACCACGAATTCGACTCCGCATCCTCGCCGGCCCTCCGTTTTTTGGGGAGGAAGTCCTGGGGTAAATAGGCTCCCTTTTCTTCGTGGGCTCCCCGCGCGAACGTTCATCGAGGTCTCGCGGCATTCCCGTTCCTGAGAACATGCCCGATCTCGTCCAAGTCGCGATGGAGGACCGCCTTGCGATCGTAACGGTCAACCGTCCCGAGGCACTGAACGCGCTGAACTCGAGGGTGTTACGGGAGCTGTCGATGTCCATCGAGCACCTCTCCATGGCCGCAGATGTGGGCGCGATCATCCTGACCGGCGCGGGGGACCGGGCCTTCGTCGCGGGCGCGGACATCAAGGAGATGGCCGGACTGTCCGCCCTGGAGATGCGGGCCTTCTCGGAGGCCGGCCGACGCCTCGGGGACGCAATGGCGGCCTGCAACAAACCCATCCTCGCGGCGATCAATGGATTCGCCCTCGGCGGCGGCTGCGAGCTCGCCCTCGCGTGCGACATCCGAGTCGCGTCGGACCGCGCGAGGATCGGTCAGCCGGAGGTGAACATCGGCATCATCCCGGGATTCGGCGGCAGCCAGCGGCTCCCGCGGCTCGTCGGGATGGGTTGGGCCGCGGAGATGATCTTCTCCGGCGAGTCCATCGATGCCGCGACCGCGGAGCGGATCGGGCTCGTCAATCGGGTCGTGCCGGCGGACCGCCTCCTGGAGGAGACGAAGGCCCTCGCGCGGAAGATCCTCGAGAAGAGCCCCGCCGCGATCGCCCTGGCGAAGGCCTGCCTCCGCGCGTCGATGGACATGCCGCTATCCGCGGGCCTCGATTTCGAGACCGCGGCCTTCGGCGTGATCGGTTCGACGCACGACAAGGAGGAAGGCATGCGGGCCTTCATCGAGAAGCGCAAGCCCACGTGGACCGGTGCGTGATCAGGAGTAGGACTCGAACTCCTCTTGGAGGTCGATGACGACCTGCTCGAGGACCTCTTCGAAGGAGGAACTGCGATATTCGCGCATGCCGCCGAGCTCGCTCTGGATCCGTGCGATGTAGTTGTTCGAGCTCTTCAGGAATTCGACGTTCACGAGGGACTCTTCCAACGGCGCTCACTCCGAGAGACCGATGAAGGCGTGCTCTTCGTCGGCGTATCCGAGGTTCCTATTTAATAGTTGCCCGCAGAGTCCGTCGCGGGCGGAGATCGCGCGCGCGGCCGCGCCGTCCCACGCCCGCGGCACGTCGCCGCTCCGAATCTTTATCTAGCGCGCTCCCCTTGGGCGGCCTCCCGAACCGGACGCGGAGCGAGCCTTTGGGCAATATTCGGCCGACGTACATCAAACGAGTCGCGATCGAGCTGGTGAAGCTCTATCCGAACGAGTTCACGGCCGATTACGAGCACAACAAGAAGATGGTCTCCGAGCTGACGGACGTGCGGAGCGTCCTGATGCGGAACCGGATTGCCGGATACATCAGCCGGTACCGGCTGCGGATCGCCGCCTGAGGCCGCGGACGTCCCGCCCGGTCCGAGAGCGAGGGGACGCAACGCACGATGTCGTATGCCGTTGAGACCCGCGACCTGACGCGCGTGTTCGCGGGGAAGAAGCGCCGTTTCCGGAAGAAGCGCCGCGCAGACGAAGGCGACAACCACCTCGGCCCGGTGACCGCCCTCGACGGCGTCTCCATCCAGATCCGGGATGGCGAACTGTTCGGCATGCTCGGCCCGAACGGCGCGGGCAAGACGACCTTGATCAAGATCCTCGCGACCCTCCTCCTGCCGACCTCCGGACAGGCGTTCGTCGCGGGGCACGACGTCGCGAAGGACCCGTTCCCGATCCGGCAGCGGATCAACATGGTGTCCGGCGGAGAGACCTCCGGCTACGGGCTCCTGACGGCCCGCGAGAACGTATGGATGTTCTCCCAGTTCTACGGGGTCCCCAGCAAGGTCTCCAAGGCGCGGATCGACGAGCTGATGCACGTCTTCGGCCTGTGGGACAAGCGGGACGCCAAGGTGCGGATGCTCTCCACGGGGCAGCGGCAGAAGATGAACATGATCCGCGGCTTCGTCACGGACCCCGACATCCTGTTCCTCGACGAGCCGACCCTGGGCCTCGACGTGAACGCGGCCCGCATCATCCGAGAGTACGTCACGAATTGGGTCCGCAAGAACCAAGGCAAGACGGTCCTCCTGACGACCCATTACATGGCCGAGGCGGACCAGATGTGCGACCGGATCGCGATCATCGATCAGGGGAAGATCCTGGCGTGCGACACGCCGGAGAACCTGAAGCGGATGATCCGGACGGAGACGACGTTCCGCCTCGAGGTCGACGCGATCCGCGACACGACGACCTTCGCGACGATGCACGGCGTGAAGAACTTCTCCGCCAAGGACGACATCTCGAAGAATCGGTCCCATCTCACCTTCATCCTCGAGGACGAAGGTCCCGTGGCGGAAATCCTGAGCGTCATCACGTCACAAGGGAAGAAGGTCCACTCCCTCCAGAAGTCGGAGCCGACCCTCGAGGACGTGTTCATCAGCATGGTCGGGAGGGGGTTCGAGTGAGCGCGACGACCGCCCGTCGCACCGATCTGCGGTACCGCATCGGCCTGAACCTTCGGGCCGTCGTCGGTCGATCCTACCCGCGGATCATCGGGGCGAACCGCGAGCCCTCGTGGATCTTCTTCGAGGCAATATTGCCCCTCCTCGGGATCTCCGCCTACGTGTTCATCTATCACTTCTTCGCGGCTTCGGCGATTGCCGCGACCCTGCAGACGAGCGCGAGTGCACCGTGGGGGATGTGCGGCAAGACTCCGTGCGCGGACGCGGCCGCCCAGGCCGCCTACATCGATGGCTTGAAAGCGGCCCTGAACGCGTACGTCGCCACGGTCGTCCTAGGCGGCACCATGGTGGCGTTCTGGCTCAACGTCCTCTGGTCCATGGCCAGCCAGCTGTACTGGGAGAAGGAGATCGGGAACCTTCAACTGTACATGATGGCCCCGATGAACCGGATGGCCCTCCTCGGCGGGATGGCCGTCGGCGGGATGTTCATGACCTCGGTCCGGGCCTTGGCGACCCTGTTCGCCGGCATCGTCGTGTTCGGCGTGATCTTCGTCGTCGCGGACCCCCTCACGCTCGTCGCCGTGTTCCTCGTGACCCTCGTCGCCCTCTATGGGATGGGGATGATGTTCGCGTCCCTGTACCTCCTGTGGGGCCGCGAGGCATGGAACCTGTCCGCCCTGATGGAGGAGCCGATCTTCTTCTCCAGCGGGATGTACTTCCCGATTGGCGGGCTGTACCGAATCGGCGGGTGGGGGCCGGCGCTTGCGATCGGGGGCAGCGTGGTGCCTGCGGCCCTCGGCCTGGATGCCCTGCGGCAGCTGACCCTTTGTCCGTTCGGCCCGTCCGTCTGTGCGTCCATCCTCCCCCTTGCGCCCGTCGGGACGGAGCTCACGGTCCTGCTCGTCCTCGCCCTCCTCTTCCTGATCCTGGCCCGCTATAGCCTGGCCTACCTGGAAACGCTCGCCAAGCGAGAGGGGAAACTGACATCACGGCATCAATGAACACGTACTGGCGGACGTTCAAGACCGCGGCATGGCTGGGATGGGAGATGGATTCGAATTGGACGGAGCCTTGGCTCTTCATCATCTACTCGGTCATCAAGCCCGTGGCGGGGGCGTTCATCCTAGTTCTTATGTACCTCGTGTTCGTCGCCATCGGTCGACCCCAAGGGGACCCCAACGCCTTCTCGTATATGTACGTCGGGAACTCTTTTTTCATCTTCGTGGCCACGACCTTGTTCGGCACCT
>DASQXV010000050.1:0-10038 GCA_035639595.1 Thermoplasmata archaeon | reverse complement strand
GGAATTTAAGCACCGCGTAAACGACGAGAGCGCCGACGAGGACTCCAATCGCGATCGCGGGGACGAGCACGATGTAGAACAGGCGGTCGATCGCCTCTTGGCCGGGCGTCAGGCCTTGTGCGGCGACCGTCTGCATGGTGGACGCGATCGCCGTGAGCGTCACCGCGGCCAGGAGGACAACCCGTCGCGGGTGGGGCATGGGCCTGCCGAAATCCGATAGCCTCTAAAGCATTTGTGGTCGCATCGTAACGATGTGGCTTCGCACTCGTTCGCGCCTCCGATGGGAAACCTTTTTGCGGGGTCCCGAAGTACAGGAACCGCGGCCGGCCTCAGAGGATGGCGGCCGAGGTCCCGATGGCAGGCGAGGTCGTCTCGGGCTATCCTCATCGGAATGGGCCCGTCGGAATCGTCCGTTGGTTGACGACGACGAACCATCACGAGATTGGGATCCTGTACCTCGCGAACTCCTTCCTCTTCTTCCTGATCGGCGGCGTGCTCGCCCTCCTGATGCGATCCGAGCTGGCGTACCCCGGCCCGACGATCGTCGGTCCCGAGACGTACAACGAGCTGTTCACGATGCACGGGACGACGATGATCTTCCTCGTTTCAATCCCGATCCTCGCGGGCTTCGGGAACCTGATGGTCCCGCCCCTGATCGGGGCGAAGGACATGGCCTTCCCGCGGATCAACGCGCTCAGCTTCTGGATCATCCCCGTCGCGGGAGTCATCATGTGGCTCGGGGCCGCGAACATCGGATGGACCGGCTATACGCCCCTGAGCGTGAACGACAAAAGCCCCGGGATCGACATGTGGATCGTCGGCCTCAACCTCCTGGGAATCTCCTCCACCGCGGGCGCGGTCAACTTCCTCGTGACGATCTTCCGCCATCGGGCGCCCGGGATCACGTTCCAGAACCTCTCCCTGTTCGTCTGGTCGATCCTCGTCACGCAGGGCCTCACCCTCCTCGCCACCCCGGTCCTCGCGGGCGGACTGTTCATCCTCCTCCTCGACCGACACGGGATCACGGCGTTCCTGTCCCCCGTGCACGGCGGGGACCCGATCCTGTGGCAGCACCTGTTCTGGTTCTACTCCCATCCCGCGGTGTACATCATGATCCTGCCCGCGATGGGCATCATCTCCGAGGTCATCCCGAGGATGTCCCACAAGCCGATCTTCGGCTACAAGGCGATCGCCCTGTCGACCGTGGCCATCGGCTTCCTTTCCTTCGGCGTGTGGGTCCATCACATGTTCACGACGGGCCTCTCAATCTCCGCGCGCCTGCCCTTCATGATGATCACCCTGGCGATTGCGGTCCCGAGCGGGATCAAGATCTTCAACTGGATCGCGACGATGTGGGGTGGCGCGATTGAGCTCAAGGCCCCGATGCTTTGGGCCATCGGCTTCGTCACGATGTTCGTCATCGGCGGGATCAACGGCGTCTTCCAGGCGCCGATCCCGCTCGACTATCCGCTGCAGGACACATACTGGGTCGTGGCCCATCTCCACTACGTCCTCTTCGGGGGCACGATCCTCGGCGTCTTCGCGGGCTTCTACTTCTGGTTTCCTCGGATGTCGCGGAGGATGTACAGCGAGCGCCTCGCCCGGTGGCACTTCGCCCTCACGATGGTCGGCCTGAACGTCGTCTTCTTCACGATGCACTTCCTCGGCCTGGCCGGCATGCCGCGTCGGGTCTATGATTACAGTCAATTCGGCAACATCGACTTCCTGTGGACCCTGAATTGGATCGCGACCGTCGGAGCCTTCCTGATCGGCCTCGGCCAGCTCGTCTTCCTGGGGAACCTCGTGTGGACGTTCGTGAAAGGGCCCGTCTCCGATCCGGATCCGTGGGGGTCGATCCCGGCCCAGGACCATATCCCCCGGATCCCCGGGGTGCCCGTGTACGCGATGCCGATCCACGCGATGACGAACGGCGGCGCCGCGGAGCCTACCGAGTCAGGGGGACCGCCTCGAGGTCCCTGAGGATCTCCTCGGCGAGCCGGGACGCCGTGTCGTAGTCGCCGCCCTCGAAGGCCGCGCGCGCCTGCTTGAGCGTCTTCCGGATCTCGCTCACGTTCCGGCCGGTATCCCGGGCCTTCTTCGCGGTCTCGAGCGCCTTCGTCATCCGCTCGAGGGCGTCCGCGCGGGAGACCCTGGGCCTCGCTCCTGCGGAGGACTCCTCCTCGAAAATCTCGTCCCGGAGGCTCTCGCCGCTCCGGATCGACGGGGCCGGCGGGCCGGGCGCGGGAGGGGGCGGGGGCGGCATCGTGCCGGGCTTCGGAGGCCTCGGTTCGACCGTCGACGGCGTCGGGGCCTTCGCCGCGGGCTCCGTGGGCTCCGTCATCTCGATCCCGCTCGCCTCGAGCGCCGCGGCGAGGTACTTCTCCGCCTCGACCAGGCTCCGCTCCTTGTGGGCAAGTTTCTCCCGCTCCGTCGCGAGGCGGTTGAGCTCCTCCTTGAGGGTCTCCGTCAACTCGACGAACGAATCGTGCTGGGAGGTGGACTCTCTCTGCCGCGTGTACATCTCCTCGCTGATCTTGGCCATCTCGACCTTCAGGGTCTCGAGGGCGTTCAGGCGCTCGTTTTGGAACCGGACCAGTTCCTCTTCGCGCTTCGCGAGCTTCTTGTCGCGGTCCGCGAGGGCGCGCTCGAGCACGCTGAGCCGCTCGATCGTGTCCGCGAGGCCGCGCTCCCGCTGCGCGGAAAGCTCCTCGCGCTCGACGAGGGCCTGGATCTTCCCCTCCGCATCCTTCAGGTGGCCGGACAGGTCCATGTCGAGGCGCTTCAGCCGCTCCTCGTTCTCCCGGATCGCCCGCTCCCGCTCGTTCAGGGCCCGGGCCCAGTCCTGGACCCGCTTCTCCTCGGCCGCGGCCTTCTCCCGCTCCATCCGCAGGCTCGCGAGGTCCCGGTCCATCGTCCCCCGGGCCGTGTTGACCTGGTCCCTCTCCTGCTGGAACGCCTCGCGCTCCGCGCGGACGCGCTCGGCCTGTCGCTCCAGGTCCGCGCGCTGGGAGTCCAATTCGGCCTTCAAGGCTTCCAGTTCCTTCTGCCGCGCGTCGAGCGCGTTCTTCGTCTCCTTGAACCTCGACGCGGAAGCCTTCACGGAGTCGAGGATGAACGGGGACGGCTGTTCGCTCGCCATGTTTCAGGTCACCGCCAGGGGAGGGGCGTACGTAGGATGGGTGTCTCGCGCCTTATTTAAGGCGTCGGGCGAGGGAATCATCTCCGAGAACATAAGCCCTCGCTGCCATCGCGGTCACCGGGAGGATTCGCGGCCGGCGCCGCGCGCGGATGGGAGTCGGCGCCCGTCGGCCCTTCCCGGATTTCGACCGTCGATCCGCGATCCCTTCGACGGTCCACGCGGCAATGGACCCGATTGTCAAAGCGTCAGACAAACGAAAGACACTTATAGCGGGCCTCGTCGTACATCCGTCCGCGCGCAATGGAGCGCGCACGAAAGGGATGGAAACATGCCTGCACTCCGCGAAATCTCGTTTGAGTACGCACGGCAGATCGCGTCTGTGAAGGGCCTCCAGCCGAGCAAGGTGAGGGGCACGAGCACGCTGCGCTTCACGAAAGGCGGCAGCGACAAGCTCCAGGTGATCACCTGGGACGAGTTCGTCAATACGGCGAACAGCCGCAACCTCGCCGTGTACGAGAGCGGCGGCTGGATGAAGCTGATGCGGAAGCACTGACGAATAGGTCCAACAGGTCCAACGGAGGCCGTCGGTGGATCGGCGTTCGCCGCCACCGCCATGGCCTCCATTTTCGATATTGTCGGTTCTTTTGAATCGTGCCCTTTTCTCCGCCCGCGTCCTGTCGCACTACGCGGACCGGACCTTTCGCTGGCTCGTCCGGACGGGAGCCGGGCCGTCGGCCGCGTCATGGGCCGCCTTGCTACGCCGCCATCACCGTGCAACTCGCGATCGACGGGATCGTCGGCGCGGCCCCGATGAAGGGCCTCCCGTGATCGGTCCGCGGGACCGGGCACCCCTCTAAATACGCCGACGGGATTCCCGCGCCGATGCCTCCGTTCGAGGCCCGGATCCTGAAGAAGATCCTGCCCTCGGCGGAGGAGGACCAACGGATCCAGTCCGTGATCCGGGACGTCATCTGCACCCTGGAGAAGCGGATCGCGGCGAAGGGGCTCGACGCGAAACCCCTCCTCGTCGGCTCCGTCGCGAAAGGGGTCCATCTGACCGGCACGGAGATCGACATCTTCGTCACGTTCCCGTGGGGCACGCCGCGGGACGTCCTCGAGCGGGAAGGGCTCGCCCTCGGGGAGATCCTCGAGAGGCCCGCGCGGATGTACGCCGAGCATCCCTACACCCGCGGCTGGTGGGGCGGCTTCGAGGTCGAGATCGTCCCGTGCTACCGGATCACGGACGCGTCCCAGAGGATGAGCGCGGTCGACCGCACGCCCCTCCACGTCGACTACGTCCTCGGCCATCTGAAGGAAGGGCAGGCGGACGAGGTCCGCCTCCTGAAGGCCTGGGCCGAGGGCATCGGAGTGTACGGCGCGGAGGCGAAGGTCCTGGGCTTCAGCGGATACCTCTGCGAGCTCCTCGTCCTGAAGCACGGCTCCTTCCGCGGGGTCCTGGAGAACAGCCTCTCCTGGAAGCCGGGGACGGTCTTCGAGCTGGAGCGGCCTCCGGCAAGGACCTTCTCCGAACCCCTCGCGGTCGTCGACCCCGTGGATCCGAACCGGAACGTGGCGAGCGCCGTCGGCCTGGAGCAGCTCGCGACGTTCGTCCATGCGGCCCGGGAGTACCTGCGGTCCCCGAGCGAGCGGTTCTTCTTCCCGCGGCCCCTGACCCCCCTCTCGGTGTCGAAGCTGCGCGGCCTCGCCGCGCGGCGAGGCGCCGCCCTCCTCTCGATTTCCATCCCGGCGCCCGCGGTGACGGAGGACGTCCTGTACCCGCAACTCCGGAAGGCCCACCGGGCCTTCGGGGACGCGCTCGAGCGGAACGCCTTCGCGGTCTTCGATTCGCGGTTCGACGTCGTCGGCAAGGAGGCCGTGTTCCTGTTCGAACTCACCTCGGAGGCGTTGCCCCGGGTCGCTCGCCACGAAGGGCCCCCGGTCTGGGTCAAGAACGCGAAGGACTTCCTGGACAAATGGAGGGGGAGCCGCAAGACGATTGCGGGCCCCTACATCCACGGAGGAAGGTGGGTCGTCGATGTGACCCGCGAGGCGACGACGCCCGCGGACCTCGTCAAGGCGAAGTGGCGGGACCTCGGCCTCGGCAAGGATTTGGAGAAAGCGGCACGGCGGTCCCTTCGCCTCCGGACGGGCCCGGCGGCCCTGCGACGGGAGTACGCGGAGGCGTGGACGAGGCTGTTCGATCGCCGCTTCACGTGGGAGCGCTAGCTCGTGATCAGGACCGTGAACCCCACGCCCGCGGAGCGCCCGCTCGGATCCTCAGCGTAGATGGTGATGCGGTACGAAGAAGCGGCGGGGACGAAGGTCGCGCGGTAAGTCCCGCCCGGATAGGTTCCCTGACCCTTGCATTCGCTTTCGTTGCCCGCCGCCGGAGTCCACCTCAAGGGCACCGCGGACGGACCTGTGCCGACCACCGCGCTCACGTTGGACAAGCGCCCGGAGTTGTCGGTGGCGCGGAAGAGGAGGAGGACGGTATCGTTCGATCCCATCCTCACGGTGATGGAGCTGCCCTCGAGGGGGAAACACGGGATCTTGCTCGGGGGACTCGGGGGATTGCTCGATGGATAGGAGGCCAACGTAATCCCTTGGATCGTCGGGTCCGTGAAGTCGCCGAAGGGCGGGTTCAGGAAGAGGATCCAGAAGGCCAGCCAGCTGAAGAAATAGGTGACCCCATGGCCGGCCCAGTCCCTCCGCTTGAAGGGCTTGATGTCGATCCCAATCAGCGGGAGGACGAAGTACAGGCCGAAGGCGACCGCGATCCCCGCGAGGAACGCTAGGGCCGCGTTGAAGGAGAGGAGGAACGACACGCCCGCCCCGACGAAGGCCCAGCCGATCGTGATCACCGCGACGCGGGCCGCCGCGATCTCCGTCTGCATGTAGGAGACTTCGTCGAAGGCGGGGGGAGCCCAATCGGGCTCCTCCTTGCGCTTCCGGCGGGCCATGCCGGCGGCCAAGAAGGGGACCCTATGAAAACCCTTCGTTCCGCAGGGCCGCGGCTTTTGCGCTTCGCTCACGAGCTCCTCAAGCCGCCGGGTTGCGGGGGGCGAGCCACCCCGACGACCTCCGAGGGGATCGAAGAAACCATATATAGACCACGGTCAGATATGGTCATACATGACTGCGACCATCGGCCTTCCCGAGGAGGTGCGGGACCGACTCAAGACGTTCGGCCACGCCGGCATGACCTACCAGGAGATCCTCACCGCCCTCATGGACCGAGTCGAGCGGGACGACTTCGTGCGGGAACTCCGAAAGCAGTACGCATCGACTCCGCGCCGCGACTACATAGACCTTGAGGACCTGTGACGCGGAAGGTCCTCCTCGACCCCGTTCATGCGGCGCCGGTCCTGCGGACGATGCCCCCGCTGACCAAGCGCAAGGTCAAGGCTGCGCTCCGGCTCCTGGCGGAGGATCCGGGCGGGACGGCGAGCCGGTTGGACGTCAAGCGGCTGGACACCGAGCCGGGCCAGCCCATGTACCGCCTGCGGGTCGGCGACTGGCGAATCGCCTTCACCTTGGACAAGGACATCCTCGTCCTCAGGATTTTCCATCGCAGAGACGGCTACGGATGGCTGGCAGACATGGAATAAGGAAACGAGGCCTGGGGTCAGGAATCGGGCCGGGCCGGCGCGACAGGTAGCGTCAGGGAGGCGCGTGGATGGACCCGAACCCGAAGCGGGCGCGCATCTCCTCCATCTCCGCGGTAAATTGCCGGATCGTCACGAGCATGGCACCGAGGAGGAGGCCTCCGACGTAGCCGAGGGGCGCGCCGGTGAGGACGCGCATCACGTTCGTGGACTCGTATCCTCCGACCCTGAAGAGCTGCGTGAAGCCGTCGATCGCGGTCGGCATCATGCCGAGAATCATGAGGAGCGCGGCCCCGCGTTCCACGCCGATCGACTCAAGCCGGCGTCGCAGGAATGCCGGAAGGGAGTTCAGGATCACGCGCCCCGTGCTCGTCGACGGCCGGGCGAACATCACCGCGACCAGGCCGAGGTTTGCGAAGACGTACATGGAGGTCATGCGCGCGTCGATTGGCAACTGGTTCCCGTTCAAGGAGAAGGAGCGGTACCAGAGCTGGTGGCATTGCGCGTCCCCGATCGTGTAGACCACGCGGGCGTACAGGGGGAACGTCTCCCAGGTGGACTCGTGGTCCACGAGGTTCGCGCCGCCGACCGCGTTCGCGAACGACCCCGGCGGCACCATATACGGACAAAGGAACAGGGACGCGGTCCAGACGAGGTTCACGAGGAGCAGGGCGAAGAGGGCGCGGCTCCACGTCAGGCGGGCCCATACCGAGGGCCTCGGGTCGTCCGCCACGGGCTCCTGATGAATCCGTTTCAGGATAAACCTTTGCGGGTGCACATCCGCGGTCGACTACCTCGCAAATTTCGCGGGATTCTTCTCGAAGGTGGACTTGCAGCCCGCGGAGCAGAAGTAGTACGTCTTGCCGCCATATGCGGCGCTGCCCGCGGCGCGCTTCGGGTCCACCGTCATCCCGCACACCGGATCCTTTTCCATGCCCTCACCTCCTGGACCTCAGAGCTGCGGCCGGAACCGCCGCAGGGTCATCGAGTTCATGACGACGGAGACGGAGCTGAAGCCCATCGCGGCGCCCGCGACGATCGGATTGAGGACGACCCTCAGCCCGAACAACGCGCCCGTGGCGAGGACGCCCGCCGCGAGCGGGATCAGCGCCGTGTTGTAGAAGAAGGCCCAGAAGAGGTTTTCCCGGATCTTGGCCACCGTGCGCCGGCTCAGCTGGATCGAGGCGACGACGTCCCGGAGGTCGTCCTTGATCAGCACGATCCCTCCGGCCTCCATCGCGACGTCCGTCCCGCTCCCGAGGGCGATCCCAACGTCCGCCTGGGCGAGCGCGGGCGCGTCGTTGATCCCGTCCCCGACCATTGCGACGACCTGACCCTGGGCCTGCAGCTCCCGGATCCTCTCGGCCTTCTGTGCGGGCAGGACCTCCGCGAGGACGCGGTCCACGCCCGCCTCACGTCCGATGGCCTCCGCGGTTCGCCGGTTGTCGCCCGTCAGCAGGAGGACCTCGACCCCCATCCGCCTCAGGGCTCGGACCGCCTCGAGGGCATGGTCTTTCAGGGTGTCCGCGACGCCGACGACGCCGGCGAGCTGGCCGTCGACGGCCAGGAGCATCGCGGTCTTGCCGTCCGCCTCGAGGCGGGCCAGGGTCGGCTCCGCCTCCGCCGTCGGGAGGCCCGCGTCGGCCATGAGCGCCCGGTTCCCCAGGAGGATCGGATGGCCGAACACCTTCGCCCGCACACCTCGGCCGGGGATCGCCTCGAAGGCCTCGATCTCGTCGAGGGGCAGGTCTCCTTCCGCGGCCCGGCGGACGATCGCCGCGGCCAGCGGGTGCTCCGATCCCTTCTCCGCGGACGCCGCGATCCGGAGGACCTCCTCCGCGGTGTAGCGTCCGAACGGGATGACGTCGATCACGGAAGGCGTCCCCTTCGTCAGGGTGCCCGTCTTGTCGAAGACAACCGTCGTGAGCCTATGCGCCCTTTCCAGGTACTCGCCGCCCTTGATCAGGAGGCCGTTCTCCGCACCCTTGCCCGTGCCCACCATGATCGCCGCGGGCGTCGCGATCCCGAGGGCGCAGGGACACGCGATGATGAGGACCGCGATGAAGAAGGAGAGGGACTGGGCGACCGACTCTCGGAAGGCGAGGGTCCACGCGAGGAACGTCAGGACCGCGATGGCGATGACCGCGGGCACGAAGACGGAGGCCACGCGGTCCGCGAGGCGTTGGATCGGGGCGCGGGCGACCTGGGCATCCCCGACGAGCTTGATGATCTGATTCAACGTGGTATCGGCCCCGACGCGGGTCGCCTTGATCTTCAGAAGGCCCGCCTTGTTGATCGTCGCCCCGATCGCCGTGTCCCCCGGACCTTTGTCGACCGAGATCGATTCCCCGGTGATCATGGACTCGTCGATTGCGGAGGAGCCCTCGACGATCGTGCCGTCGACGGGGATCCGCTCCCCCGGTCGCACGATGACGAGGTCGTCCACCTGCACGCGCTCCACGGGGACCTCCTCCTCGCGGCCATCCCGCAGGACGCGCGCGGTGCGGGGCGCGAGGTCCATCAGCTTCCGGATCGCGTCGCCGGCCCGGCCCCGCGCGAGCTCCTCGAAGTACTTGCCGAGGAGGATGAGGCCGATGATCACGGCCGCGGTGTCGTAGTACGTCCCTTGGTCCGTGAGGGGCACGCCGGCGAGGGGGAGGAACGTAACGACGGCGCTGTAGCCCCACGCCGCGGTCGTGCCTAGGGCAATGAGGACGTCCATGTTCGCGCTCCGGTTCTTGAGCGCGTCCCACGTGCCGTGGTAGAAGCGCGCGCCGGCGACGAACTGGACCGGCGTGGCGAGGACGAAGAAGAGGAGGTTCAGCGGCCCCTCGAGGCCCGAGAGCCACCACCCGGCGCCCTGCCCGAACCCGACGACGAAGAGGGGGATCCCGATCCCCAGGCTCAGGGCCGTCAGCTCCTTCAGCCGCCGGATCTCCTTCTCGGGCGCCGTGAAGGCCTCCATGCAGGTGTGGGAGCAGAAGTAGTACCGTCGTCCGCGGACGAGGGCCGTCAGGTGGGTGCCCTCGTCGACGTACATGCCGCAGACCGGATCCGTCGCCATGAATGCCTTGCCCGCTTCGCGGGCCCGCCAGGGACCGGGGAGGCCCTTCATTCCGCTTGCGCTTGACGAATGAAGCGGTCCACTAAGGCGTTGTGGCCGTCTGAAACCGGCACACTCGGCCCCTGATCCCGCGATGGGGCCGCGCTAACGGTACATCTCCGAGGGCACGGGCTCCGGCGGGACGACGGATCGCGCCTGCTCCTTCAGCCGCACGAGGTGCTCCTCGAGGG
>DASQXV010000049.1:0-9272 GCA_035639595.1 Thermoplasmata archaeon | reverse complement strand
CGTCGTCGGTTGCGACACGCGGCGTCCATGGCAACCGTCGTGTATCTCGGTTTCCCTCGACCGGCCCGTGGGCCCAGGGACTGGAATCGGCTCCGGCATACCTCTAAGTGGAGGTATACGGCGCGAGGAGGCCCCGCCAGGAGGTCCGTGGTGCGAGGGATTAGAAGAGACCCTTGATGTTCCCGCGCTCGTCCACGTCCATGGCGAGGGCCGCCGGCTCCTCGCCCAGGCCAGGCATGCGCATGATGTCTCCCGCGAGGACGACGAGGAAGCCGGCGCCCGCGGAGGGCCGGATCCCGCGGACCTGGAGGGTCCATCCTGTCGGCGCGCCAAGGGCGCGTTCGTCGTCCGTCAGGCTGAGTTGCGTCTTCGCGATGCAAACGGGCAGGCCGTCGAGGCCGGCCTCCCGCAGGCGGCCGAGGTCCTCGAGGGCCGCGGCGTCGTACTTGACGCCCGCCGCGCCGTAGATCGTGGTGGCGACCTTCGCGACCTTCTCCTCGAACGGGTCCTCGTCCCCGTACACGAAGCGGATCCCGCCGGGGGAGGACCTCGTCGCGTCGAGGACGAGCCGGGCCAGCGTCTCCCCTCCCGCTCCGCCGTCCTCGTGGAGGGTGTGCGGCGCCACTCGGACCCGCAGGGACTCGCAGTGGTCCACGACCGCGTCGATCTCCCGCTCCGTGTCCGCGGCGAAGCGATTCACGCCGACGACCGGCGTGAGGCCGAGGGTCTGCAAGATCCGGATGTGGGCGTCCAGGTTCGCCATGCCGGCCTCGAGGGCCTTCGGGTTCTCCGTCCCGAGGTCCTTCTTCTTCACCCCTCCATGGTGCTTGAGGGCGCGCACGCTGACGACGAGCACCGCGGCGTCGGGACGCAGGCCGCTCTCGCGGCACACGAGGTCCACGAACTTCTCCGCGCCGAGGTCCGCGCCGAAGCCCGCCTCCGAGACCACGAGGTCGCCGAGGCCGAGTCCGAGGCGGTCCGCGAGGACCGTGTTGTGCCCGTGCGCGATGTTCGCGAAGGGCCCGCCGTGGACCAGGGCCGGCGTCCCCTCGAGGGTCTGGACCAGGTTCGGCATGAGAGCGTCCTTCAGGAGGATCGCGGCCGCGCCCTGGACGGACAGGTCGCCCGCCCGGACGGGCCGCTGCCCGCGGTCGAAGGCGACGACGATCCGCTCCAAGCGCTCCTTGAGGTCCGCGATCCCCTCCGCGAGGCAGAGGATCGCCATGACCTCGCTCGCCGCGGTGATGACGAAGCCATCCTCCCGCGGCACGCCGTGCTTCGGCCCTCCGAGGCCCGTGACGATGTTCCGCAGCTGCCGGTCGTTCATGTCGAGGCACCGCGGGAACAGGACGCGGGTCGGGTCGATGTTCAGCTCGTTCCCATGGAACACGTGGGCGTCGAGGACCGCGGCGATCAGGTTGTTCGCGGCTCCGACCGCGTGGATGTCTCCGGTGAAATGGAGGTTGATCTCCTCCATGGGGAGGACTTGGGATTGCCCGCCGCCGGTCGCCCCGCCCTTCGTGCCGAAGACCGGCCCAAGGGACGGTTCGCGAACCGCGACGACGCCCCGCGTGCCGAGCCGGTTCAGGGCTTGGCCCAGCCCTACCGTGGTCAGGGTCTTCCCCTCTCCATAGCGCGTCGGAGTCGTGCCCGTCACGAGGACGAACTTCCCTTGACGCCCCTTCCGCGCGCGGTCGACCGCGGACAGCTTGACCTTCGCGATGAATGGGCTCTTCAGGACGAGGTCTTCGTCGGCGAGGCCCAGGTCGGCGGCCACGTCGGCGATGGGGCGCATCGTCGCGGCCTGGGCCACCTCGAGGTCGGCCACCATGGGATGGCGGTCCTCAGGCACGAGGAAGGCATGAACCTACCTCACGGCCCGACGAGCATGCGATCGCAGCGGTATCCCGCCGTAAGAGACTTCAGGCCTCCGTCCGCCCTGCCGCGGACCAAAATAATCATCCCAAGAGAAGCCTGCCTCCCCCAAAAGGGCAATAGCAGGTCGCCTTTGCCCTCTCCGGCTCTCAGGCAAACCCATTTTGGTTCTGGGGAATCTCCAGATCGGATGGCGAGAAGGCCCGTGCCCTTGGTCACCAGCCTGGGTCTGAGGCGGTCCTCCGCCGCGAAACCGTTTTCCATCGCCAGACGAATACGACCGACATCATGTCTTCACCTCAACGGCTGACCCTTCGTCGGCGGCCGGGTCCGCTAATCGCAGGTGGCTTCATCGTAGGGATCGGGTGGAGCATTTTGTCATTCGGATTCTACACAGGCGCGGCCGACCGTCCGCTTGCGGAACGGGTCGCGGTCAGTCTGACGCCTCTCGCGCTGATGGCGCTCACCTTCCTGGGCTTGGGATTCCTCGGGATCTCGATGGATATCGAGGTGGATGAGAGGGGCCTGCGGATGTATCGACGCGGCCGTCTGCGTCGGAACCTGCCGTGGCAGGAAGTGGTCTGGGTTGCCTTTGGCCATTGGTCCGTTCCGATCGGCTTATTTACGTTCATCCGCAAGGAGGCGTTGTGTTTGCTCGTCCGGGGCCGAAAGATTCGCAAGAGCATTGGGATGGACGATGTATCCTACCAACTCTCGACAGCGGAAGTGCAGGAGTTCGGGACCCTTGTGGCACAGATGGCCAACGCGCGTTCCATCTCGGTGATGCCCAAGCCGCAGCTGTGATTCGTTAACGAGTTCAACGACCGCCGCTGGCAACGTAGGCGCGCAGGACGCACTCGCGGGTGTCCTCACTTCATGAGGAGGGAGGCCCGCAGCTCTTGCAGTCCTTCCATTCGCCCAAAGTCGAGGAGGCCTTCCTTCTCATCGACCCCGATCACGCGGGCGTCCTCGATCGGCGTCCGGTTCAGGATGGGCGAGAGATACGGATACGAGGACACATCGACCCCGAGCGCTAGTGGGCTGAACGCCGGGAGGACGATGAGCTGTGGCGTCGCGAGGAACGCGGGGACACTGACCGTCGCGCCGAGCTCGTCCTTCAACTTCACCGCGGGATGCTCGTGGCCCATGATGATCGGATGGAGGGTCGACACCTCCTCGTGGCCGTGGACGATCGTGTACCCTCCGAGGTCCGCGCGGTCGTGCAGGGGGATGTTCAAGTCCCCGAGGATCGTCGCGAGGTAGTTGTCGTGGTTCCCGCGGACCAAGACCGGGGTCACGCGGTCCCTCAGGAACCGAAGGACTTGCTTCACCTCGACCCATTCGTCCACGAGGTTCTTCGAGAACTCGTGCTTGAAGTCCCCCGCGACGACGACGCGTTCGGCCTTGTTGCGGTCGAGCATCTTCCCCAGCCGTTCGAGGATCACGCGCCGTTGGAACCGGGGGATGGAGACCCCTTGCTCCGCGAGGGCCCCTTCGAATCCCAGATGGAGGTCGGAGATCACGAGGGTCCGGTCGTCCCGGAGGAGGAGGGCGAAGTCGCGGGTCGCTTCGACGCCCTTCGCGACCTCGATCCGGTCCATCGGGCCAGGAACCCCTGCGGGCCGAATAAGGTTGAGGCCGCCCGCGGTGTCCGCAGTGCAGTCGATTCCCAGGTCTTTATCTCCCCGGACCTGGCTCGTCAGGGAACGTGGATGTCGAGGGCGACCTGTCGCGGCGGCTCGTCGCGGCGGGGGCGGCACTGGTTGGGGGGCTCTTTCTTGGAGCCTGGTTCACCTTGCGGTTCGAATGGTACCCGACCTCCTGGCAATGGCTCGCGTACCATAACGGGCTCGTCGCCCTCGCCTCCATTTATGTCCTCCTTCCGGAGGGATCGGACGAGATGCCCGAGGCCCCATGGGACGACGAATCCGCGGAGTCCCCGATTCGGGTCCCTCGTGGTCCCTGGGTCCTCGATGGGGCCCCGAAGAGCGACGGGACTCCGGTCGGATCGTGATTCGTGAGACCGGAAGGAGAGGAAGGAAAAACAGGAGCTCCGCGCCAGCCGCATGACCGCGTGGAGCTCGAACGGAAAGAGGTTCGAACGCACTGCTGCCGTTCTGATTCAGAACCGTCGCGGCCGGCGCTTTGCGAAACAATCTCGGCAGTAGACGGGCCTCGCGGGGTCCGGCTTGAACGGGACCTGCGTGGCCTGGCCACAATCCGAGCAGACCGCGTCATACATCTGACGCGGGCCGCGGTCGTAGCCGCCTCGTCTGCCGCCTCTGTCTTCGTCCATTCACTACCTACTATCCAGGCCTCGAGGCCCGGATGGGCAGCTTACGGGCCCTCCTGCCTATTAAAGGTGTGCACGCAGCCCGCATCGCAGAGAGGGGCGGAGAGGTCATCCGAGGGCCGCGATGAGCCCGCGCTGGCGGACGAGCTGGGTCCGCAGGGCTTCCGCCGCGGACGCGTAATAGGCCTCGAGGGCCGCGGCGAGGCGTCGGGCCGTGCTGGCGGATCGTCGTGGCCCCATGTACTCGTACACCTGGCGGGACCTCCCGTTCCGTCCTTCGTAATGCCAGAAGTACACGTACTCCTGGCGGCCGATCGACTTGATCCGGAAGCCACAACCGACTTGCACGCCCCTCGGGATGCGTTTACCCTTACTTAAGGGTAATTGCGGGGTGGGCGAACCCGACTCCCTGGTGGTATGGGCGACCATCGACTTCGCCGCTCCCGGGCCTTGGGATTTCCCGGTTCGAGTTGATGAAGGCGGATACCTTGCAGGATGGCATGGTGGCTTGTCCGTCCTGCGGTGCGCCGATGGAGCCGGGCCTCCTCGGGGCCCAGAACTGGCCCTCCGGGATCCGATGGTTCCGGTCGAAATCGTTCTTCGGGTCCGTGGGCGAACCCGTCGGCGAGAACGACCAAACCCAGATGTCGTGGCTCGAGGCGTCTCGCTGCGCGAGCTGCCGCGTGCTCCTGGCCTCGTATTGAGAACGTGTGATATAGGCCGTGCCCTATCGGCTCGCTCGATGCACCTCGCCGTCCTCGCGGACGTCCACGGCAACCTGCCCGCCCTCGAGGCGGTCCTCGCGGACGTCGACCGCGCCGCGCCCGCGGGGATCTGGGTCGCGGGGGACCTCGTGGGCTACAATCCGTGGCCGAACGAGGTCCTCCAGGTCCTGCGGGACCGGAAGGTCCATGCGATCCGCGGGAACCACGACCGCGCGGTCCTGGAAGGCGACACGTCGAAGTTCAACGAACTCGCCGCGGAGGCGATTCGATGGACCCGGATCCAGCTCACCCCCGCGAGCGTCGGCTACCTGAAGGAGCTCGAGGACCGCGCCCGGGGGGTCCTGCCGGAGGGGGTCGTCGCGATGTACCACGGGAGCCCGCGCAACGACGACGAGTACGTGTTCCCCGGCACTGCGAACGAGGGGTTCCTCCGCCTCGCCGACGCGCCGTACGTCGTCCTGGGCCACACCCACCTGCCGATGGTCGAGCGGTTCCGCTCCGGGCTCGTCGTGAATCCGGGCAGCGTCGGGCAGCCGCGGGACGGGGACCCGAGGGCCTCGTGGGGCATCCTGGACCTCACGCGCCGCACGTTCCTCGTCCGCCGCGTGCCGTACGACATCGAGGCGGTCGCGACCGCGATCCGGCGCCAGGGCCTGCCGTCGGAGCTCGCGGACCGCCTTTACACAGGCGTCTGATCACGGTCCCTCGACCGTCGACGTCACACCTTGGGAGGTTCCCGAGGTTCCTTGCCGACGGGCGGCTTTCGGCCGCGCACGGAGAGGACCGCCCCTGCGACGGTCGCGACGACCAGGACCCCGAGGATGATCCGGGTCGAGTCCGCGTCCACGGCGAACGCCTCGCTGGAGGGCCCGCCGCGGATCGTGATCGGCGCCAGGAGGAAATCGGCGGACGCGCCCGCGGCGTCCGTCACCGTCAGGCGCGGCACGTACGTCCCAGGACGAGCGTAGACGTGGGACGCGGGCTCTCCCTCCTTCGTCGTGCCGTCGCCGAAGTCCCAGAGGTACCGGTAGGGAGGGCCCGCCCCGCCCTGCGAGGTCGCCATGAAGAGGATCGACTCCCCGGTCACCGACTCGCGGGTGGACGTCGAAGCGAGGGTCGCGATGAAGGACACGTTGATCGGGATCGGGAGGGGGTTCCCCGTCGACCCGAGAGAATCGTTGACGGAGACGGTCACGATGTAGTTGCCGGGTGCCGCGTACGCATGGGCGACGTCCGCGCCGGCGACGGTCGCGCCGTCCCCGAAGGCCCAGTCGAATCGATAGGGACCCGAACCGCCGGTCGCGGTCGCCGAGAACCGGATCGGCGTGCCGGGACTCGCCGCCGTCCGGTCCGCCCGCACCTGGACCGACGGACCGGGCCCCACCCGGACCGTGACGGAGGCGCTCGCGTTTTCGCCGTTCCCGTCCGTCACCGTGCAGGTCGCGATCTTCAGGCCTGGAGTCGTGTAGGCGTGGCTCGCCCGGTCGCCCGTCGTCGCGTTCCCATCCCCGAAGGCCCAGGAGAAGCTGTAGGGTCCGAACGGGGCCGCGCGGTCCGTCTTGTCGCAAGCGAACTGGACCGGCAGGCCGATCTCCGTCACCGAGGGCGACGCCGACGGGACCGCCTCCAGGCGCAGGAAGACAATGATCGCGCCCTCGTTGCGGAACGCGTTGTCGGCCAGGTTCGTCTCCCCGGGCACGGGCCCCGCGGTCGCGTTGAGCGAATACGTCCCGGGAGGGATGCCGGTCGTGTTCCACTCGAAGCGGACGGTGGTCGACGCGGAGGGGGCCAGGGTCACCGTCGTGCGTCCGACGGGATACGGGCCCACGGCGACGGCCAGGTCGAACGTCTCCGGGCGATTCCCGCGGTTCTCCCCCACGACGTCGATCGGGACGGTCTCTCCTACGGTGGGATACGGATTGAGCGCGCTCGCCGTGACGGCGACGTCATGGATCGGGACCACCTGGGGCCACAAGACCGCGTGGGACGTCCCCGCTCCCGTGCGGCCCTCGCCGACCGCCGCGCCCGCATTGTTGACCTCGTGCGCGATGCTCGACCCCCCGGGGACGAGGGACCCGAGGCCCGTCTCGTTCCCGTCGTGCCAGACGACGGCGGTCCCGTTGAGCCCGACGACCTGGCCGACGTCGTTGATCCCCTGCGCGTCCGTCGCGTTCGCGGGACCCGCGAGGGAACGCATGGAGCCCGCCTCCCAGAGGAACGCGTGGGTCTCCCCGTAACCGCCGCTCCATCCCACGACTTGTCCGGCTTCGTTGATGTCCGCGGCCTGGGAAAGGGCGTCGCCGGGGAGGGTCCCGAGGTCCTTCATCGTCCCGTTCTCCCAGAGGAACGCGTGGACGGGTCCCTGGATCCGCGGGTCCTGGACGTATCCGACGACTTGTCCCGCGTTGTTGATCCCCGTCGCGTAACTGTCGCGGAACCCCGGGAGCGTGCCGAGGTCGTTGACCTTGCCGGCCTTCCACACGAAGGCGCGAAGCGCATACGGGTCGTTCGGGTCGTTCGTCCGCACCTGGCGGTATCCGACGACCTGACCGAAATCGTTAATCGCCGTCGCGCCCCCGTACGCGGCCCCGACGTCGAGGTCCGTCATGGATCCGTTTTCCCAGAGGAACGGGCGCTCGTAGTTCGTCGCGTTGTAACTCGATCCGACGATCTGGCCCGCCTCGTTGATGTCCGTCGCCCACGTGCCCTGCGTCCCCCCGAGCGAGCCGAGGTCCTTCATCGTCCCGTTCTCCCAGAGGAACCCTCGCTTCCCCTGGAAACCATAGTCGAGGCCGCTCCATCCGACGATCGCGCCCGATTCGTTCAGTCCCAGGGCGACGCTGGAGTCGTCCCCGGGCAGCGTCCCCAGGTCCACGATGAGGTCCTGCGGTGCCACGGCATGGACGGGGAAGACGGCGAAGGATCCAAAGGCCAACGCGAGGGCGGCGATCCATGCCGCGATCCGGAGGGACCCTGCGCGTTCGAGCGGTCCCCCCCTCCCGGCGGCCCACCTCATCGAATCGCTTGCGAATGTCCCATCCGCTGAATGTCCCATCCCTCGATTACGCACTACGATTCTCTCTTCGGTCCCACGGACCCGTGGTCGGAATGCGCAAGCCCCATAAGAGTTCTATCGAGCAACGTGAATACAACCGGTGAGTCCCCCACCATCCAAGGAATTGCGCCGCCCGGTCCCGCTTCCTCCCGGATCTCCGTCCGCTTCGCCGGACGGACGATGACGCGGCAACGTTGGTCGACCACGGAGATCCGCCCGACGTGGGCCGGTTGACCGGCTGCGCCACGTCCGTCGAGTCGTCGGCCCACCCATGCGGGGTCCGCGACGTCCCGGCCTCCGGAGGACCCGGGTCTCACAGCTCCGAGAGGCGGTCGTCCTCGAATTCGGCGGGCGGGCGCCGTCGGCGCCGCCGTCTCCTGCGGCGACGCCTTCGCTCGATCAATCCGAAGGACACGACGAGGAGGGCCAGGCCCAGCGCGGGCATGTACAGCGGGACCCTCTTCATGGGATCCAGGAGGGGGGACGCGAAGGACGAGGTCTGGACCGTGACATGGGTGGTCCTCACGGATTCCTGACCCGCTCGGTCCACGGCCTTCAGCTCGATCATGTGGTGGCCGTCCGAGAGGTGTCGCGTGGCGCTCGTGTCCGTCCCGACGGACGCGGACATGCCGTCGTCGATCTCGATCTCGTATCGGGCGATCCCCGAGCCGTTGTCGTAGGCGGTCCACGAGAACTTCACGTCGGATCGGGGGACGACGCCGCTCGGGGACAGGCTGGACACCACGGGGCGCGTCAGGTCGACGCGCACCGCGGTCGATTTCTTCGGCTCCGCGGTCCCTGCGGCGTCCACGGATTGCCACTCGAGGATGTGGATGCCCTCGCCGATCGGGAAGGACGCCCCATAGGCGACCCAAGGTCCGCCGTCCAGGGCGTACCGGATCGTGACCGCGCCGCCGCCCGGGCTCGTCGCCCGGAGGGCGACGTCCACGGAGGAGATGTACCAACCGTTCGCGCCGACCCGGCCGACGAGGTCGACCGTCGTCGTCGGAGCCCCCGGGCTGCCCCCGCCCTGGGACGCGACGACGATCACGGACTGGACCGCGAAGTCCGAGAGGCCTCCGGCGTCCCGGACCTCGAGGCGCACGGAATGCGTCCCGGTCGAGGAGAACGCGTGGCTCGCGGTCAGGGTCGTCGACCAGGGCGTGTCCCAGGTGCCGTCCTGCTCCCAGTCCCAGTGGGCCTGGAGGGGGCCGTTCGACGTGGTCGACGAGGATGCATCGAAGGCGACCGTGGCGTTCACCTCGGGGGAGGTCGGAGCGAAGGTGAATCGAGCCGTGGGCCCGGAAGGCGGTGGCGGTGGAGG
>DASQXV010000048.1:0-2941 GCA_035639595.1 Thermoplasmata archaeon | reverse complement strand
TTCACGATCTCCGGATCCGCCGCCCTTTTCGTCTTTGCCAGCGTCGGCCTCGGGCCGAAGTGGATCTTCCTGAACCTCACGGTCGACTCCGACGCGAAGGACGGCGCTGTCCTCAGCGTCCTGGGGTCTGTCGTCTACACGGACCGGGTCGCGAACCCCATGCCTCCCTCGAGCGCGACTCCCGCGAGCCTGACGGTCACCGCGCCCGTCCTGCGCCTGGCCGGCTCGCCCGCCGCCGTGACGGTCGAGGCGGGGACGCTCGTCACCTTCCGCGTGGACCTGTCGAACATCGGGAGCGGCCCCGCGAAGGACGTCTGGATGAATGCGACGTTGCCCCGCGACCTCCTGTTCGTCTCCGACTCCTCCGACGGAACGCGGACCGGCATGGGGTCCCAGATCACCTGGCACTGGCCCGCCTTCGGCGGCGGATCCCGCGCCTTCAACCTCACCCTGGCCCTCCGGAGCGTGGCCTTAAACGGGGACGCGCAGGACGTGAGCCTCGTCGCCCAGTACACGGACTCGAACGGGAACCTACAGTCCGTCCCCGAGGTCCTCCTCCGGGCGAACTTCATCGCCCCCGTGGTGCGACTGACCCTCGAGACGAGCACGGAAACCGTCGCGACGCAGACCTCGTTCGAGTACAAGCTCCACCTCCAGAACGTCGGCGCGACGATCGCGAGGACGGTGTGGCTCGCCGACGCCGTGGACGATGGACTCCAGGTCGTCTCGTACACCTCGAGCGTGCCCGCGCACGGAGGCCCGGACCTCAACTGGACCTACCGGGACCTGCAGCCGAACGAGGAGCAGGTCATCATCCTGAGGGTGCAGGTCCGGGCGGGCGTCGCGGTCGGCACGAGGATCCCGCATTTCGTGACCGCGGTCTTCACGAACAGTCAAGGACAGATGCTCGGCGCAGCGCAATCGAACCCGGTCGTCGTGACCGTCATCGAGGCGAACTCGCCCCTACCGTACATCGGAGCGACGATCGCCGCGGCGGGGGCCATCCTCGGAGGGGCCCTCGTCTACCGGCGCCGCAACACGCGGATCGAGGAGGTCTTCCTGACCACGAAGGACGGCATCCTGATCGACCATCTCTCCCGGAACCTCGTCCAGGACAAGGACCCCGACATCGTGAGCGGGATGCTCATGGGGATCCAGCGGTTCGTGCGGGACGCGTTCAAGTTCCCCGATGACCGGGAACTTCATCAGATGGATTTCGGGGGCCACCACATCGTGATCGAGCGGGGCAAGGACATCGTCCTCGCGGCGGTCACCTCGGGGGGTGGCCCGAACGCGATCGGGGCGAAGCTCAAGAAAGCCCTCGACCAAATCGAATCGGAATACGGGCAGGTCCTCGCGAAGTTCGACGGGAGCATGGATTCGATCCTCGGCGTGCGGGAGCGGCTCCGCGACCGGCTCCTGGCCTGAGTCACAGGGGCCTTCGTCGAACGATCCATGCGACGACGGCTCCCACCGCGACCGAGGCCCCGGTCAGGGCGAGAATCTGCACCGTGGCCGACGTCCAGACCCCGACGGGTGGCGCCGGTCGCGCGGAAGACCCGTTCACGTTGACGGCCCAGGTGTGTGCGGCGGACCCCATGCCGTCGCTGACGACGACCTGCACGAGGAAGGTCCCCGCGACGGTGGCCACGAACGTGTAGGAAGAGCCGACGGCGGGGGCGGCCCGCCCGTCGACGGTCCAGGCATAGCGCAACCCATCGCCGTCCGGATCGCTCGCGACGACGACGAACGTCTTCGAGTCTGACATCTCCAAGGTGACCGGATCGGCCGGCGTCGAATTCAGGATGACCGGCGGGCGGTCGGAGACGCCGATCGCCTGCGTCGTCCCGTTCGCCACCCCGAGATCGTCCCTCACCTCGAGTCGGGCGAGGAAAGCTCCGCGCCGGCTATAGGCGTGTGCGGCCGAGATCCCGACCGCGGTGTGTCCGTCGCCGAAATCCCAGGCGTAGGAGAGGATCGTCCCGTCGGGATCGTGGGAGGCGGACGCGTCGAACCGGATCTGGGTGCCGGGGACGGCGTCTTGGGGCGCCGCCGTGAACCGGGCCGCGGGCGGTTCGTCCACGACGACGTCTGCGGTCGCGGTGGCCGGTTTCCAGCCGTTGTCGGCCACGGTCAGGGCGACCGCGAACCGGCCCGACCGGGAATAGGCATGGTCGATCAGCATCCCCTGACCCGTGGATCCGTCCCCGAAGTCCCACGCGTAGGAGACAATCGTCCCGTCGGGATCGTGGGAGGCCGCGGCGTTGAAGGATACAGGCTCGCCGATTCGCACGAGCGAGGGCGACGCGGTAAAGCTCGCCTGGGGCGCTTGGTTCGGAGGGGGCGGAGGGGGAGGCGACCCGGCGCCGCAGGTCACCCGGGCGTTCGCCCAGTCCGCGTGGTCGCCGATCGTGGAATCCACGGCGACGACCTGGAGGCGCACGCTCCGTCGCCCGGCGATATCCACGGAGATGTCGTGCCCCGACATCGCCCCGGTCATAGGGACGCTCTCGAACAGCTTCTGTCCGTCGCCCCAGACCTGGAAGACCACGCTGCCCTGATCCCCGACCTCATCGTCGACGCCGACCTGCGCCGCGAGGCTCGAACAGTTGCCATCGGAACGGAACCCGATCGCCGAGGGCGCGTGGACCCCGATCCCCTTCGCATACGCGACCCCGTTGAGGCTCATCGGCCGGCCGTCGCCGGACCCCGCGTACCCGTTGCTCATATCCCGCTCCGCGGGCCCCACCTCGTTGGCCATGTAGGTCCACGGCTGATCGCTCAGAAAGCCGTCGGAGAGGGTCGCCTCCGTCCCGACGACCCGGAGCAGGGCGAGGCCGTGCGGGGGCACGCTCACGCTGTAGGCATCGACGAAGGATCCGAGGTCCGTCCGGGCCCACACATCGCGGACCGTGGCGGGGCCCGACTTCAGCCCGATCGA
>DASQXV010000047.1:0-5251 GCA_035639595.1 Thermoplasmata archaeon | reverse complement strand
GCGTCATTCACGCCGTCTCCGGTCATCGCGACGATGTGGCCCGCCTTCTTCCAGGCCTCGACGATCCGCATCTTGTGCTCCGGAGCGACCCGTGCGTACACCCGAATCCGGTCGACCTGGCGGACGAGCTCTTCGTCCGTGATTTTCTCGAGTTCCTCCCCGGTGAGGGCGAGATCGCCCTCTCGCATGATCCCCATCTCGCGGGCCACGGCCATTGCGGTGAGCTTGTGGTCGCCCGTGATCATGACGACCCGGATCCCCGCCTTCTTGCACCGTTGGATCGCGGCGATCGCATCGGACCGCGGGGCGTCCATCATCCCCGCGAATCCCAGGAACGTCAGGTCCCTCTCGAGCCCCTCCTCCGTGAGGGGCGGCAGGTCGCCGGAGAACTCGCGGTACCCCAGGCCCAGCACCCGGAGGGCGCGGCTCGCCATCTCCTGGTTCTCGAAGAGGTACTGCTTGCGATCGTACTCGGAGAGGGGTTTCCGCTCGCCGTCCACGAGGTGGTGCGTGCACGCCTCGAGAAGCCGCTCGGGCGCCCCTTTCGCATGGAGCACGACCTCACGCCCCCGGAGGCGTTCGGGCCTCTCTCCCTCGGGCACCGTGAGGACCTCCCGCAGCTCCGCCTCCGACAGGCGGGCGTGGAGGGTGGACATCTTCTTCCGTTCCGAGGTGAAGGCGATCTCCGCGACCCGAGGCCACGCCGACCGAATCTCGTCCGGATCCAGCCCTGCCCTACGAGAGGCGACGAGGAGCGCGCCTTCCGTGGGATCCCCTTCGACGACCCAGCGGTCCCGGTCCTTCTTCAGGACGGCGTCGTTGCATAAGGCCCCACACTCCAGGAGACGCCGGAGTCCCGGATGCGCGTCCAGGTCCACGGCCTCGCCGGCCGTCCGGATGCTCCCGGAAGGATCGAAGCCCTCGCCGCTGACGTCGTATGGGTGCGCCCCCGCGACGAGGACCCGCACGTTCATCTCGCCCTTCGTCAGGGTCCCCGTCTTGTCCGAGCAGATCACGGAGGCCGCCCCGAGGGCTTCGACGGCGGGCAGCTTGCGGATCAGGGCGTGGCGGCGGATCATCCTCTGGAGGCCGAGGGCAAGGCTGATCGTCACAATCGCCGGGAGCCCTTCCGGGATCGCGGCGACGGAGAGGCCCACCGCGGTCAGGAACAAGAGCTCGATGTGGCCGGGGTCCCGCAGGACGCCGATCAGGAAGATCAGGCCGGCCGCGGCCAGGATCGCGATCCCGATCTGCCGCCCGAGGCGGTCCAGCTGTTTCTGGAGGGGCGTGTCCTCCTTTGTCTCCTGCTGGACGAGCCCCGCGATCTTCCCGAGCTCGGTTGACATGCCCGTCTCGACGACCACCGCCTTTCCCCGGCCCACGTCGACGGAGGTCCCCATGAACATCATGTTCTTACGGTCGCCGAGGAAGGCGTCCCGCGGCAGGGGCTCGACCGCCTTCGTCACGGACACCGACTCGCCCGTCAAGGGGGCCTCGTTCACCCGGAGGCTGGCGACCTCGAAGAGCCGTGCGTCCGCGGGGACCCGGTCGCCCGCGGCGAGGACCGTGATGTCCCCGGGCACGAGATCTTTCGAGGCGACGGAGAGGAGCTCGCCCTCCCGCAGGACGTGGGCCTTCGGGGCCGCGAGGTCCTTCAGGGCCTCGAGGGACCGCTCCGCCCGATACTCCTGGATGAACCCGAGGATCGCGTTCATGATCACGATGACGATGATCAGGGCAGCGTCGTAGAGGTCCGCGGTCTCGTCCTGGGCGAGCCCGAGGGCGGCGGAGATGACCGCGGCGATGATCAGGACGATGACCAGGACGTCCGTGAACTGGCCCAGCAGGATCCGGAGCGGGCTGATCTTCCGCGTCTGCACAAGCTCGTTGGGACCGTAGCGGGCGATCCGGCGGCGGGCTTCGGCCGACGTCAGGCCCAAGGGAGACGTGTCGAGTCGCTGGAGGGCGGCCTCGGCCGACAAGGCGTGCCAGTCGTCCGCCATCAGGCGCCGAACCCTGGGCGGCGTAATAAAGCTCCTCTCGGACGTTCCTCGGAGGCGCCGCGCCCTCGCATTGACAACGTCTATTTGTATGGCGCCGCCTGTTGCGCGGACCGGGATGGGAATCCTGATTCTCGCGAGGAAATCGCGAGCGACCGCGCTCGCTCTTGGGCCACTCCAGGATCCGTGGTCCGATGGTTGACACGACGTCCATCATGTTCGACGTGGGCGTCATCGCCGCGGTCGGCTTCGTCGGCGCCGCGATCGCGTCCCGAATCCGGCTGCCGATTGTGATCGGCTACATCGTCGCGGGCATCCTGATCGGCCCGCACATCCACGTCCGCCTTCTCGGCTGGGCGTACGACGGGATCCTGGGGGACAGCGGATTCCTCCAGAACATCTCCCAGCTGGGCCTCGTCCTCCTGCTCTTCTTCGTCGGCCTGGAGTTCAGCATCTCGAAGCTCATGAAGACGAAGGAGGCCGCCGCGATCCTCGCGGCGACGAACCTCGCGGTGAACATGTTCGCGGGATTCGTCATCGGCGCCTGGCTCGGATGGCCCCTCGTGGACACGATCTTCATGGCGGGGGTCATCAGCATGTCGAGCTCGGCGATGACGGCGAAGTCCCTCATCGACCTGAAGCGCCTCGGGAACCGCGAGACGGAATTCCTCCTCGGGATGGTGATCCTGGAATCGTTCCTCGCGATGTTCCTCCTGACCCTGGTCAACGGGATGATCCTCCCCTCGGACCGACCCGTCGACGTGATCGCCCTTTTCGCGGGCGTCGGCCTCTTCATCGGCTTCTTCGCCTTCCTCGCGGCCGTCGTCGTCCCGAGGACGGCGGCGATCTTCGAGGGGATCCGGAACGAGGAACTGTTCGTCCTGTTCGCCCTGGGCGTCGTGTTCCTCGCGGCGTCCCTGGCCGAGACGTTCCGCATCCCCGCGATCATCGGCGCCTTCTTCATGGGCATGGTCTTCGCGGATACGCGGATCGCCGGGAGGCTCAAGGTCAAGATGGAATCCCTCCGCGACGCGTTCGTCGCGATCTTCTTCCTGAGCTTCGGGATGTCGATCGATCCTGCGGCCCTGCCCTCCGTCCTCCCGATGCTCGCGATCGCGGTGCCGCTCATCCTCCTGAACGACCTCTTCTTGACCGCCGCCCTCTCGTACTTCATCGGCTTCTCGGGTCGCGCCTCCACGGCGATCGGCACGAGCCTCATTGCCCGGAACGAGGAGGCGATCCTCTACGCGACCGTAGGGTCGCGGGCCATCCGAGCGAACGACGCGCTGTCCAAGGACTACGCGGGACACTACCTCACGCCGTTCGCCGGCATCCTGTGCATCGTGATGAGCTCCCTCGCCCCGATCTTGATGACCCGCTCCGACCGGATCGCCTCGTTCTTCGCGAATCGGTTGCCCAAATCCATCACGTTCGGAGCGGAGCTCGTGAAGCGCACGCTCAAGACGGTGATCATGCCGAACTTCCTCCCGATCTACCGGAGGAAACGGCTCTTTCAGGCGGCCCTCATCGTCTACTCGGCGTGGGTGATCGACCTCACGATCACGCGGGAGACGGCCCACCTCGTCATGGCGGCCCTCACGCCGATCCTCATCTTCGCGGTGTGGGCCTCGGCCCGCCATGCCTTCCAGGAGCCCGTCCGGCACACGAATTACGGCGTCGACGGCGGTCCCTTGAGCCGATCTGCGATCGAGGCGTTCGTCCTTCGGATCGTCGTCGGGGCGCTCGCGGTGATCAGCCTCGTGGCCATCGTCTGGCAGTACTCCTGGGTCGTCACCCTCCCGATTCTGTACGCCTACTTCCTCGTCGTCGTCTTCAGCATGAAGGTAGTGTACCGCCGCCTCGGCCTCGGCTTGGGACGCCGGGCCGCGCCGATTCGCCTCGTGCGGCGGCATCCCCACGCGAGGAGCTGGAGGGCCGCGACGGGCTGGCGCTAATCAGAGGACCGGGTAGACGAGGTCGCGGATCCAGGTCTCGTCGCCCAGGGTCGTCTCCGGTCCGTGGCCGGGATACACCCGCGTGCCTGGGGGCAGCTCCCTCAACCGGCGGAGGCTGAAGACCATCTTCGCGGGGCTCCCCCCGAACGTGTCCGTGCGACCGTGGGACCCCGCGTACATCGTGTCGCCGGTGAACAAGACTCCCTCCGACTCGAGATAGAAGCAGGCGCTGCCCTCCGTGTGGCCGGGCGTATGGAGGGTCCGGAGGCTGAGGTTCCCGAGCTTGACCTCGGATCCCTCCTTGAGCAGGAGGTCGGCCTTGATCGCGGTCGGCGGCGCCGGGAGGAACCAGCGGCCCTCGCGGGCGTTCTTCTCCAGCCGCGGCGCATCGATCTCGAAGATCGCGACCTTGGCGCCGGTCGCTTTCCGGATCGAATCGTCGTCCGCGGTCGCATCCGGGTGTCCGTGGGTGTTGAGGACGAACACGATCTTGACTCCCTGTTTCTCCGAGAGGTCGAGGAGCTCCTCGCCGGCGAGGGCAGGGTCCACGACGACGGCCTGCTGACTCCCCTCGTCGATCAGGAGGTAGGCGTTGTTGTCGAGCGGGGGGGCGACGACCTTCTCGACGCGCATAGGCGTGTCCGCAAGGACGGAACTTGGATAAACCTACCGAGGCCGCGCGCAGCCTTAAGACGAACACCCCCGTTCGAGGGACCACGATGACCGTCGGCGGGCTCAACTTCAGCTGTCCGAAATGCAACAACCCGCTCTTCTTCACCTTCAAACTCGCCGACGAAGGCGATGCGACGACGCGGGACATCCACTGCCCCGGATGCCGGACGGTCTGGGTCATCGGCCTGGACCTCCGTCCAAAGAAGTGACGAAACCTTATCCTCTCCCGCGGACTCGCGGGGGCGTGCGGCTCCCCCTGTTCCCCCTCCATGCCGTCCTCTTCCCGGAGACGACTGTGGCCCTCCACATCTTCGAGCCCCGCTACCGCGAGATGATCGGCCGCTGCCTCGCCCACGAGGACCCCTTCGGGGTCGTGCTGATCCTGGAGGGCGAGGAGGTTGGCGAGGAGGCGGTGCCGCGGCACATCGGGACGGAAGCCGCGATCATCGCCTCCCAGCGGTCGGACGATGGCCGGTACGAAATCGTCGCGGAGGGCCAAAGGCGCTTTGAGATCACGGGAATCGATCGCTCGCGGGCCTACCTCCGGGCGGACGTCCGCTTCCTCGACGATCCCCTCGGTCCCGAGGTGGAGCTCTTGGCGGACGCGGTCGCCCGCCTCGTCGA
>DASQXV010000046.1:0-5374 GCA_035639595.1 Thermoplasmata archaeon | reverse complement strand
TCCCCCCGCATCGCCGCGCGCCCGCCGAGCGAACGGAGGGTTCGCGCCCATGCCCACGCGCAACGCAGGAGCTTCGGTCATCAACCGGTCGAGCCGACCGTCCGACCTCCCCTCGGCGGAAGCGGACAAGTTCCTTGCCTCCGTCCTCCGGACGGACACGGAATCCGGGGTGCTGGTCCTGTCGAACGTCCCGTGCGTGATCGTGCGTCCCGAGGCGATCACGAGCATTCAGAAGCAGTTGGAGGCGACGATCGGCGGGTCGGCGAAGGGGATCCTATATCTCGCGGGGGAACGGAGCGCCCGCGATGGCTTCGGTCCCATGGCCACCGCCATCCCGAGCGACTCCCCGCTGACCCTCGCGAATGCGAGGCGGATCCTGGACTCCGCCGCCCTCCTCGGATGGGGACGGGTCGACATCTCGACGTTCGACCCGGGCCAAGGACGGCTCATGCTCACCGTGAAGAACAGCCCGCTCGCGCGCGCATACGGCGCGTCGAAGAAGCCCGTGTGCCACTTCGTGTCGGGGTGGATCGGCGGCCTGGGGCGGTTCCTCCTCGACCGCGACGTCCTCTGCGAGGAGATCGCGTGCCTCGCGCAGGGGCACGAGCGATGCGAGTTCGAGGTCCGGCCAACTGAGCCGCCCTGACGCGATCTGATTCGGGAAAGCCTTTTAGTCGACCCGCTCTTCCGAACCGGGAAGCGGGAGATCGTGGAGCGTTTTGACGCCATCGTCGTCGGAGCCGGGCCCGCGGGCTCCGCGGCGGCCCTGACCCTCGCGCGCAAAGGATTCTCGACCCTCCTCGTGGAACGAGGCCGGACCCCGGGGGCCAAGGGGATGTTCGGCGGCCGCGTGTATTCGTGGGCCGTCCAGGACCTCCTCTCGGACTGGGCGAAGGACTGCCCCGTCGAGCGGTACGTGATCCGCGAGACGATGGCCTTCCTCACGGAGGATGCGTCCGTCGGGCTCTCCTTCGAATCGCGGAGGCTCGGGCAGGGTCGGACTGCGAGCTTCACGGCCCTCCGCGCGACGTTCGATGCGTGGCTCGCGAAGAAGGCTCAGGATGCGGGCGCGATGCTCGTGACCGGGATTCGGGTGGACGACCTGTGGCGTGAGGACGGGCGCGTCCGCGGGGTTGCCGTCGCCCCGCACGACCGGGTGGCCGCGGACCTCGTCGTGGTCGCGGAGGGGGCGACCTCGGTCCTCGTCCGCGCCGCGGGGCTCCGCGAGGGCCTGGAACCTCGCGAGGTCTCCGTCGGCGTCAAGGAGACGATCGAGCTGCCCGCGGAGACGATCCAGGAGCGGTTCGGCTTGGGGGAGAAGGAAGGGGCTGCCTTCGTGTTCGCCGGGCAGGCGTCCCAGGGCCTCCGGGGCGGCGGGTTCCTCTACACGAACCGTGCGACGGTTTCCCTGGGACTCGTCGTATCGGCCGAGGACCTCGCCCTGCGGAAGATCGAGGTCGCGGACCTCCAGACGAAATTCCGCATGCATCCTGCGGTGCAACGATGGATCCGCGGCGGGAAGGTCGTCGAGTACAGCGCCCACCTGGTCCCGGAACTCGGCATGGGCATGGTCCCCCGTCTCTGGGGGGACGGAGTGCTCGTCGCGGGCGACGCCGCGGGTTTCCTGATCAACAACGGATACACGTTCCGCGGGGTCGATCTGGCGATCGCGTCGGGGATCGCGGCCGGGGAGGCGGCCGAGTTCGCTCGGGCCGCGGGGGGCATGACCGCCTCGAACCTCGCCGCGTACGAGCGGTTCCTCCGCGCGCGGAACGTGCTCACGGACCTCGAGCGGTTCCGCCGGGCGCCCCTGTTCCTGAAGAACGAACGCCTCTTCGACGTGTACCCGCGGATGTTGCTGGAGATTCTGGACCGCCTGTACTCGGTGGACGGGAACGGGAAGGACCGCCTGGTGGACATCGTCCTTGCGGAGACCTCTTCGGCGGAAGTCCCGAAGTGGAAGATGCTCCTCGATCTCCTGCAGGGGGCCCGATCCATGTGAGCGCCGAAGGGACCACGGTCCGCCCGATGCGGATCGTCGTGTGCATCAAGCAGGTCCCGAAAGCCCAAGAGCTCCAGGTGGACCCTGTCACCCAGACGCTCAAGCGGGTCGGCGTCCCGAGCGAGATCAACCCTCCGGACGCGAACGCGCTCGAGCTCGCCCTGACCCTGAAGGACCGCCATCAGGCCGAGGTCATCGTCCTGTCGATGGGCCCGACCTCCTTCGACGAGAGCCTCGAACGGGCGATCGCCATGGGAGCGGACCGAGCGGTCCTCCTGACGGACCGGATCCTCGGCGGGTCCGATACGGTCCCGACCGCGTACGCCCTGAGCGAGACGATCAAGAAAATCGGCGGGTACGACCTGATCCTGTGCGGCGAGGAGACGACGGACGCCTCGACGGGCCACGTCGGCCCGGGGATCGCGGGTCATCTCGACCTGCCGCAGATCACCTACGTCTCGGACGTCCGGATCGGAGACGGGAAGGTGCGCGCGCGCCGGACCGCGGAGGACGGGACGGAGTACTGGGAGACCGCGCTCCCGACCCTGTGCACGGTCAACTTCGGCTGCAACAGGGCCCGATCGCCCTCCCTGACCGGGAAGATCCGGGTCAAGCGGGGCGGCGTCATCGCGCACTGGTCCTGCGCCGACGTCGGCATCGATCCGAAAAAGGTCGGGCTGTTCAACTCGCCGACGATCGTCGCGAAGGTCGACACGGTGAAGCTCCCGCCGCGGGCGGGCCGCATTTTCACGGGTGACGCGAGGGACGCCGTGCGAGCCCTGCTCGAAGCCCTCCGGCAGGACCGGGTGATCGCCCTGTGACGGACGGGCACGGCCCCGAGGACAAGGCCCACTTCCAAGGGGTGTGGGTCTTCCTCGAGGGGCGGGCGGGTTCGCTCCGCGACGTCAGCACGCAGCTCATCGGCGAGGCGCGCCGACTCGCGGACCTTCGCGGGGCTCCCCTCACGGGAGTGCTCCCGGGCCACCGGGTCGACGCCTTGGCGGAGACGGCGATCGGGTACGGGCTCGACCGGGTCATCGTGGTGGACGACCCGCTCCTGGAGATCTACCGGTCGCGGCCCTACGCGAAGGTCATGGCCACCCTGATCCGGCGGCACAAGCCGGAGATCGTCCTGTTCGGGGCGTCGAAGAACGGGCGGGACCTCGGCGGGCGGCTCCACGCGATCCTCGAGACGGGCCTCGCGGCGGACTGCGTGAAGTTCGACATCGACCGCGAAGGGAATCTCGACATGATCCGGCCGAGCTTCGGGGGGAAGAGCCTCGCCCACATCTTGTGCAAGAAGCACCGGCCCCAGATGGCCTCCGTCCGGAGGAACGTGTTCGTCGCCCCGCCCCAGCACGAGGACCGCAAGGGCGAGATCCTCCATGAGTCCGTCGAGCTCTCGGAGAAGGACATCGACGCGACCCGGATCGAGTTCCAGGAATTCACGAAGGAGGGGGGCCTGCGACCCGAGGAGGCGGACGTCGTCGTGAGCGGCGGATACGGCCTCGGGGATGGGAAGCATTTCGGGCTCCTTCAGGATCTCGCGGACCGCCTAGGCGGCGCCGTGGCCGCGTCGCGGAAGGCCGTGGACAGCGGCTGGGTGCCGAAGATGTTCCAGGTCGGCCAGACGGGCATGACCGTCCGACCGAAGCTGTACATCGCGGTCGGCATCAGCGGGGCCGTCCAGCACCTCGCCGGGATGCAGGAGTCCGAGAAGATCCTCGTGATCAACATCGACCCGAAAGCGCCGCTGTTCGAGATCGCGGATTACGGGATCGTGGGAGATCTCTTCGAGGTCGTGCCGGAGCTCATCCGGCAGCTCGATGAGATCAAACGCGGCGGGGGCGCCGCTTCGTCGGCGGTTCCGGCAGAAGCTCGCTGATGTTCACCCGTCGGAGGGTGAGGAAGAAGACGGCCTGGAAGTGGGCGATCACGGATGCCTTCACGTCCTCCAGCTCCACGGGATGTCCGAGGGCCTTCTCCATCGAGGTCATGATGCCCCCGTCGTGCCCGCAGGGCCGGATCTTCAGGAACTCCTTCAGGTCCGTGGTCACGTTGAGCGCGAATCCGTGGAAGGTGACCTTCCGGTGGATCGCGAGCCCGATCGAGGCGATTTTCTTCGTCCCCAGCCAGACCCCCCGTTCGGGGCCCTCCCGCGTCGCATCGATGCCGAAGTCCGAGCAGGTGCGGAGCAGGACCTCTTCGAGATCCCGCACGAGCAGCTTCACCTCGAGCTGCTCGGGAAATTTCAGGATCGGGTATCCGACGAGCTGCCCGGGCCCGTGGTACGTCGCCTCGCCGCCGCGCTCGACCGCGACCACTTCGAGGTCCGGGTCCAAGACGTCCTCCGGTTTCCCGCGGCGGCCGAGGGTCGCGACGGGATCGTGCTCGACGAGGATCAGTCCGTCCGTGATGCGCTCTTCCGCGCGACGGTCGACCAGGGCCTTTTGCAGTTCCCAGACCTCCCGATAGGCCCGCCGCCCGAGGTCCAGGAGCCAGGCCTCGCGGGAAATCACGATGGGCCGGTCGCCTTCCGTGGTCGCCAACATGGTTTCAGCGGTTCAACACGTGGATGGCCTGGCCGAGGGCCGCCTCGGCGCTCTCCATGATGCCTTCGGGCAAGGTCGGGTGCGGGTGCACGGTGAGCGCGATGTCCGTGACCGTCGCGCCCATCTCGATCGCGAGGGCGAGCTCGCTGATCAGGTCGCTCGCATCGGGTCCGACGATCGTGGCCCCGAGGAGGACCTTCGAATCGGCGTCCGCCAGGAGCTTCACGAAGCCGTCGGAATCGCCCGTGGTCAGGGCGCGCCCAATCGCCGCGAAGGGCACCTTCCCGATGCGGACCTTCCGTCCCCTCGCGGCCGCCTCCGTCTCCTGCAGGCCGACCGTCGCGATCTCGGGATCCGTGAAGATCGCCGCGGGCATGGCCCGGTAGTCGACTTCGACGGGATGGCCCACGATCGCCTCCGCGGCGATGAGCCCCTCCTTCGTCGCCTTGTGGGCGAGGAACGGCGGCCCGATCACATCGCCGACCGCGAAGACGTGCGGGTTCACGGTCCTCAGGTCCGGATCGACGATGATGAACCCCTTCGGGCCGAGGCGCACGCCCGCCCGGTCGAGTTCCAGGTCGTCCGTGTTCGTGCGCCGCCCCACCGCGACCAGGATTACATCGGCGCGGCGGCCGATCCCACCCTCCGGGGTCACGATGTCGATCACGCGCTGGCCGCGGTCCTCCCGCCACCCGCGGGCCTGCGACTTCACGTGGACCTCGACCCCGAGGCGCCGCAGCCGCCGCTCGACGACGCGGACCGCCTCCGGGTCCGTGCCCGGGAGCAACTGGTCCATGATCTCGACCACGACGACGACGCT
>DASQXV010000045.1:0-10160 GCA_035639595.1 Thermoplasmata archaeon | reverse complement strand
GGGCCATAAACCTTGCGCTTCGACGCCCGCCTAGCGGTGCTGACGATGCCTCGGCCGGGGCGCCGCGGGCCGCACCTCGACGAGTTCGACGAGCACGCCTTGGGCCGATCGAGGGTGGACGAACGCGACGAGGCGCCCATGGGCTCCGGGTCGCGGTTCCGCGTCCACGAGTTCGAGCCCCGCGGCCTTGAGGCGCCCCAACTCCGAGCGGATGTCGTCGACCGCGAAGGCGAGATGGTGGAGGCCCTCCCCGCGGCGCTCGAGGAACCGCGCGATCACGCCGTCCGGGGCGAGGGACTCCAGGAACTCGAGCCGGACGTCGCCCGCCCGGAGGAAGGCGACCCGCACACCCTGGGAGGGGACCTCCTCGACTTCCTCGGGCTCGAACCCAAAGGCCCGGTAGCCGGCGAGCGCATCGTCGAGTCGCCGCACCGCGATCCCGACGTGGTGGGCGGGGCCGATCATACCTCCTGCCTCTGCCGGTACGTGCCGAACACGCCCCGGAGGGCATCGCTGATCTCGCCCAAGGTCGCCTTGGCCGAGACGGCCTCCAAGATCGCGGGGACCGTGTTCTCCTCGGAACGCGCGACCTCCTCGAGGCGGCGGAGGCTCTTCTCGGCGGCCGCCGCATCCCGGGCCTTGCGGAAGGCCGACAAGGTCCGCGCACGCTCCGCCGCCAGCTTGGGATTCACCTTGGACAGAGGGACCCGCTCTCCCCCTTCCGCATAGGCATTCACGCCGACGACGACCCGCTCCCCGCGCTCGAGCTCCATCTGGTACCGGTACGCGGAATCCGCGACCTGGGCCTGGACCCAACCCGACTCAATCGCCTTCAGCATCCCTCCTCGGCGGTCCAGTTCCGAGATCAGGGCCGCCGCTTCGGCCTCGAGCCGGTCCGTGAGGGATTCGATCGCGAACGCCCCTCCCGCAGGGTCGACCGTGGTCGCGACGCCGCTCTCGTGCGCCAGGATCTGTTGCGTCCGCAGGGCGAGCCGCACGGCCCTCTCCGAAGGAAGGGAGAGCGCCTCATCCATGCTGTTCGTGTGGAGGGACTGCGCGCCGCCGAGGACCGCCGCGAGGGCCTGGATCGCGACCCGGACCGCGTTGTTCTCCGGCTGCTGGGCCGTGAGGGCGACCCCGGCCGTCTGCGCGTGGAAGCGGAGGGCCAGGGACTCGGGCTGCTTCGCGTGGAACCGGTCCGACATGATCTTCGCCCAGAGGCGCCGCGCGGCCCGGAACTTCGCGACCTCCTCGATGAGATCGATGTGGGCGTTGAAGAAGAAGGAGATCTGCGGCGCGATCGCGTCCACGTCGAGGCCGCGGGCCTTCGCGGCCTCCAGGTAAGCGATGCCGTCCGCGAGCGCGAACGCGATCTCTTGCGCCGCCGTGGCGCCCGCCTCCCGGATGTGGTATCCGCTCACGCTGATCGCATTCCATCGCGGGACCTCCCTCGAGCAGAAGTCGATCACGTCGAGGGCGAGGCGCATCGACGGTGCGGGCGGGTAGATGTATGTGGACCGGGCGATGTACTCCTTCAGGATGTCGTTCTGGACCGTCCCGCGGAGGCCCTTTCGCGGGATGCCGCGGGATTCTGCGACCGCGACGTATAGGGCGAGGAGGATCGGGGCCGTCGCGTTGATCGTCATGCTCGTGCTCACGCGGTCCAAGGGAAGGCCGTCGAACAGGATGCCCATGTCCTCGATGTCCGAAATCGCGACGCCGACCCGCCCCACCTCGCCTCGGGCCAGCGCCGCGTCGCTGTCGTAGCCCATCTGCGTCGGCAGGTCGAACGCGACACTCAGGCCCTCGTTCCCCTGTCGGAAGAGATACTTGAACCGCTGATTCGTCTCCTTCGCGGTCCCGAAGCCCGCGTATTGCCGCATCGTCCACAGGCGGCCGCGATACATCGTGGAGCGAATGCCGCGGGTGAAGGGCGGTTCGCCCGGGAAGCCCAGTCGAGTCAGATATTCCGAGGGACTCGTCCACGGCGGAGGTGAGACGGGATCGAGGGAGACCCCGCTGAGGGTCCGACCCGACACTGCCCCTGGTCGTTCCGCTCCCGGCTTGGGTCTCGGGAGAGGTCGCTTCGCCTCGCGTTTCCGCGCGACCACGCATGGACAATGGGGCTCCGTCGATAAGGGTTGTGCGGATGCGCCGGGAGGCGGCACAGCCCGGCTCAAGCTCCTGAAAAGGTCGGAATTCTGCGGGAAGCCGCGGGACGAATCGACGAGCGATCGGTTGGTTCGCACGACACCCGACATGTGTCCGGTCACCGATCCAACCCTTCGAGGCAGCCGAGTCTTCGAACGCCGTCCCAACAAACATTTATACTATCGCGATAGTAATCAAGATCATGACCTACCTAGGACAAACCGGGACCGACCGCAAGAGACGTCTCCTGAAACTCGTCCTCCTCTATGCGGTGATTGCCGCCGTGGTGTACGGACTGATCTACTTCGTCTTCCTGATGCCGCGGGCCGCGGCACCCGCGGGAGGAGGCAGCCCGTTTCCCTACTGAGCATCGTTGGGAAAGCGGCGCGTGTCCGAGCGGGTGACAGACCGAGCGCCTAGATCCGCTTCAATAGGTCGTCCAGGCAAGGCCGAGACCTGGGACCGTGACACCGCGTCCCTTGGCGACCTCTCCGATGACCTTTGCGTTCGCATCGGGTCGAAGGGCGCGAATCGTTTCGTCCGCCTCCGCTTCTGGACACACGATCGCGAAGCCCATCCCCATGTTGAACGTCTGGTACATCTCGCGGTCCTCGATGCCGCCGAGCTTCTGGAGGTTCCGGAAGACCGAGGAGGGCTCGAGCGGTTCCGAGATCCGGAACGCCACATTCCCCTTCAGTCGGACGAGGTTCCGTAGGCCCCCTCCCGTGATGTGGGCCATGCCGTGGACCTTCGCGCGCCGGAGGGCCCGGAGCACGGGGCGCACGTAGATCGCGGTCGGCTCCAGGAGGGCCTCGCCCCACGGCCGGTCCATGCCCTCGACGGGGTCCTGGACGGTGAGGTCATTCTCCGCGAGGACCCGGCGCGCCAGCGTGAGGCCGTTCGAATGGATCCCCGTGCTCGGGAGGCCGATGATCACGTCCCCCGGCCGGATCGCACGTCCATCGACGATCTTCGACTTCTCGACGGATCCGAAGCACGTCCCCGCCAGGTCGAGCTCTCGCACGAGTTCCGGCACGACGGCGACCTCGCCACCGATGATCGAGACGTTCGCCATCTCCGCGCCACGGTTGAGGCCAATTCCGATCTGCCGGGCGACCTCGCGGTCGTACTCCGAGATCGCGACGTAGTCGACGAAGGCGAGGGGCTCCGCGCCGATGCAGATCATGTCGTTCACGTTCATCGCGACGCAGTCGATTCCGATCGTGTCCCAGCGGCGCATCTCCTTGGCCACGAGGACCTTCGTGCCCACGCTGTCCGTGCACAGGGAGAGGGCGTACGATCCGAAGTCGACGAGGCCCGTGAAGTGTCCGATCTTCGTGAGCGGCTTGCCGCGGCCTTTCCGCCGGTAGCGGAGGGCGGAGACCAAGGCGGCGATGTGGGCCGCCTTCTCCTCCTGGCTCACGCCCGCTTCTTCGTAGGTCCGGACCACGCGCAACGAAAGAGGGGCCGCTATTTCAAAGGTGCGCGCACCATGGCCTGGACCTCTCCGTCGGCGCAAGCGCTGGACGATTGGCTCGTGGGCAATCCCGAAATGGGGCCCTTATGGTTCATCCACCCTGTATTCCCAGGCGGTCCAGTCCGCCTTGACCTTGATCCTGCGACCTGACCCGCCCTCAAACGCGCGGAAGGCTCTCAGTCGCATAGCCGCTTCAATAGCCTGGAGCATCCCAAGGAATGCGGCCAGACCGACCATCGCTATCCGCGATATCTCCCAATTCATAACGCCGGCATATGCTAGAACAGGCATGATGCATACCCCCAGGATCGGTGCTAAACCGATGAAGGCCCGACCCGGGGTCGGGTCCCGCCACCGACGCGAGATGGCCTTACTCTCCATGAGACCGCGGACAATCTCGCGACCGTCTCGCGTTCCATAGATCGTTCCGAGGATCGCGCCTAGCAGTGTTCCCACAGCAACCATCAAGATGGCCTGGGTGTAGACGACGAAGAGAGCGAGAAGAATCGAGTCGCTTGAGAACAGCGCGACGGCGGAGTACAACTCGTACGTGGCCGCCGAAATCCAACCACGCCAAATCCACATCACTGATGCCGCACTGCTCCGATGTTGAGACTCTGTTCGCCGGCTCTCCAGTTTGGCATCGGCGCCGAGGGCAAAATCATTATGGAGCCCCGTTCCTTCGTTCCGACCAATGGGCAAGGCCTGGGTGAAGGCGCGTCGCCACGACCGGTTTTACCGCGCCGCGAAGCGGCAGGAATACCGGAGCCGCGCGGCGATTAAGCTGTCCCAGATCGATCGACAATACGGCCTCTTCCGGGAGGGGGACATCGTGGTCGACCTCGGGGCGGCCCCGGGCGGCTGGGCCCAAGTGGCGCGGGAGCGAGTCGGTCCGGGGGGGCGGGTCGTCGCGACGGACCTCGTTCCCATCGCACCTCTGGAAGGCGTTGAATTTCTCCGGGGCGACTTCCGGGACTCGAAGGTCCAGGCCCTCCTCTTCGAACGTCTCCGGCGTCCCGCGGACGTCGTGATGAGCGACATGGGCCCGAAGCTCAGCGGCACCCGGGCGGTCGACGTCGCGCGCTCCCTCGAGCTCGCCGATGCGGCGCTCTCCTTCGCGGTGCGGGCCCTCCGGCCGGGAGGGCTCTTCCTTACGAAGGTGTTCCAAGGGGAAGGCTACCGGGCGTTCCTCGACCGGGTCGCCGAAGCCTTCGAGGTCGCGAAGGGGACGAAGCCGAGGGCGTCTTCGACCAGGAGCGCGGAGATCTACGTCCTCGGCCTCGGACGCCTCTAGGCGGCCGTGCCGCGGGAGATCGACCGGGCTTTCTCGAGGCACCGTTGGGCCTCTTCCCGAGCCCCGAGGCGGGCAAGGACCTCGCCGCGGTTCAGCCACGCCGCGACGTACTCCGGCCGCAGGGTCGTCGCCTTCGCGTGGCATCGGTCCGCCTCCGCGAACTGGTTCATGCGCGACAGGACGACGCCCTTGTTGTTCCAGGCGATCGCGTACTTCGGCCGCAGCTGGATCGCCTTGTCGTAGCACTCGATCGCCTTTCCCAATTCGCCTTTCTTGAAGTAGACCGTCCCGAGGTTGCACCAGGCGACTTCGTTCGTCGGATCCAGGCGGATCGCGTTCTCGTGACATCGCAAGGCTTCGTCCAAGCGGCCAAGATACTTCATCGCGACGCCGCGGGACGTCCACGCGTAGGAGGGCCGCCGGACCATGCGGATCGCGCGCTCGTAGTGGCGCAGGGCCTCCTGATGGCGGCCCTGTTTCACGAGCCGGTCCCCCTGGGCGACCTCGCTGTTCGACAGGTGGAACAAGATGAGAGCCGCGGCCATGCCGCCCGCCGCGATGGCTGCGAAGAGGGCCGTCGAGAGCGGGTTCGTGAAGGGGGCCTCGTACATCCGGAACAGGGCGAACACGGCGACGAGGGCGGCCCCCGAACCGAAGGTGACGAGGTCGAACATGCGGCCGGAGACCCCGAGCAGCTTGCCGGTCTCGGCATCCGCGGGAGTCGCGGCCACGGGGATCCGCTCGACCTCCTCCAACGGGGCCGCGGGTTCTTGCGGTTCCTCCGCGGGGAAGGTCTCCGGAGTCTCCCCGACCTCCTCGATGTCCTCGACCTCGGGGGCCTGGGGCTCCGCCTCGGCCGCCTCGGGTGCCGCCGCGGCCCGGGGTCGCGGCTGAATCTCCACGAGGAGGGAGTCGAACAGCTCCTCGGCGACGGCCTCGTCGACGTCCGGCGCTTCGTCGACCACGGGAGGCGGGGAGTCCTCCGGCGCGGGAGCGGGCATCTCGAGGAGGTCATCCAAGAGGGCGTCGATCTTCGCCTTCGACGCGGCGTCGCCTATCGGGACCCCGCAGGCGCCGCACGAGGGGGAATCCGCGGGGTTGACGGCCCCGCAAACCTGACACTGAATGCCTTCGCTCACGGCCAGTTCCATTCGAAGGACCAGACGCGATTCAATAAACGTATCGTCCTGGGTTCCCGCGGTGAGACGATATGGGCGCGTAGCCTCAATCGAGCGCGATTCGAAGGGACGCCATCTGCTCCAGTCCGCGCCTCCGAGGAAAGCCCGGACGAGATTCGAAAGGGAACGGTCGGCGAGAACGTTTCTAAATGGCCAAGAGCTCCCGGCCCCGCCCCCGGGGTAACCTGGCGAGGGACGGTTGAGGGAAAAGGGGAGTAACCCCAGGTGGGTGTGCCCCCGACGGGGAGTATGTCGGCACCGATTGGGTCACCCCCACCGCTGGGCGGCTCCGACTCCCACGCAAGGCGCGCGCGGGGATCGTCTATCGGCACCCCGTCCAAACTACAGAAAGCCCCCTTCTGTTCGGCTTATATTGTCGTAGCCCTCGTTCCCCGCCAACGCCTGCCCCTCACGGGGCGGGCACCTTACAATTCACAGGGGGACAATCCTGCCCCGCTGCCCAGTTGCGGATTCAATGCTAGCTAGGATTTCTTCCACTATCTTCGTTGCTTCTTCCTCCGATCCCGTATACTCTTCGAAACTCACTTGAATCCCAGGGTCCTCATTAGAGAAGGAGATCACGCCATTGGGGATCTTGATGCGGTGCGTTCCCCACCCAGGCGTGGGTTGCGAGGGAACGCTAGTCGGTTTGAGGACTTGAGATAACTCGCTTGGTGGGGGCAGGTCGAACCATTCTCCATCTGACCGGCGAATAAGGAATTCGAGCATCAGTTCCCTCGATGACATCATCCCGGGACTTGAACGTTCCCCTCCAAGCCCGCCCACAATGGCGAGCACCCTACCTTTGCTCACTCAAACTTCTCTGGAAGCTCGCGGAACCAGTAGGCACGCATTTTCGCGAGGAACTCCTTCGTTACGGGATACCCTGAATCGGAGCCAATGACGGAATTGATCCCGCAACGCGGGCAGATGGCCGCCCAAGTCGATGTGGGTCCGACGTGCACCCAGTCTTCGATCCGGGACGGCGGATAGATTCCGAGACAATAGAAACACCCACAGGTCTGACTGCGGAGGACTTCGTCGCGATTCCGGTGGTGCTTGTGCGCCCGAACGATGGGAGAAGGCGAGATGTCCCACCAAAGAGCCTTCCAGAAGAGGTGTTGCTTCAGCCTCCATCGGAGCCTCGAGATCGGACTGTGTTCCTCAAGCATCGGGTCGCCAACGGATTCCCACCCCTTCATCATTTCGCGGCGGAGGATGGCCTCAAAACCAAGGCCCGTGACCAAGAATCGTGCTGTCGTAGCCCTCGATCCCCGCCAATGCCGGGTCCTTCGCGGCCCGGCGCTTTCCATTTCTTCGCGCGACTAGGGGTCGTGTTCCAAGAGCCTTCTCGCGATCTCGCGGGCCATGTCCTCCCGGCCCCGGCCGTCCACGCCAACCTTGCCGGGCGGGCCGGGCGGAATCTCGGCCACGACCGATCGCGCCGCGTCGAGCGCTTCGGCCTGGTCCGGGCTCTCCGGGTTCGCCAGCCGCTCTCTCGCCATCCGCACGAGATCCTTCCAGAAGTCGGGTGCCATCTCATTCCCTCGCGCCTAGGACTGGAGTGTCACGGAGGCGCCGACCTCGGCCGCGATCCTTTTGAGTGCCTTGTTCTGTTCGAATATCAGGGCGGGGATGTCGTAGCCCGGGATCAGACTCACGACGCTCCCGCAACTCGAACACTGAATGAAGTAAGTCGAATACGGTATCCCTTTGATTCGTGCCGGTTTCATTTCAAAGGATGTGTTCGAACACTTCATGCACTTCGACATTCCCATTTACTACACCTCATCCATCCCTCGAACATCGCCAGCTGATATTGGGCGAGAGCGACCTTTCATATAAAGCGCGTCGGCGGGGTGGCCGAAAGTACTGCCATGGGATATTCAGCCGCTGGCGACCGTCAGGAGCTGTCAGGAGCCGCACCTGGCGCGTTGCCGTGGGCTGGCCCAGCTTCAGCATCTACCAGAGCGCATATCTGGTTCGGACTGGTGAAAAAATCGACAGGTTGAGGCAAGAACTTTTAGCGAGAAGGAGAGAACACAAACCGGCATGAATCCATTCTTTTATGTTTGTGGCGCTCGCAGCCTCGGTAGACCGTGGAAGTAAACCCCCCATGGGGTATGCTCCCGACGGGATGCACGGTTCTCCCGTACGGCGTCCCGTCGGCCTTCTTTCTTCCTTGGCCGGCGTCAGTCCCAGAATCGCTTCGTGCGCGCGTACGTGACCTCCGCCGCGAGGACGTCTCGCAGGAAATCCTCCTCCGTCTCGTGGTATCCGCGGAGGATCCGCGCGGCGGTGTCCTCCCCGACGCCGCGGGCCATCAGGGCGAGGACCGCCTTCCTCCCGTGGGCCATGACGAGGCTCGCGTTCGTGAAAAGGCGCTTCGCCTTCGACCGCCCCTGCTTGTCCTTCGCATCGAGGTCGAGTTTCAGGATCGCATCCTTCTCGTACGGCGCGACGACCGCGACCATGAGGCCCCCGCACTTCGGACACCGGATCTTCGCGGGCAGGTCCCGCACGGTCTCGCGCCAGGACATGCGGCAGTTCAGGCACAGGAACGTCGCGGACTCCTTCTCGAGGCGTGCCTTGACGGCCATCAGGGTTGCGTGGTCCGCTTTCGACGGGGTGATGAGGAGGCGGCCGCCTTCCAGGCCCGCGCGGCCAATCGGCGTCATTCGTGTCACGACAATCTCAATCTCTCCGGATCGGATCTGCCGGAGCACGTTGATCGTGCGGGGGATGTCCAGCCGCTCCCAGAACACCTTGTCGAGGACCTCCTCGAACAGGGGCGTGTTCTCGAAGGACTTCAGCAGCCGCGGAATCGACACGCTCTCCCAGTCCACGTCCCTTCGGAGGGCGCCGAACTTCTTCGCGACGTAGACGAAGGCCCAGCGGAGGAAGGCGGAGTTCTTCAGGATCACCCGCAGGAGGGGACCGAGGGCGTCCGGGTCCTCCGGCCGCAGGATCGCGATGATCTGCTGCGGATTGACGGACCGCGGGACCTCGAGCACGATCCGATAAGGGTCCGTCTGCACGCCGACGGACTGCCCGAACCGCGCGCTGACCAAGGACGAAATGAGTTGGCTCAGGGTCTCGTTGACCTTCGAACCGAAGCACGCGTTGACGATGATCACGTCGCGGCCCGCCTCGATCGTGATCCGGCGGTCCGTGGCCAGCGGCGCGTCCCCGACGGAGGCGAGGAACTCGAGGAACTTGGCGGTCCCCCGCTCGTTCACGGGGTAGGCGGAGAGGTCTTGCTCCCGCCGCAGACGGCCGACTTCCTGGGCGACCTCGTACGGGACCGGGATGTCCTCCCCGACCCACGAAGGCACGTCGCCGATCTCCCGCACCGGCTCGACGAGGACGTGGTCCTCCTTGAAATCCACGAAGCGCCACGCGGTCCCGCGCATGATGAAGCTCTCCCCGAGCTTCGCATTCTCCGCAACGAACCACTCGTCCAAGGTGCCGATCGCCCGACGAGAGGATATGTCGATCACGCGGTACGTCTTGACGTCCGGGATCATCGAGATGTTCTCGAAGAAGTAGGACAGCGAGTTCGAGCTGCGACCGAGCCGACCGTCGCGGGACCACAGGATCCGGAGGGAAGCGAGCTGCTCGACGACCTCGTCGAAGTCCGCCCGCTTCAGGGCGCGGAAGGGCCAGCTTCGCCGGACCGTGGCATAGGCCTCGTCCAGGGACGCGAAGCGCTCCGAGACCGCCATGGCGACGAGCTGGTTCGCGAGGACGGACCGGTTGTCCTGGCGCACGACGAGGTCCTCGATCTCCTCCGCGAGGGCCCTCCGCGCGATCGCGGCCGCCTCCGCGACGTCGTCCTCGTGGGTCGCCAGGATGACGCCGTCGGAGACCTCCCCGACCCCGTGGCCGGAGCGGCCGATCCGCTGGACGAGACGGGACACCTCCCGCGGGGAGTTGTACTGGAGGACGAAGTCCGCGCGCCCGACGTCGATCCCGAGTTCCAGGGAGGACGTGCACACGAGGGCCCGGAGGCTGCCCGACTTGAACGCGTCCTCGGCCTGCATGCGGACCTCCCGCGAAA
>DASQXV010000044.1:0-17107 GCA_035639595.1 Thermoplasmata archaeon | reverse complement strand
TGCTCCTGGACGGCCGGAACTGGCGCATCTTCTATTGGTCCCTGAACGAGGGCGACATCGACCGCATCTTGGCGGAGGAAGAGGGCCCGACCCAGGACCCGTTGTACCACAACCTGCCGGACGAGGCTTGGGGCCACACGGCGACCGGCGCGTAGACCGGCGCGTACGTCAGTCCGGCCAGGCCTGAGCCCCGACGAGGGGGACGAAGGCGCAGGGCGTGCCCTCGCGGATGTCCAGCGTGGCGTCGGCCCGCCGCGTCGCCACGACGAGCACCTGGCCGTGCCGCGGCCCGATCGGGGCGAGGATCCGCCCGGAGGGCGAAAGCTGTTCGGCCCAGGGTTCCGGGATCCGGGGGGCCGCCGCGGTCGCGATGATGCAGTCGTAGGGCGCCCGCGCCGGATACCCGAGGCTCCCGTCTCCGACGACGACCGTCACGTCCCGGAATCCCGAAGCGACGAGGTTCGACCGGGCGCGGGCCGCGAGGGCCTCGAACCGCTCGATCGAGACGACGTTCCGGGGCCCGACCAGGGCCGCGAGCAGGGCTGCATGGTACCCGGACCCCGTCCCGATCTCCAGGACCCGCTCGCCGGGACGAAGATGGGCCTCCTCGAGCATGATCGCGATCATGGAAGGCGCGGAGATCGTCTGGCCCTCTCCGATGGGGAGCGGAGTGTCGTCGTACGCGTCGGCCCTCTCCCCTGCGGCGAGGAACGCCTCGCGGGGCACGGCGAGGAACGCCTCGCGGACCGCCGGGTCCCGGATCGTCCCTGACCGGACGAAGCGATCGACCAACCGACGCCGCATCGCCTCGAAATCGAGGGCCTGCCCCACGGCCACGCCCACGGGCCGGATCCTCCATAAGGATTGGCCTCACGCCGGGACGAGGAGGGCGATCAGGAGGGTCGAGAGAACGAGGGTGACAACCGTCACGGGCAGTCCCGCCTTGACGAAATCCTTCATCGTCACGGTCACGCCCTCGCGGGAGGCGACCTGGCACACGATCACGTTGCAGGCCGCCCCGAGGATCGTCGCGTTCCCGGCCAGGGTCGAACTCGCCGCGAGGCCCAGCCAGAGGCGGGTGGACCCCGCGGGCACGACCTCGGCGAGCAGGAGGACCGCGGGCACGTTGCTGATCAGGTTCGACAGGAGGGCCGAGAGGCCGACGAGCCAGGCGAGGCCTCCGGCTTGGGCGCCGAAGGCCGCGTCGAAACCTCCCTCGATCGCGGCGGAGAGCCCGGACACCCGGACCCCCTCGAGGACGATGAAGAGCCCGATGAAAAAGAGGATGATGCTCCAGTCCACCTTCGCGATCAGGGCGCGGGCGCTGACCTTCGAGACGAACGGGAGGAAGAACAGGACGAAGGAGCCGCCCACGAGGGCGATCAAGGGAAGCCAGGTCGGCGAGGGCGACGCGAAGAACGCGCCCGCCACGAGGACCGTCGCCCCGAGGGTGAGCCGGAGGCCGTTCCGCTGAAGCGGGACCGCGGGGGCCGGAGGGAGCCGGGCGATCGGGGCCGCGAAGTCCTTCCGGAAGACGACCCAGACGAGGCCGATCGACGCCGCGAGACAGGCGACCGTGACGGGGAGCATGTAGGCGGTGAAGACGAGGAACGGGATCCCGGAGCGAATCGCGATGAACGCGTTCTGCGGGTTTCCGATCTCCGTGGCGACGCTCCCGACGTTCGCGGCGATCGCGACCGCGACCAGGTACGGGACGGGGTTCACGCGGAGCGCCCGCGCGCTCCGGATGACGACGGGCGGCACGAGGAGCGCGATCGTGTCGTTGACGACGAGGGCGGAGAGGACCGCGGTCGCGACCATGAGCCACGCGAGGAACGAGACCTGACTCCGGGCGCGCGTCGCGATCCGGGATGCGACGAGGTCGAAGAAGCCGACGACCTCGAGGCCGGACACGAGGACCATCATCCCGACGAGGAGCAGGATGACGTTGAGATTGATCGCGCGGACCGCGTCTTCTGGCGCCAGCACTCCGAGGACGAGCATGAGCGCGCCCCCGAGCATCGCGACGGCCGGCCGCTCGATCGGGAACCGCCGGATATTCCGGAGGGAGATCAGGACGTACGTCGCGAGGAAGACCGCGGTCGCCGCGGCCAGGGAAAAGGACGTGGCCACGCGGACGACAGAAGGCCCCCGCCGCTTTGGAACTTTCCTCGGAGGAGGCGGTTCGAAGGAACGCCCACTACACTTAAATACCGTTAGTCAATTCGCCGCATTCTCCGGGCTCCGCGAGGGTTGCCGAAAGAGGGGCCGGAGCGACTGTTGCGCGAGGAGAACGAACGGATGGACATGGGTGGTCGCCGCGGAATCGAGGCGCTCACCCTGCTCCTCGTGATCCTCATGGTCGTGGGCGTCCTCGTCCCCCTCACGGCCCGAGCGGCCCCGTTCTTCGTCCGCGGGCTCGTGAGCACCTGCGGGGGACCGCTCCCGTACCCCGACGGGGCGACGGTGACCCTCGTCGACGCGAATGGGATCCTGCCACCCCAGACGACCACGACGTTGGGTGGGGGTTCCTACTCCTTCAGCCAGCCGCCGCCGGCCAGTTATACGATTGCCGTGGAGAGGTCGCGATACTTCAGCGCCGCGACGACGACCCCCGTCCTGTTTGACGGCTCGCACAACGTCAACATCGACGTCTGCATGGACGCCTTCGGGTCCCCTCCCAAGGTCCTCACCGTCACCGTCCAGGACAGCGGGAACAATCCGATCGCCGGAGCTTCCGTCAGCGCCTACCTATTGGCGAACGGTCGGCTTGCGACGAAAGAGGCCACGAATGCCTCGGGGAAGGTCGACCTGAGCCTGTGGGCCACGACCTTCGTCGTCCGCGCTTCCGCGCCCAACCTCCCCACGCTGGACCAGAGCGTCGACGTGGCCGCGTCGTCCACCGCGACGATCACCCTGGCCACGACCACGGACGCCCTTTTCGGCCACGTGACGGACTCGGACGGAGCCCCCCTGACCTCCGGCGTGGTCGCCTGGCTGTACAACCCGGCCGCCGCGAACACGAGCCTGTCGCGCCTCATCCCCGCGACCGTCCACGGCAGCCTGTACGAGTTCGAGGCGTCCCGCGCGCCCGCGGGAACGTACACCCTGATCGTCGATGCGGACGGCCACCTGTCCTCGAAGGCCAGTGTCACGATTACCGGGACGCCCATCGTCCACGACGTGACCCTCGCCGCCGCCCCGCGGGAGCGGTATGAGTCGCTGGTCCTCTATGGCACCGCGGACTGGAACAACCTGACGCTCTGGCGGAACCTCACCCTGAACGCCGACAGCACGCTGACGGGCCTCGGGCCGGCGGACTTGCGGGACCTCCGCCTCCAAATCGATTCCACGTTGGGAAATGGGAACGGAGTCTTGGACGCGGCGGAAATCACGGCGTTCCAGAACTGGGTCACGGCCAAGGGCCCCCCTTACGTGACGACGAACGGCTTCTTCACGACGAACGGACGGGCGTACAACGAGACGACGGGCACGTTCGCGGCGACCGTGAGCCCCAGCTTGGCGACGCCCGACGCCCGGGTGTGGATCAATGCGACCGCGTCGTACAAGATCCAGGGGGCACCACCCTACATCGCGGCGGGGACGAAGTCCTACTTCGTCAACATGACGGTGGTCCCCGATTCCGACGCCCCGTCGTACAAGGACAACGTGTATCTGGTGCAGCTTCCGCGGTACTACGAGATGAACAATTCGGCGACGAGAATCGTCCCCCAAGGGGCACCGGTGACCGCCACGAATTTCACGCGCTTCACGGTCGATCCTGGGGTGATGCCCGCCGGGTCTCCGTTCCCGCAAGCCCAGCTGAAGGTGGAGCAATCGCTCAAGGGCGTCGCGCGGGCCAAGGTCATTGCGCCCTCGGGGAAGTTCTACGAGTCGAATACGGACTACAAGAACTACCAGGTCTTCGTCGCGAACAACACGGACATTACGTACAGCGCGGCGACGAGCTCCCACCCGAACCAGCCCTCCGTGTGCAATCTGAACTTCACGTGGAGGTTCACCGGATCGGACACCCGATGGGGCTGCGAGCCGAAGTACAAGTACCTTCTGAACGGGACGAAGACCGTGAACCTCACGATGCGGGAAGGGAGCGGCAACTTCAGCTATCGGGACTTCACCGTCTTCGTGGATGACATCCCGCCCGTCGCGGCGATCCGGACGAACCGGACCGGGAGCGGGAGGGCGAACGGGATGACCCTCCGAGTGGACCAGGGGATCCCGATCAGTTTCTCCGGCACCCTCTCGCGGGACATGGCGTACCCCGGGAAGTCCGGGGCGATCCTGGACTCCGGCTACGCCTGGGACTTCGACGGCAACGGGACGGATCGGACGGGCCGGGACGTGACCTGGGCCTTCGCCAGGCCGGGCGTGTTCAACGTCAACCTCACCGTCACGGACAGCGTCGGATGGAAGGGTGTGATCGCGACCCTGACGGCGCGGGTCAACGACACGAAGGCCCCGGTCCCGGCGTTCGACATCCTGGACTCGGAAAAGGACTGGGCCGTGATCACGTCCCCGTTCGAGCGGAAGACAATCGCCCTGAACGCCTCGCGGACGACCGACAACTTCGACAACATATCCCAGATCAACTTCACGTGGACGATCCCGGGGCCCGTCAAGGTGAATGGGACCTTGCTGACCGGATCCAGCCACACCCTCTACGGCGTCAACGTGAGCTTCGCGTGGGACGAATGGAACCTGAGCTACAAGGTCGTCCTGACCGTCCATGACAGCGGCTACCAGGGCGGTCCGGGGCCCGGCGCAGGCCCCGCGAAGCCAAACTGGGCGAACCTGACCCGCAACATCACGGTCCAGATCGACAAAGCGTTCCACGCGGACCTCTCGGTCCACGACCTGAAGCTCAGCACGATGGATCCGGCGGAAGGCGATTCCTTCACCCTCTCCGTCAACGTGACGGACAAGGCGGGCTGGGCGACGGCGAGCAGCGTGATCGTGGAACTCTTGGCGATCAGCGGCGGCACCACGACCTCGGTGCCTGTCACCGGAGTGCAGTGGTTCAAGGGTGGGGTCGAGACCTCCGACACGACGATCCCTGCGGGGAGCACGGTGAAGCTCGTCCTGACTGCCCACCTCAGCGGCCAGGGGAACAAGACCCTCCGGGTCAACATACGAGATTCGACGGAGCCGTACACGGCGTTGGGGGACAACCATCCCCAGGCCTTCGTGAACGTCCATCAGCCCTGGTGGCAACCCTGGGCGGTCGGCGCTGCGGTGGCCGGGGTGATCATCCTGGCCGTGTTCGCCATGTATGCCCGCCGCAAAATCAAGGCGGGCGAATGGCGTAGCCTCCGAGGCCGCCGCAGGGAGAAGGGAGCGGAAGAGAAAGAGAAGCCCCGCCGGGAAGTCAAGGAAGAGAAGAAGCGGCTCTAGTCCTCCCTCGGCCCCTTTGTGGCGGTCTTTCGAGTTCCTACATCTCCTTCGGAGCCTTGACGCCGAGGCAGTCCAGTGCATTCTGCAGGACGATCCGGGAGGTGTCGACGAGATCGATCCGGGCCTCCCGCAGCGCGGCCGGTTCCGCCGTGAGGACGGGGCAGTCGCGGTAGAAGAGGTTGAATTGGGCCGCGAAGTCCGAAGCGAAGGCGGCGACCGCGTGCACCCGCCGCCCCTCTGCGGCCTCCCGCAAGGCCGAGGGGAACTTCGCGATCCAACGGAGGAGGCGCTGCTCCTGGGGATGCCGAAGGAGCCGCGGGTCTCCGGGTGCATCCGCCCCCGCCTTTGCGAGGATGCTACAGGCCCTCGCATGGGCGTATTGCAGGAACGGCGCGGAATTGCCTTCGAAGTTCAGGGCCTCCTCCCATCGGAAGGTGATCGCCTTCTCCGCCTGTACGCGGACGATGTTGTACCGCAGGGCGCCGAGGCCGATCGTCTCCGCGATCGCGCGTTTCCGGTCCTCGGACAGGTCCTCCCGCCGCTGGGACACCTCCGCGTACGCCCGGTCCGTCGCCTCCTCGACCAGGTCGTCGACGTACACGACGCGGCCCTTCCGGGTCGACATCCGGCCTTCGGGCAGGCTGACGAAGGCATAGAAGATCGTCTCCGGGGCCCAGTCGATCCCGAGGAGCTTGAACGTCGCCTTGAGCCGCTCGAAGCTGAGCTTCTGGTCCTCCCCCAGGACGTTGATCGCGACGTCGCAGCGCTCCTTCTTCCGCAAGTGGTACGCGAGGTCCCGGGTCGTGTACAGGGACGTCCCCTGGCGGGTGACGAAGAAGTACTTCGCCGCGTCCCCCTCGATCCCGAAGGCGCTCAGGTCGAGGTAGTGGGCCCCCTCCTCCTCCTTGCCCAGCGGCAGGAGGCGGTCGATCACCTTCCGCACGCTGCCGTCCATGAGGAGGTCGCTCTCCCAGAAGAAGGAGTCGAAGGTGACGCCGAGGCGTCGCAGGACCTCCACGATTCGCCCCAGGATCCGGTCCCCGACCGCGCGGATCGCCCGCGTGAGGTCCGCGTCGCCGCCCTCGAAGCGGAGGATGAGGGCGTCGATCTGCTCCTTCAGCCCCGGGTCTTTCTCGAGGAGGTCGTTCGCCCGCTGGTACAGGCGCACGTACCGGCGCTCGATGCGAGGGTCCGCCTCCTCGCTTGGTTCCGGCTTCAGGTTCTTGACCGCCCAATACAGGAGGACCATCTGCTTCCCGATGTCGTTCACGTAGTACTCCCGAGCGACGGGATGCCCCGCGTACCGTAGGAGGCGGGCGAGGGAATCCCCCAGGAACGGGTTGCGAGCGCGACCCACGTGGAGGGGTCCCGTCGGGTTCACGCTCGTGTGCTCGAGCAGGACCCGCTCCTTCCGCGGGGGCGAGGTGCCATACCGGTCGCCCATCGACCGGACGGACTGCAGGACGGTGTCCGCGAAGGTCGCGGGATCGACGCGAAAGTTCACGTAAGGTCCGGCGGCCTGGAGAGGCTCGAACGGTTGCGGGGCCTTCACGCGGGCCGCGCGGGCCGCAATCTCGGCAGGCACCGCCTTGAGCTCCTTCGCCCAGGGATGGGCGGCGAGGGCGAACAGGCCACGGTCCTCCGGGGCCTCTTCGAGGATGCCGGGCGTCGTGACCTGGAGGGAAGACTCGATGGACCGCCGGGCCTGGTCGGCGAGGGCGCGGAGATCGGACCACGGATCGTGGCCCATCACGTCACCCGGTACCTCAGGATCGCGGCGATGCCCCCGAAGGCCCGGAGCATGAGCTGACCTTCCTCGGAATCCTTGGAGATCAGCTCGACGTTCGTGCTCATCTGCTCCGCCCCCTTCGTGAGGTCCTCGATGAGGTCCCGGCTTTCGACGAGCGTGAGGGGCCCGCCATCCTTCGGACATGGCGGGAGGTCGGCCCCGTCCGCGAGGGTCTTCTCGCCCTCCCAGTCTCCGTTCCCGCAGCGCAGCTTCGCGCGGACCTTCCGCAGGCCCTCGGAGATCAGGAGCGTGTCGACGGCCCCGAGGCCGAGCGCATGCCGAACCTGGTCCTCCCCGTAGGCGGCGAGGCCTCCGTCCTCCTTGCGGATCTCGTTCATGAGCCGCTGGACGAGGTCCTTCTCCCGCATCAGGTCCAGGCCCGTCAAGATCTCGCGGGCCTTCTCGACGAGCTCCCGCAGACCGTATTCGTCCGTGTATCCGGTATCCAGGAACGTCGGCAGGACCTTCTTCTTGAGCTCGTGGTGGAGGTAGTCCTGGGTCGCGAAGTACTCCTTCGTGTACCCGGGCCCGCCGATGATAATCGCCTTGATCTCTGGCCGGCTCAGGAAGGCCTCCGTCATCAGGTCCGCGACCTTCTTGTACCACTCATGGGCCGCGATCTCGATCAACCGCTCGAATCGCCGGGCGCTCTGCCCGCCCATCCGGTGCTTCGAGGGCACCTGGCTCTGCAGGTTCTTGATTGGCTCGATCCGCTTGCCGCGGAGGAGGCCGATCGTCGCCTCGGACCGATCGATTACGACGAGCCCGTAGACGTCCTTCTCCGCGAGCATCTCGTGGAGCGGCTCCGTGTAGAACTTCGAGTCGCACCGGTACAGGAAGGAGGCGACGGGCTCCGGCGGCTCGAGGACGTGGGACACCATCTTCGTCCGGTCCGCGCCGACGGACACATGCCCGGCAAAGATGACGAGCCCGTTGGGCGGAGGCATCCGGTAGCCCTTCAGCCGGGACATCGCCGACTCGATCGCCTGGGTCACGTTCTTGCGGGTGCTCGCGCTCTTGATGTTCGAGGACTGGGACAGCTCGCCGCGGAGGTAGTTCGTGACGTCGGAGACGGGCCTTTCCGGCGGAACGTAGACCGTGACGAGTTCCGTGCCTCGGCCCTCGGCGGCCTCGATCTCTTCGAGGGCCCGACGGAACTTGTACTTGTCCATTCCAGTGATTTGCGCCATCTTGGTGGGCCTACACAGTTATTTATTGCTCATTACCTTTTGCGTGCGAACCTGGATTTCCATGGAGAAAGTCGTCGTTTCCCTCGGCGGTTCCATCTTGGTTCCGGGGGAGGACGACGCGCAATACCACCGCGAGCTCGCGGCCCTTTTCCGGGACCTGTCGACGCGCCTGAAACTGTTCGTCGTCACCGGCGGCGGACGCGTCGCACGGTACTACATCGAGACGGGCCGCGCCCTCGGGATCCGGGAACGGACGCTCGACGAGTTCGGCATCGCGGTCACCCGGTTGAACGCGCGCCTGCTCGCCGCGGCCGTCGGTCCGCGGACGAATCGCGAACCCGCGACGACGGTCGCGGAGGCGGCACGCCTCTCGAAGCGATACCCGATCGTGATGATGGCGGGAACCACGCCGGGCCACACGACGGACCTCGTGAGCGCCTCTCTCGCACGCGCGATGCGGGCCAATCGGATCGTGAATGCGACCTCCGTCGACGGCGTGTATGACGCCGACCCGAAGAAGGATCCCACGGCGAGGCTCCTGGACCGCCTGGGGTTCGAAGACCTGGTCGCGCTCACGGGGAAGGGCCACGAGGCCGCAGGACCGAGCGTCGTCTTCGACCCCGCCGCGGCGCGGGTCCTCCTGCGGACCCGGACCCCGCTCCACGTCGTCCATGGCCGCGACCTGAAGGCCCTGCGGGGCGCGATGGTGGGAGAGCCTTTCCACGGCACCCGCGTCTCGGATGGCTGACGGGGGGGTCCGCGTGGATCGGACGAGGATGTACGAGCTGCTCGCCGTGGGCACCCTCGCCATGTCCGGCGTCGCCGTCGGCCTCGCGATCGTAGGGGCCGTGCTTCAACAGGCCCTCGGAGTCGTGGCCTCGTCCGTCTGCGCGATCCTCTTCCTTATCCCGGGCCTCGGCTTCCTCGGCTACGCCCGCCATCTGCGGACGCGGGACGCGGCCCTCGCGCACGTCGCGGCGTTCGCGGGAGGCCGCGCTTCGATCCGGATCCAGGACCTCGCCCAGGAACTCCGGGTGCCGCCCGCGGACGCGGAGCGAATCCTCCGGACGGCCGTGCGGGAGGGACATCTCCGCGGCCGATTCGAGGGATCCGATCGGTTTGTCCCAGAGCCGGGGGCCGCTGTCAAGGAGGGGGCCGACTGAGCTTCCGCGGGTTCATCGCGGTCGACGTGCGGCAGAGCCCTCGGTTGGAGGCCCTCGCGGCGGACCTCCGGAGGGAGAGCGGCTCCCTCAAGGTCGTGCGGACGGATCAGATCCATCTGACGCTGAAGTTCCTCGGAGACACGGAAGAGGGGTTGGTCCCGGAGATCACGACCGCGCTGCGGGAGGCCACGGAGGGGATCCCTCCCTTCGAGATTCGCATCCGAGGGACCGGCGCCTTCCCGAGCCTGGGACGCATGAACGTGATCTGGGTCGGGGTCGAGGGCGCGGAGCCCCTCGCCCGGATCGCGGAGCGTTTGGAGGCGTCCCTCGAGGCCCTGGGCTTCCCGCGGGAGCGCCGTCCCTGGAAGCCCCACGCGACCCTCGCGCGGGTGAAAGGCTATCGGGACTTGGAACCCGTCCGACGGACCTTGGAGGCCCACCGGGACGAGGCCTTCGGCACGACCGCGGTGGACGCCATCCACCTCAAGAAGAGCGTCCTGAGGCCGGAGGGAGCCGAATATTCGATCGTCGAGACCGTGCCCTTGACCGGGTGACGCCGGGGACGCCTTCCCCTCGGTATACCTCTACTCAGAGGTATGCGAACGACGACGGGCCGCCCTCTCGAGCCGGCCTCACTCCTTCTTCTCCGCCAGGAAGCTCAGCTGATCCCATTCGATCGTGTGCTTGAGCCGATACTTCTGCAGGATGCGGCTGAGCTGCTCCGTCACCCGCGCGACCTCGAGGACCTTCCCGCGGCTGTACAGGTAGAATTCCACCCGGTCGGAGATCGGGAACATCATCCGCATCGTGCCCTCGCGGTTGTACCCTTCCGGCTTGCGGTTGTTCCGCAGGTCCCGCAGGTTCTCCTCGATCAGGACGTCGATCGACTCCATGTCGTCCGGGAGCTGCTGGGTCTCCTCGAGGAACTTCAGGAACATCGGGCGGAAGGCGGGGACGAGGTTCTTCCAGTGGACCTTCTTGTCGAACCTGATGTGTCCGCTCCGGGCCCGCATCGAGTCCGTTCCGATGAGGCCGGCCCTGCCTAACGGTGCTGAGCCCACGACGCCCATCCCGAAGCGCGCGTCACACTTAAGCCCGCGGCCCTCCATCGCTCGGCCGTGCGGACCGCCCTGACGATCGCGGGGAGCGATTCGGGGGGCGGCGCGGGGATCCAGGCGGACCTGAAGTCCTTCGCCGCGGTCGGGGTCCACGGCACGTCCGTCGTCACGTGCGTCACGGCCCAGAACACCCGGTCCGTCGACTCGATCTTCCCCCTCCCGCCCATCGAGGTCCGGCGGCAGATCCGCGCGGTCCTCTCGGACTTCAACGTCCGGGCCGCGAAGACCGGGATGCTGTACTCCGCCCCCATCGTCCGCACGGTCGCGGCAGAGCTCCGCCGGACGAGGTTCCCGCTCGTCGTGGACCCCGTCATGGTCGCGACGGTCGGGGCGCGCCTGGAGCGGGACGACTTCCGGGACGCCCTCGTCGAGGGCCTGTTCGACCGGGCGACCCTCGTCACCCCGAACGCGCACGAGGCCGAGCGGCTATCCGGGACCCGGATCCGGGACGTCCGTTCAATGGGGGCCGCGGCCCGGGCCATCCGGGACCTCGGGGCGCAGGCGGTCCTCGTGAAGGGCGGACACCTCCGGGGGCCCCTCGTGGACCTCTTCTTCGACGGCCGCCGAATCGTGCGGATGGAGGGCCGGCGGTACCCGAAGGACCTGCATGGGGCCGGCTGCACCCTGGCCGCCTCGATCGCCGCCTACCTGGCCCTGGGCCATCCCCTCCTCGACGCCATCCGGCGGGCCCGCCGCCGGGTCGCGAGGGGCTTCCAGGCCTCGTACCGGGCGGGCCGCGGGGTCGAACTCATCAATTCTCACGTCTGAGAATGAGGGCCATGGGCCGAGCCGCCCGGAGCCCCCAAAAGTCCCCTTGTGGCTCATTATCAAAGGGGCACCCCTTGTCCCAAAAAATTTAAGTAGGTCAATTAAAATCCGAGCATCTAGGGGCGTCCAGCATCCCCGTGGCCTCGGCCGCTCGTCGGCGGGGGAGGGGGACTTGCGTTGGACCGGACACCGTGGAGGCCGGGGAGTATCCGTAGTCACATGACCGCAGGGGGGAGGCCGGTTCGAGGGCCGGCGAACGGTCGTTGATTCCATGCGCATCGCACTCTTCACGGACACCTACCTGCCGACGGTCGACGGCGTCGTGACGTCCGTCCTTTCGACCCGGCGGCAGCTCGAGGCCCACGGCCACGAGGTCGTCGTCTTCGCGCCGGAGGACCCGCGGCGGCGCGGCACCCGCGAGGCCGGGACCGTCTACGTGCGGGCGAAGGAGTTCCACCACTATCCCGGATACCGGCTCGCGATGTTCCCGGGCCACGAGGTCGACCTCGTGAAGGACCTGGACATCGACGTGATCCACGTCCACGGGGTGGGTTTCGTCGGGATCAAGGGGCTCTGGGCCTCCTGGCAGGCGAAGATCCCGCGGGTCTCGACGTTCCACACGATGATCCACGACACCCTCGCCTTCTACTCCCCGTTCGGCCTGAACCTCCACCTCCTGGAGCGGGGCCTGCGCTTCTACCTCCGCATCTTCCTCCGGAAGACCCAGGGGGTCGTCGTCCCGAGCCGCGCGATCCTGGACGAGATCCTGGACCTGTCCCCGAGGGCCCGCATCACGGACGTCATCCCGACGGGCGTGGACCCGGACCGCTTCCGGCCGGACATCTCGGGGCAGGGCATCCGGACGAAGTGGGGCCTGAACGGCCACGACGTCGTCCTGCACGTCGGGCGGGTGGCGCCGGAGAAGAACCTCACGACCCTCATCCATGCGTTCCCGCGGATCCTGCAGGCGAACCCGGACACGAAGCTCCTGATCGTCGGCACGGGCCCGTACATGGAGAAGTACTACGACCTCGTCGCCCACCTCGGCCTCTCCGGCGACGTGATCTTCACGGGCTTCGTCCCGGACGTGGACCTGCCGAAGTACTACGCGGCCTCGGACGCCCTCGCGATCGCCTCGAAGTTCGAGACCCAGGGCCTCGTCGTCCTGGAGGCCCTCGCCTCCGGGCGGCCCGTCGCCGGCGCGAACTACCGCGCGATCCCGGAGTTCGTCCGCGACGGCCTCAACGGCGCCCTGTTCGACCCCGCGGACGTGCGGGCCTGCTCCGCGGCCATCGTGCGTTGCTTGCGGGACCGGGACCGGATGCGGGAACCCGCGAGGGAGAGCGCCCTCCCCTTCTCCGTGGAGCGGTGCACCCGGCGCCTCGAACGGGTCTACGAGCGCCTCGTCGCGGCGTAAGCCGCGCTACGCATTAATACGCCCGGCCCCTGTGGCGCCCTCGTGATCGGCATCCTGGGCGGCGGCCTCGCGGGCCTCGTCCTCGGGTCCCGGCTCAAGGACGCGGAGGTCCTCGAGGCGGAGGCGCGGCCGGGCGGGCTGTGCCGCAGCCTCACGGCGGACGGGTACACGTTCGACCCCCATGGGTCCCACATCCTCTTCTCCCGCAACGCGGAGGCGATGCGGTTCTACGAAGACCTTCTCGGCGACAACGTGTGCCGCCGGCGGCGGAACACGAAGGTGTACTACAAAGGCCGCTTCGTGAAGTACCCGTTCGAGAACGGCCTATCCGACCTGCCGGTCGAGGACAACGTCGCCTGCCTGACCGGGTACATCGAGGCGTGCATCGCCCGCGCCGCGGGAGGGAGCCCTCCGCCGAAGAACTTCAAGGAGTGGATGTACCACCGGTTCGGCAAGGGCATCACGGAGGCGTACCTGCTCCCCTACAACGAGAAGATCTGGAAGACCCCCGCGGAGCGCATGGCCCTCGACTGGGTCGACGGCCGCGTGCCCGATCCGCCGCTCGAGGACGTCGTCCGGTCGAGCCTCGGCCTGCCGACAGAAGGGTATGCCCACCAGCTCACCTTCCTCTACCCGCGGCAGGGAGGGATCGAGAGCCTCGTCCGCGGCCTCCTCCCGAAGGCCCCGAGGGTCCGCACGGGGTTCCGCGTGGCGTCGATCCGGAAGCGCGGCCGCGGATGGACCGTGAGCGACGGCCGGGAGACCCGGGAATACGACCGGATCGTGTCGACGATCCCGATCCCGGAACTGGTCCGGGCCCTCCCGGACGCCCCCGGCGAGGTGCGGTCCGCGGGCGAATCCCTCGTCCATCGGTCCCTCGTGACCGTGATGCTGGGCGTCGACCGGCCCCACCTGAACGACTTCAGCTGGGTCTACTTCCCCACTCCGCAGGACGGATGGTTCAACCGGATCTCGTTCCCGAGCAACTTCTCCGATCGCGTGGCCCCGCCGGACGCGAGCTCCGCGGTCGCGGAGATCACCTGCGACGTCGGCGACCCGACCTGGACGTCCTCGGACGAGGCCCTCGTCGACCACGTCGTGACCCACGCGGACCGGATGGGCATCGTCCGTCGCTCCGACGTCCAGGTGGCACGCGTCGCGAGGACCCGGTACGCGTACGTCGTCTTCGACTTGGACCACCGCCGGAACCTGGATACGATCCATTCCTACGCGGATAAGGTCGTACTCGAGCTCCTCGGCCGCTTCGGCCAGTTCGATTACATCAACACGGATCAGGTGATCCTCCGGGGCCTCGCCCTCGCGGAGCGCCTGGAGGCGGTCGCCTGAACGTCTCCGTCATCGTGCCGACGTACAACGAGGAACGGGGGATCGTGGCCTTCCTTCGCCAGTTCCAGGAACAGACCCTTCCGCGGGAGGCCTTCGAGGTCATCGTCGTCGACGGAGGCAGCTCGGACCGCACCCGAGACCTGGCCGCGCCCCTCGCGGACCGGGTGGTCGTGCAGACGAGCCCCGGCATCGGGGGCGCGCGGAACGACGGCGCGCGGACCGCCCGCGGGCAGATCGTCGCGACGACGGACGCGGACTGCCGCATCCCGCGGGACTGGCTTGAGCGGATCGTGAGGGCCTTCCGGGATCCCGCCGTCGTCGCGGTCTGCGGGCCCGACGGCCCGATCGACGGCGGGTGGAAGGCCCGAGGTCTGTACTTCCTCATCCGCGGGACTATCCGGGCCGCGGCCCTCGCGGGCCTGTACGGAACCGGGGGCACGAACTCCGCCTTCCGGCGGACGGCCTTCGAGGCGATCGGCGGATACCGCGACCTGCCCCACTCCGACGACGTCGACCTCGGGTTCCGGATCCGTTCGATGGGCCGGATCGTGTACGATCCCGCCCTGTACGTGGGCCTGTCCGTCCGCCGGCTCGAGAGGGACGGGTACCTCCGGACCCTGATCACCTGGCTCCGTGGGGACGTCCGACTCTTGGCGGGCCGACCCCTTCGGGCGATGCCGTACGCGAGGAAGGAGTACTAGCCTCATTTGGCGGGTGGACTCGCCCGGCGGCGGACCAGCGTGGCGGACGTGAGGGACACGATGACCAAGATGAGGACCGCGCCGACCGTGATCGTCGTGGCGACGTCCCGGCGGAAGGCGACCCCGAGGCTCCCGACCAGGAGGAGCAGGAGGGCGTACTTGGTCGCCGCGCCGATGAGGATGTACGCCGCGGACTTCCGGTAGCTCCACCGGAGGACGGCCATGAACGCCCCCACGAACGGGACGACGGGCGCGATCCGGTTCACGAGGATGATCCGCTCGTCGGGGACGAGGAGGAATTGGGTCCAACGGGCCATCCCGCGCTCCACCCATCCCGGGAGCCGCCCGCGGTCGACGAGCAGCCGGCGGACCCAGAGGTACAGGAGGGTGTTGCCCGCCAGCTCTCCCGCGAGGGCCATCGAGAGGAGCAGGAGGGCCCTCGGCAACGGCTCGAACTCGAGGGCGCCGTATAGGTAGGTGACGACGATCGCGAGCTCGGGGAGGGCCGGGAAGATGGCGGCGTCGATCACGAAGAGGAGAAAGAGGGCCGCGAGGGCCCCGGCCGGACCGAGGAAGGAGAAGAGGGCCTGCAGCCCCTCATCCAGGGCGGCCATCCGAGTCCTCAGAGGGCCGCGATGCGGACCAACGTCACCTGGAAGACGAGGACCCGGCCCTTCGTCGGGTCGTTGAAATTCAGGGTGTACGTGCCCGCCGCGAGATCGACCGCGGTCACCGTGAACTCGACGGTCCCGGAGGACCCGCCGGTCCGGTGGCCGACCCGGTCCACGCTCGAGGCGTCCAAGAGGTGGTGGACCTGGATCCGGCCGGTCCCGCCGTCCGCGGCGCTATCGATCGACAGGACCTGCGCGTCCCACGCCCCCCGGGGATGCACAATCCCCCCCGGGACCGGGCGGTTCGTCACCGTGATGATGCTCCCGGCGACGTCCACGGTCGCGGTCCATCCCCAGAAGGGGTCCTTCACGATCGAGCCTCCGACCGCGTCCGTGCCGTAGGCGGCCCGGAACGCGGAGGCGTTCATCGTGACCCTCGCGGGGACGGACTCGAAGAGGGGCTTGACCTGGATCTTCGCGGGGTCCGCAGGTCCGTACCCTCGGTCCGGCGGCACCCGGACCGTGATCGTGTCCCCGACGGCAAGCCCCTGGACGGCGTCCTCGAACCCGCGGATCACCGCGGGCGGCTGCTTGCCGATCTCGAACGACAGGGGCGACCACGACCCGCGCCAGGAGAAGGAGAAGGCCTTCGGAAACGAGGCGTTGTCCTCCGCGACGGAGGCCAGGCTCGTGTCGAAGACGAGGCCGTCCTCGAACGTCCCGACGTAGTCCACGCCCACCGTGTCGCCGGGCAAGGCCCGGGGGGCCGGCGGCGGGAACTTCGGGACGATGGCGCCGAAGTACACCGCGAGGACCACGAACACCACGATGAGGACCCCGATGAAAGACCAGAAGGGGCTCAGGGCGTCCTCATCCCGGGCGAGGGGACGGACCATGGCGGGGCCGGCCTAAGGGAGGGGCCTCCATAAACGTTATGGTGCGGTGTCCGGCCGCGAGGCGAAGGCGTGGCCGAGCCGCACCGCGGACGAATCAATATTGGAGGTGAATGACTTCGTTGTTCCACAGGATCTGGCTCGGATTCGGCGCCAACGTGGTCGAGTTCACATGCATCGCGGTCGGATTGCCCCACGGCCTCCTCCAGATCAGGAAGAAATCGCCGATCGTGTAGAGCCGGGTCGAGTCCGATTCGATGTGGAGCTTCCCGGACCCGTCGTGGGTGTGGATCGGCTGGAGACACGGGGTCAAGCCGACGCCCGCGGGGATGGGCACCGGGTTGGAACCTTCGGAGATCGAAAGGTCCGTGTGCCAATGGTACACCGTCCCGCCCTCCCCCGAGATGCATCCGAAGGGCGTGGGCGGGGTCAGCGCCTGGACCGCATAGTAGGTGCCGAGGCCTCCGACGACCAGGAGGACGACCACGGCCACGTGCCACCGACGGATCCGGATCGGTCGGCCTCCGCCGCGTTTCCGGACGCGACCGGGTTCTCGGCTCAACTCCTCTCGGAGCCGTGGGGTGTCGGGATGGCGCGGATGGATGTCGTTCAAATGCCGGAGGAGATTCTCCGACTTCACCGCGACATCGCAGATCGGGCACCGCTCCATGTTCGCCACGAAGTCCCCTCGCCGCTCG
>DASQXV010000043.1:0-14040 GCA_035639595.1 Thermoplasmata archaeon | reverse complement strand
GTCGGGATGGTATTTTTTGGCGAGGCGACGGTACGCGCGCTTGATCTCGTCTTTCGACGCCCCGCGGGGAACGCCGAGCGTTTCGTAGTAGTCCGCGGCCGCCATGACACTTCGCCCGACCGGAAACCGGTCACTTCTTGTCGACGTCCTCGAAGTCCGCGTCCACGACCCCGGGCCCGGGCGATCCGCCCGAATCGCCTGAGCCCGGTGGCGGCGCCTCCGCGGGCCCGCCCTTCCCGTACATCTCGGTGCCGATCTTCTGCGCTTCGCGGTTCAACGCATCGATGGCGTTGCGAAGCACCGAGACGTCGTCCGTCGTCAGGACCTTCTTGAGCGCCTCGAGTTTCTCCTCGACGGACCGGCGCGTGGACTCGGAGACCGCGGAGCCGTGCTCCTTCAGAAGCTTCTCCGTCGCATAGACGAGCTGGTCGGCACCGTTCCGCAGGTCGACGAGCTCGCGCCGGCGGCGGTCTTCCTCGGCGTGCGCCTCGGCGTCCCGGATCGCGTCGTCGATCTTCGTGCGCTCCATGCGCTGCGGGGCCACGATCGTCAGCTTCTCGGTCTTCTGGGTCGCCATGTCTTTCGCGGTCACATTCAGGATCCCGTTGGCGTCGATGTCGAACGTCACCTCGATCTTGGGGACGCCCCGTGGCGCGGGCGGGATCCCCGTCAAGTAGAACCGACCTAGGCTCACGTTGTCCGCGGCCATGGCCCGCTCCCCTTGGAGGACGTGGACCTCGACGCTCGGTTGGTTGTCCGCCGCCGTCGAGAAGACCTCACTCTTACGGGTCGGGATCGTCGCGTTCCGCTCGATCAGTTTCGTGAACACTCCGCCGAGGGTCTCCACGCCAAGACTCAGGGGCGTCACGTCGAGCAGGAGGATGTCCTTCACTTCGCCGCTGAGGACGGCCCCCTGGATGGCGGCTCCGAGAGCGACGCACTGCATCGGGTCGACGCCGCGCTCCGCGGGTCGACCGATGATCTTCTCGAACCTCTCGCGGACCACGGGCATGCGGGTCGGGCCTCCGACGAGGATGACATGGTTGACGTCCGAGAACTGCCACTTCGCGTCTTTGAACGCCTGCCGGATCGGGTTGTCCAGACGCTGAAGGACCGGCTCGATAAGCTGCTCGAGCTTGGATCGCGTCAGCTTCTTCTCCAGGTGAACCGGTTGCCCACCTTTCTGGGCGATGAACGGCAGATTCAGGGTCGTCTCGACCGTGCTCGACAGTTCGATCTTGGCCTTCTCGGCCGCATCGCGGAGCCGCTGCATCGCCTGACGGTCGTTGGAGAGGTCGACGCCATGCTCGCCCTTGAACTCGGTGACGAGCCACTGGATGAGGGCGTTGTCCATATCCATCCCTCCGAGCTGCGTGTCGCCCGACGTGGACACGACCTCGAACACGCCCTCCCCCATCTCCATGAGGGTGACGTCGAACGTCCCGCCTCCCAGGTCCAGGACGGCAATTTTGCCTTCGCCCTTCTTGTCCAGCCCGTATGCGAGGGCGGCCGCGGTCGGCTCGTTCACGAGGCGGAGGACCTCGAGGCCCGCGATCTTTCCGGCATCCTTCGTCGCCTGACGCTGGTTGTCGTTGAAGTACGCCGGGACCGTGATCACGACCTGCGAGATCTTCTCGCCCAGGAACGCCTCCGCATCCGTCTTGATCTTGCGGAGGATCATCGCGGAGATTTCCTGGGGCGTGTAGTCCTTCCCATCGATACGGACCTTGTAGTCCGTCCCCATCTTCCGTTTGATCTGCATCACCGTCTTGTCCGGGTTGAGCACGGCCTGACGTTTCGCCGGCTCCCCGACCAAGATCCCGTCCTTCGTGAAGGCGACGACCGACGGGAACATCTTCCCGCCATAGGCGCTGCCTTCCGCGCTCGGGATGATCTTCGGCGTTCCCCCTTCCGTATACGCGGCCTCGGAGTTCGTGGTTCCGAGGTCGATTCCGATGACTTTAGCCATGGGCATCACCCTGATTTCTCACGACGATGACTTGAGCGGGTCTCAGGACCCGCTCGTGGAGTCGGTATCCTTTTCGCACCACTTCTTTCACGACCCCTTCTTTTGAATCTTTGTCGGACACCTGCTGGACGGCATCCATCAGGTACGGATCGAAGGGCAAACCGAGGGCGGGGATCTCCTGAAAGCCCGCCTCGCGGAGCGCCTTGACCAGGTTGTCCCGGACCATTCGCACCCCCTTGCCGCTATCTCCCTCGAGGGCGTCGACCGCAGCGTCCAACTCATCCAGGACGGGGAGTAGACGCAGGAGGAGCCCCTCATGCGCGAACCGGACGAAGGTCTGGGCGTCGCGCTCCACGCGCTTGCGGTAGTTCTCGAACTCCGCCTGGAGGTACTTCAGCTTCGTCAGGAGCTCCTCGGCCTTGGCCGCGGAATCCGAGACCTCGGCCACCGGGGCTTCGTTCCCCGCCGACGGGGTCTCCAAGGTCGGGGCCTCCTCCGCGTCCGACCCCTTCTTCGTCATCCGTCACCTCTCTTGATCCGGACCCGGTGACCGCGCCTTCGCGGCAGGGTCACGTCGAGGACTCCGTTCCGATAGGTGGCTGTGACCGCCTCTGGCTCGACCGCGTGGCCGAGTTGAATCTCGGAATGGAACACATGGCCGTCGGCCGCGACGGCATGGACGGACAGTTGCTCGCCCTCGGCCGTCACCTCGAGGGTCTCTCGAGAGACCCCCGGCAGCTCGACAGTTACATAGATTCGAGCGGGCGTCACCACGATGTCCGCAATCGGCTCACGGACCTGCTCGCCTTCCTCCGCGAGTGCGGTCGGCGGGCCGAGGGCCCTGCCTGTAGACTGTCCGTTGAGGGGGAGGCTGGGATGCGCCTCGATCCGCCGCAAGAGGCGGTCGAGCGAACTCGGAGGGGTCCGTTCGCGGTCGCGGGCCACTTCATCGGGCATGGGACCTCCGGGGCCCCGCGAGGGGGACCTCAGAACTCTTCGCCGTCGCCGCCGCCTTCGCCGCCCTCTCCGCCCTTGCCGGGACCGCCACCGGGGGCGCCCCCGCCGGACTTCGCGGCGATGACGTCATCAATCCGGAGCACCATGACCGCGGCATCCGTCGCGGACGAGATGGCCTGGCTGCCCACGCGGATCGGCTCGATCACGTTCTCTTTCTTCATGTCCGTGACCTTCCCGCTGAAGACGTTGACGCCCGCGTGCTTGTTGCCCTTCTTGTGCTCCTTGCGAAGTTCGATGAGGATGTCGATCGGGTCCAGGCCTGCGTTCTCGGACAGGGTCCGGGGAATGACCTCGGTCGCGTCCGCGAAGGCCTCGATTGCGATCTGCTCGCGCCCGCCGACGCTGCTGGCGAAGTCACGCAACGCGAGCGCGATCTCGGTCGCGCTGCTTCCGCCGCCCGTGATGACCTTGCCGTCCTCGATCGCGACCGCGACGACGCTCGTCGCGTCCTCGAGGGACCGCTCGACCTCGTCGACGACGTGCTCCGTCCCGCCGCGGATGAGGATCGAGACCGCTTTCGGGTTCTTGCAGCCCGTGACGAACGTCATCTCGTCCTCGCCGATCTTCTTCTCGTACACAAGCTTGGCGTATCCGAGGTCGTCCTTCACGAGCTCGTCGAGCTTCGTGACGACCTTGCCGCCCGTGGCCTTCGCGAGCTTCTCCATGTCGGACTTCTTCACCCGGCGCACGGCGTAGATCTCGTGCTTCGCGAGGTAGTGCTGCGCAAGATCGTCGATCCCCTTCTGGCAGAACAGGAGGTTGGCCCCGCTTTTGCGGACCGTTTCGACCATCCGCTTCAGCATCGACTCTTCCTCGGTCAGGAACGCCTGAAGCTGGGTGGGGTCCGTAATCTCGATCTTCGCGTCGATCTCCGTCTTCTTGACCTCGAGGGCGGCATCGACGAGGGCGATCTTCGCCTCCTTGACCTCGTTGGGCATGCCGGGATGGACCCGTTCCTTGTCCACGATGATCCCATCGACGAGCTGCGTGTCCGCGATGGAACCGCCTTGCTTCTTCACGATCTGGATGTTGTCGTCGTCCACGAAGTAGGAGTTGTCCGCCCGCTGCTCCGCTACGGTGGATACGCCCTTCACGGCGATATCCGCGAGGAGTTCCTTGTGCCCGCTGGCCGACTTCGAGGACATGGCGGTCATCGCGACCTTCTTCAGGATGTCTCCATCCTTAATCGAGACCTTCGTCGCGACCTTTTCGAGGACTTCGCGGGCCTTCTCAGCGGCCTGGCGGTAGCCTGACGCGATCACGGTCGGGTGGATGTTCTGCTCGATCAGGTCCTCCGCCTTCTTGAGCAGTTCTCCGGCCAGGATCACCGCGGTCGTCGTCCCGTCGCCGGCCTCCTCGTCCTGGGTCTTCGCGACCTCGACAAGCATCTTCGCCGCGGGATGCTCGATGTCGATCTCCTTCAGGATCGTCACGCCATCGTTCGTGATGACGACGTCCCCGAGGCTGTCGACGAGCATCTTGTCCATCCCCCGCGGGCCGAGCGTCGACCGGACCGCATCCGCGACGGCCTTCGCCGCGGCGATGTTGTTCCCCTGCGCTCCCTTGCCGCGTTCACGGCGCGTCCCCTCTTTCAGGACCAGAATCGGTGTTCCTGCTGGCATCATGGAAATCTCTCCGAATATGGGATTCGGGAACACGCCTATGTTGGTACTTCTATATAAAGATAGTGTTGAGGTGGCTCTGCGGATGTTCCGGCTCGGCGGAGGGGGTTAATTCTATTAGAAGAAACACGGTGGGTCCGTCGTGAAGGACCTGCTCCTCCAGATTGCCGAGGCGGTCCAGCATGCCGTCGCGGCGATCGAGGGAGACCCCGCCGAGATCGTCGGCCGCGGGGCCGACGGAGCCCCGTCCGCCCGCATCGATCGGACGGCGGAACAGGCGGTCCTTCGCGTCCTTGAGTACGAGGGCGCTGCCCTCAATGTACTGAGCGAGGAGGCCGGCTACCTCGACCGCGGGGGAAAAGCCACCCTTGTGCTCGACCCGATTGACGGAACGCACAACGCGCTGCGGGGCATCCCTGCATACTCCATCTCGATGGCCATCGGCCACGAACGGCTCTCCGATGTGCAGGAGGCCCTCGTGCGAGACCTCGCGTCCGGCTTGACGTACTACGCGGCAAAGGGCGGCGGGGCCCTCCTCAATTCCCATCCGATCCACGTGCGAGAGAGCGATCCGGAAGACCTCGTCTTCACCGTCTATCTAGGGAGCCACGCGGCGCCCGACGCCGCGAAGGTGGCCCGCCAAGCCCGACGCGTCCGCAGCTTGGGCGCGGCCTCGTTGGACATGTGCCTCGTGGCCCGCGGCGCCGCCGACCTCTACTACATGCACAGCGCCACGGACGCCACCAAGCTCCGGGCGGTCGACATCGCCGGGGCGACCCTCATCGTGCGGGAGGCAGGCGGTCTCGTGCTCGACCTTAAGGGGCGGGATCTGGACATGCCGCTCAACTCCACGAGTCGGACGGACCTCGTGGCGACGGGAGACCGCCAGACATGGGAGGGAATCCGGTGAAGTTTGGGATCACGGCGAACCCGCAGATTCCGGATGCCCTGAGCTGCGCCAAGAAGGTCGTCGCCTGGCTCGAGAAGGGCCAAGACGTCTTCCTCGAGTCGGACCTGGCCCGCGCCGTCGGGCGGAAAGGGATGCCCCTCGCTCACATGAAGGTGGACGTCATGCTCGCGATCGGCGGGGACGGGACGATCCTCCGGGCCCTCCAGCTCAGCGACGCGAAGGTGCTCGGCATCAATTCCGGATCCTTGGGCTTCCTCGCGGAGGTGAATGCCGAGGAGGCGACCGCGTACCTGGAGAGGACGATCCGCGGCGAACACACGGTCGAGGAACGGATGCGGCTCAAGGTCACCGTGAATGGCCAGCGGATGTTCGACTGCACGAACGAGGCCGTCATCCACACGGCCCAGATCGCGAAGATCCGGCCCTTTGAAATCCGGCTCGGGGATGAACTCGTCGAGCGGGTCCGAGCCGACGGCATCATCGTGGCCACGCCGACGGGCTCGACGTCGTACTCGATGTCCGCGGGCGGCCCGATCGTCGATCCGCGAGTCGACGCGATCATCGTGACGGCAATCGCGCCGTTCAAGCCCGGGTCGAGGCCACACGTATTTCCGGCCCAGGGCCAGGTCCATGTTCGGCTCACGAAGCCGAAGGAATGCCTGCTCGTGATGGATGGACAGCATGAATCGAGCTTGAAGGGCACCGAGGACGTCGTCCTGACGGCCTCGGAGCGCCGGGCGAAGTTCATCCGGTTCCGGAGCGATTTCTACCGGAGGGTCGAGGAGAAGCTCTCTCGACAGTGAAGGCCTCGCATGAAACGCGTCCGCGCCATCGCGCGAAAAACCCTCCGGATGATCCTCGAGGCGTCCCGCGACATGCATCCGCGGGAGTTCGGCGCGATCCTCCGCGCGGAGGAGGGGACGATCACGGAGCTCTTGTTGGTCCCCGGGACCGTGAGCGGGAAGCGCCACGCGATCTTCCAATTGCACATGCTCCCTGCGGACTTCGCGGTCGTCGGGACGGTCCACTCCCACCCCAGCGGCGTCTGTGAGCCGTCGGATGAAGACCTCGCCCTGTTCAACAAGTTCGGGGGGATCCACTTGATCGTCGGGTACCCGTACCAGGAGGAGAACTGGGCCGCCTGGACGAACAAGGGGGCCCGGGCCTCCTTGGAGGTCGTCACGTGACGGTCTTCGAGCCGTTCAGGACGGAGCGGTAGAGGGCCTCGATTCGGTCCGTCACGTGTTCGATGCCGAAGGAGGCCAGGACCTTCTGCCGGGCGCGCGCGCCCATCGCCCGCCGCGTCTCCGGGTCCCCAAGGACCCGCCGGATCTTGACCGCGAGATCGAGCGAATTCACCGGGTCCGCCAAGAGGCCATCGACCCCGTCGACGATGATCTCGCGGACCCCCGGGATGTCCGCGACGATGACGGGCTTGCCGGTCGCCATGGCCTCCAGAGCGACGATGCCGAAGGCCTCGAGGCGCGAGACGCTCGGGAGGACCAACACGTCGCAGGCCGCGTAGACCTCCGGAAGGCGCGCTTCCGCGATCCGTCCCGCGAAACGGACCCGGTCCGCGACCCCGAGCGATGCGGCGAGCCGCTTCATGGAGTCCAGGAGGGACCCGTCGCCGGCCACGAGGAACCAGGCCTCCGGGACATGGCGAGCCGCCTCGATGAAGTGCTCGACGCCTTTGTGCGGGACGATCCGGCCCACGAGCAGGACGACGGATGCATCCGCGGGGATGTTCAGCCATGCTCGGATGCCTGTCCCGTCCACGTCGGGACGAAACCGGCGGTGGTCGACGGCGTTCGGGATGACGACGGGATCGTAACGCCAGAGCATGCGGCTCGTCGCGCCGTACGTGCGCGTCGTCACGACGACCCGGGCCGCGTTCCGCAAGGTCGAAGCGCCGAGGCTGTGCCGGTAGACGGACTCCATGAAGGTCCCGAAGGCCGATGGCAAATCGACGTCACAATGATAGGTCACGACGTAGGGGATCCCGCGCTCCTCCGACACGGTCCCGGCGTAATGCGAGGCGAGCGGCGGCGGGGAATGGGCATGGACGACATCCGCGGGCACCGCCCGGAGGTCGGTCCGCATGCGCGGCGTGACGGGCGTCTGCATGAGCGTGAATCGAGGCTTCACGCGGAGGACGCGGAACCCGTCCATGGACTCTTCGGTCGGAAGCGTAGGGTCGTGGCGGGAGGTGAGGACCGTGACCTCGTGGCCGCGCTTGGCAAGTTCCTTCGACAGCGAACGGACGTGACTCTCCACGCCGCCGAAGTGGGGCGAGAACCACGGCGACACCTGGGCGACCCGCACCCTCTCCCTCTAGAAGATTCGGCTTCGAGGTGCGATGTTCCCCTTCACGTGAGCCGCGGGACCGAGGAACGATCCTTCTCCGATGATCGTGCCGGCATCGATCGACGCGTTGATGCCGACCTTCACGTCGTCCCCCATGATCACGCCGAGCTTCCGGAGGCCCGTGTCGACTTCCGTCCCGCGGAACATGACCTTGATGGGGGTCTCGTCCAAACGGAGGTTCGCGATCTTCGTCCCCGCCCCCAGGTTGCACCGTTCCCCGAGGATGCTGTCCCCGACGTAGTTCTGGTGGGGCACCGTTGCCCCGGCCATCAGGATCGAGTTCTTCACTTCGCACGCGTTGCCGACCTTCGCCTTCGGGCCGATCGAGGTGGCCCCGCGGACGTAGCAATTGGGCCCGATTACCGCGCCCGAGCCCACGATGGTCGGTCCTTCGATGTAGGCGCCCCGCCGGACCTCGGCCCCCTCCTCCACGAGCACCTCCCCGTCGAGGGTCGCGCCCGGATCGACCCGACCCTCGGCCTTGCCCTTCAGCCGAGCGAGCAGGGTCGCATTCGCGCGGAGGAGGTCCCAGGGACGCCCGACGTCGATCCATTCCCCGGGCAGGCGGAACCCGTGCACATCCTGTTTCGCCATGAGGGCCCGGATCGCATCGGTGACCTCATACTCCCCTCGCGGCGATTTTGGCGTGGCGTCGATGAGCTTGAAGATCTCCGTGTCGAACGCGTAGATGCCCGCATTGATCAGGCGCGACTTCGGGTGTCGAGGTTTCTCTTCGAGCGAGACGACCTTGCCGTCCTTCATCTCGACCACGCCGAAGGCGCTCGGGTCCGACACCTCGGCCAAGGCGATGACGGAGCCTCCGACCTTGCGATGGAACGCCAGGAAGGCGGCGAGCGCGTCGCTGGACACGACCACATCGCCGTTCACGCTCAAGAACGGCCCGTCGACGTGCCGGCGCATGTGGCCGACCGCGTGGCCGGTCCCGAGGCGCTCGGCCTGCTCCTCGTACTCGATGGACAGGCCGAGGGCGGCCCCGTCGCCGAAACTCTCGCGGATCCGGTGGCCTTGCCACCCGATGAGGATCGCGAGCTCGGAAATCCCCGCGGCCTTCAGCGCCTCGAGGGTGTGCCGCAAGAAGGGTTTGCCCGCCACCGGGAGGAGGGGCTTCGGGAGGTTGGCCGTGAGGGGACGCATCCGCGTGCCCTCTCCGGCCGCGAGGACGACGGCCTTCATGCGGCGGTCCCTTGGGCGCTCGATAGGACCGCGGAATATATCTCCTTTGCTTTGTGCTCGTCTCGGGACTCCGCGAGCACCCGGATCTTGGGCTCTGTCCCCGAGAACCGGACGAGGGCCCATCCGTCGTCGAAGGCGAGGCGCCAGCCGTCGAGGACCGTGACGTCGGCCCCGAGATCCCGCAGCACGGCATCGAGGCGCTTCTCGATCGCCTCGCGGCGTTCCGCCGGATAGGGAAAGGAACCCCGGTGCACCGGGTATCGGGGGATCTCTTGGACCAACGCGTCGAGGGGTTTCTCCGCGACCATCGAGACGAGGCGCGCCGCGGCATAGACCCCGTCGGGGCACAGGGAAGCCTTCGGAAAGATCCAGGTGCCCGAGGGTTCCCCGCCGAAGTCGGCGCTTCGACGCTTCACCTCCGCCGCGACGTAGACGTCCCCGACGCGGGTGCGCCAGACCGTGGCCTTGGGGAGGAGATCCGAGAGGACCATCGACGCGTCGACCGGGACGACCAGGCCGTGGCGGACCTCCTGTCGCGCGAACAGGGCGAGGAGGACGTCCCCGCCCACGAACCGACCCTGCCTGTCCACCGCGACCATCCGGTCCCCGTCGCCGTCGTGGGCGATCCCCAGGTCTGCCCGGGTGGCCCGCACGGCGGCCGCGAGCGTCCCCAGGGTCTCCTCCGTCGGTTCCGGTTCGCGGCCCGGGAAGTGGCCGTCCGGCTGCGCGTTCACCGCGGTCACGTCGCAGCCCATCCGGCGCAGGAGGAGCGGGGTGATCGTGCATGTGGCCCCGCAGCCGCAGTCGACGACCACGCGAAGCTTCGTCGGCTCGACGCCGTGGAGGATCGCCTCGATATGCGCTTCGACGAGGTCCGTGCGGAGGGAGAGCCGGCCCGAGCGATCCCATGCGGGAGGGTTGAATCGGCCGTGGTCGAGGATCTCCTCGACCTCCTGCTGCTGGCGCTCGTCGAAGGCCATTCCATCGGGGTTCCACAGCTTCAGCCCGTTGTACGGAGCCGGATTGTGGGACGCGGTGACCATGACGCCGCATGCATAGTCCCGCGCGCCCCGCGCCAACGTAGGGGTGGAGACGAGCCCCGCATCGATGGCGCCCGCGCGGCTGGAGAGAAGTCCCGCGGCGAAGGCCTGGACGAGCATCGGGCCCGTGAGACGAGGATCCCGGCCGATGACCGTGTCCCCGTACAGCTCTCCGACGGCCTTCCCGACCTGAAGGGCCAGATCCGGGGTGATCTCCAGATTTCCACGGCCGCGGATTCCGGAGGATCCGAAACGAGGCACACGTCGAGGGATGCCGCGGGCGATAGAAAGCCTTCCGAGGGCGACGGCACCGGCGGACAACAATTATATACAGTCCTCCCAATGCTCGCGCGCGCTGTCGGTTTTTGGTCTCCGCAGCGGAGGGATCGCATGGTCATGGAACCCGTGAGCATCGAAGCCGCGATTGAGAAGGCGAAGAAGAAAGGACTCAAACCGGGTCGTGTGAAAGGGACCGACGGCATCCAGTTCACGAAGGGTCGGAACGAACGGATTGAAGTGATCACCTGGGAGGAGTTCCGCCAGATCCTTGCCGACCGGAAGCTCGAGGTGTTCGACTCCGGCGGATTCATGAAAATCATGAAACGGCGCTAGGGAACGACCCGCCTCGAGGTCAGGCGTCCTTCGGACGACCGCAGTAGGGGCAGACCCTCCAGTCGGGCAGCAGGGCGGAACCGCATCCCTGGCAGGGCGGGGGTAACGGCGGGCTCGCGATCCCCGAGGTCTTTCCGCCCGGCGGGGCGATGACCTGCCAGAACGCGAGAATTAGGTTGCGCGCGTCGCTCTCGTATTCCGTGTACGAGAGGGCCCCGCCGACGACCGCAACGGGCAAGAGGACCACGGCGGCGACCGCGCCGACGATGATCCCCTCCTCCGTGGGCTGCGCCCGGAAAGTGAGGTCGAGGGAGCAGCCGTCCTTCACCTCATCGACGAAGAGGTCGATTTCCCGACGCAACCCGATGCGGGCGTAGAACGAGAGGCCGTGAACCCGGAACGGCCCGGATTGAGACAACTGGAAGCCCTGGCGCCCCCACCACTCCCAAACCTTCGTCCAAATCTCGCTGCGTCGACCCCCCGGGACGAGACGAACCTCTCGCTTCTCGAGCATCGGGTCCGGAGTCCTGTCGAAATCCAAGAGTCTTTCGACCGTGTCGCAAGCCACAGCAAGGTTCTTACGAACCCGCGAAATTCGCATCGACCTGCGGCGTGCGTGGGTTGCCAAGCTTGGTCAAAGGCGCAGGGCTCAGGATCCTGTCCCGCAGGGGTTCGCAGGTTCAAATCCTGCCCCACGCATTCCTTCGCCCTGGGTTCCGACGTACAAGAATGGGCATTCCAGAGGAAGGCGGCCGGTGCGCCGAAACTGCTCCATCCCGGCCGCCGACGCTCGTCTTTGAGCCCGGGGTATATGAACCATATAAGCTCCATCGTCCCTCCCCGCGCCTGACGTCGGACAGCCGGTATACGTCGAGGCTTTACTTTTATTCCTTCTGACGTTTGATATTGTCAAGCGCATACTTGACCCGAAACTTATTCATAGGTTCCGAGGCGTTGTCAAAAACGCCCAGGTGAAGGGCTTCCTCCGGGCCGTCCGAGAGGGTGGCGAGCCGTCTCGGGCCCTTCCCCCATCGTGCCCGGGGACCGAACCCGGCGTCCGCGCCGGACTCGTTTTCACCAGCGGGGTGATACCATGCCCTCCCAGAAGTTCAGCCGGAAGTATCTCACGAGGCACAAGAAAAGCGCGCAGCTGTGGCGCCGCGCCTCGAGGCTGACCCCGGGGGGCGTCGAGAGCAACATCCGGTACTTCCGTCCCCATCCCTTCCTCGCCGACTACGGGGATGGCGGCTACATCTACGACGTCGACGGCAACAAGATCCTCGACTTCATGATGGGGTTCGGCGCCCTGTTCCTCGGGCACAACAACCGCGATGTCGCCCTCGAGGTGATCAAACAGCTCGAGAGCGGCTCGATGCTCGGGGTCACGAGCGAACTGTTCATCGACTACCTGTCCGCGGTCCAGAAGGCCGTCCCGTCGATGCGCAAGATGCGCCTCTGCAACAGCGGCACGGAGGCGACCATGTCCGCGATTCGGGTCGCGCGGGGCTTCACGGGACGGGAGAAAATCGCGAAGGCGGAGGGCGCCTACCACGGGGCCCACGACTACGTACTCCAGAGTCTCGACCTGGACGCCCGCACGGCTCGTCGGAACAACGGGCACAAGCCGGTCCCGTACGGCCGAGGAATCCCCAAGGCGGTGTCCGACACCGTCCTCATCTATCCGTACAACGACATCGAAGGGACCGCGGAGGCGCTTGAGCAGTCGGATGACATCGCCGCCCTCATCGTGGAGCCGGTCTTGTGCGGCCCGGGCGTCATCGTCCCGAAGGGAAACTACCTGAAGCGCCTGCGGCAGCTGACCCGGAAGCGCGGCATCGTCCTGATCTTCGACGAGGTCCTCACGGGGTTCCGCCTCGCGTACGGCGGAGCGCAAGAGTACTACGACGTCCGACCCGATATGACGACCTTCGGCAAGATTGCGGGCGGAGGGTTCCAGGTCGCCGGCTTCGGGGGCGAGTCGCAGATCATGGAGGTCCTAGAGCCAGGCCGCGGCTGGCGGAACGCGACGTTCCACGCGGGCACCTACAACGGGCATCCGATCGGGGTCGCGGCGGGCCTCAAGGCAGTCCAGATCCTTGGCGAGCACCCGGAGTACTACGATCACGTGAACCGCCTCGGCCGCCAGCTGTTCAGCGGACTGCAGGACCTCGCGGACGACCGACGGATCCCGGCCTGGGTGGAGTACGTCGGCTCCATCGGGAACGTCTACTTCACCACGAAGGACGAGATTCGGAACTTCCGCGACACCCTCAGCGCGAACACCCGCCGGTGGTGGAACTGGTTCATCCACTGCCTTGGCAACAACGTCCTGTTTGGAATCCCGAACACCGGCGAGAGGGCCTTCCTCTGCACCGAGCATACGGACGAGGACGTCGAGTGGGCCCTCGAGGTCGCGGACAACGCCTTCGCGGCAATCGCGAAGGAGGCCCGCCGCCATCGGGAGAAAGCCCCGGCGGTCCAGCTGCATGCCGCGGAGGGCCAAGCGGCTCTCTACGGGGAAGCCCTCCCGCGCGCCTGACCCTCCAGCGCGATCAGTTCAGGAACCGGTTCCGCTCCGCCACTTCCATCACGCGGATCCCGCGCCCTTGAGCGGACAGGTCCGCGAAATACGGCTCCGGATCGAACGCGACCTCCGGGGGGAACACTCCGGGTCCTTTCGTCCGGCCCTTCACCATCCACTGGGCGGCGATCGAAGGCGGAACGCCGGTGTCGACGACGCCCCCGCCGACGTTCCATTGTTTGTGGGGCCACGTGATGGCCTCATAGCGCAGGGTGACCGGATTTCCGTCCTTCTCCCCGACAAGGACGCAACGTTGGATGTCCACGTCGAGCTCCGGCTCCTTCGGCTTCGGCAGGGCGTCAATCGCGGTCGACGTCACGTCGTAGGGACGGACCTTCATCCCCTCGACCTGGATCTCGTCGCGGCTCGCGAGTCCCAGGCGGACCATCGTCTCGATCGTTTGTCGGAACGGCGGGGGGAACGCGACGATGAAATCCATCTCCTGGACGCCCTTGCCGATCGTCTTCGGCATCGTCGCGAGTTCGGAGTGGATCGTGTAGTACCCTTCCACGACGCCGACCGGGGGCGGAAATTCGGACCGTTCCAATCCGGAGAGGGCTGGCACGAACTGGATCTTCCCGCCGCGGAGGATCGGGGCTTCCATCGAGAACTCGTCGAAGATCGTGCGGATTGCGTAGGGAGGGACGAAGCGACCGGGCTCGCCGCCGGAGACGACCGCGCCGCTGCTCCGGAGGAGGACCTTGTGGACCCGATCCAACTGGCTCGCC
>DASQXV010000042.1:0-2143 GCA_035639595.1 Thermoplasmata archaeon | reverse complement strand
GGGGCCCGGCCACAGGAGGCTTGCGACGATGACGAGGGCGATCAACGCGCCGAGGCCCGCGCCGACGGCGCCCGCTCCCGTTCGGTCGCGGTCCCCGTTCCCCGATCCCATGCGTCCTCCACCGCGGCGCGAACGGCCCGCCTGGGGCCCCCGAAACCGCGGGCCCACTATAGCCTTTCCCGCGGAGGCACGGGGAGGCGCCCGACCGCGCGGCTCGACGTCCCGCCGAAGTGCTTTATTCGACGACCCCCTTCCGGGGCCTCGAGGCGCGGAGATGGCGATGTCGGATTCGGCGAGGAACCTCAAGGTCGTCCGGGCGGAGATCGATGCGGACGAGCGGACGACGAACCTCCTCTTCCCGAACCGGGACCAGGGACCTTGGCTCCCCTTCGAGCGGTTCGCGGAGACGATCACGACCTCGCGCACGAAGTTGGAGCGGCATCCGCACCGCGCCCAGGAGGTCCTCGTGTACGTGCTCAATGGAGAAATCGATCACGTGGACGGTTCGGGCCGGCGGGAGCGGCTCACCCGCGGCTCCGTGGCCCTCATCACGGCCCACGACGAGGTGTTCCACCAGCTCGACGCCGTGAAGGGGACACGCGCCCGCTGGCTCTCCGTCGTCGTCCGATTGCCGTGGCACACGGAGCCGCCCCCGACGCAGGTCCAGATCAAAGGGGCCGGAGATCCGAAGGCCGCCTCCGACGGAACGGTTCAGACGCCGGTCGTGGGGCCCCTCGCCCGCGCGGATTCGTTCTCCGGCCTCCAGGTCCTCGACATGGAGTCCGCGAAGGAGGGCACGGGGTTCTTCCGAATCGGCCACGATCACCGGGGGCTCATCTATGCCCTCGAAGGTTCCGGCGCCGTCGAAGGCTCTCCCCTCGCCCCGGGTTCCGGAGTCCTCATGGAGAACCTCTCCGGGGTCGCGATCGGCGGGTCGCCCGGATTTCGCGTCGTGCTGGCGACGGTCCCGGTCCCGGAGCCGCATCCGGAGGAAGGTCCTGGGCCGCCGAGGAAGCGCGTGAAATGAGGGACCCTCACCGGTGAGGGCGGGTGGAAGGCCACCGTCGCCTCGGAGGTTCGAATCCTACGCGACGCGGCCGGCGTCGACGGACCCCTACAGCGAGTAGTCGAGGTCGCCGTCCGGGTCGCCCGTCCGAGGTGGCCGTGAGGGTTTTGCGTCCGTTCGAGGACGCCGCGAGGCTCCCGTGCCCGCCGCCCGGTCCACGCGGGCCCGGCGGTACAACAGGAGGGCTGCCCCGGCCAGGACGATGCCCAAGGCCACGAGGAGAGATGACGTCGAGAGGCTGTAGGGACTCGTCGGCAAGAGCGGGGACGGGTCCGCGGGAGTCCCGGGGGTCCGCGGGTCCTGCGGGTTCTGGCCCGGTGAGGCCACCACGGATTGCGTGACGACCGGGCTCAGGGAGGCCGCGTAGGTCCCGTCGCCCGCGAAGCGGGCTCGGAGATACTCGTTGCGGGCCCCGGCCGGCCGGAAGGCCATCGCGCCTGAGAAGGCGCCATTCCCATCTGTCGCGGGGAACTGTCCGATCTGGGATTCTGCGTACCACGTGACCTGGTCCGCAGACCAGTCCAGGAAGACGTTGTGGCCCACGACCGGAGCGCCCGATGCATCGACGAGGCGACCCGACACCGTGACGGTCTCGTTGATCGCGGATGGATCCTTGCTCGTCGTGAGCGTGAGGGTCGTGGCGAGGACCCCCGGCGGTGGCGGAGACGGAGGCGGAGGCGGTGGAAGAGGCGGTGGCGGCGGCGGGGGCGGGGGCGTCTGGCCGAAGTCCGGGGCCCAGGGGACCCGCGGGGCACCGAGGCCGACGCCGATCGTGCCACTCGAGGCGGACACGGTCTGCCACGTCGACTGGTCCCAGTTGTCGACCGCGTACAGGGACGTGAAGATCTTGTCGAGGTCGCGGGCCCAGCCGTTCGCGCCCACGCCGGCGTTGAGGTCGTAGCCCCACGCCTGCGTGAACTCTTGGCGGACGCTGCCGCGGGGGGAGTGCTCCGTGACGAAGTTGTAGATCGACCATCCGGACGTGTCGACGATGTATCCTCCGTAGTCCTGGAACGCTTGGGCGAGGATCCGGCCGGGCTCCGTCTCCAGCGAGGACATCGCGAAGTCCGGCTTGAC
>DASQXV010000041.1:0-2295 GCA_035639595.1 Thermoplasmata archaeon | reverse complement strand
ACCACTCCGCCCGACGAGCAGCTGATCAGCGAGCAGGTCGTCCGCTCGGTCTGGTTCTTCGTCGTGACGGTCAGCGTCATCCCGAAAAGGCCCGCGGACGCATACGTGTGATTGAACTGATACGGCTTGCCGGAGGCGTTTGTTGCAGCCGCGGATCCGTCTCCGAAGGAGAAGGAAAGGGACTGGACGGCCCATGTGTAATTGTCATACTGTGTAGTTCCCGGCGAGGGGGTCGTCTTCACGGAGAAGAAGTAGGAGGGCGGCTGTTGGACGCTGCCCGTGCCCGCGACCCACTTCCCTGATGCAATCAGGGGGGCTCCGGGCGCGGATGTCGTCCTGTTAATCGCGATGATCCCGACGCTGTCCCGGGTGGTCAAGTCCTTTGGCGGGCCCACGCTCATGACGTAGAGCGCGTCGAAGTTGTTCACCTTCGAGCCACTGCTCAGGCTCGCCTCCCCCGCCACGAAGAACGTCCCCGCGGTCGAGTACGTGTGCGAGGTCGAGGGGCTCGTCGTGGCCGCCGTGGTCCCGTCACCGAAGATCCAGTTGACGTTCGTCGCGGTGGCCCCGGAGACCACTGCGTCAAAGGAGACCGGCTCCGCCGCCGTGGCGAAGACCGTCGTCGTCTGGATGCGCATCGTCGGGGCCCCGCCGCGGAGCAACAGATAGGCTCCGCCGATCGCGGCGGCGATCAGGATCGCGACGACTCCGATGATGATCCACTTCCGTCGGGACCGGGCGGGCGCCACGGGGGCAGTCGACATGGGCGGTTCGGATGCGGGCACGCCTGCGGACGCGGGTCCTTGGGCCAAGCTACTCCTCCCTCGAGGTGAGGCGCATTGCGCATCCCCTACTCGAACGTTTTGGCTCATGACTCGGACGGTCGCTCGGGTCGTACGATTCGGGACATCGAGCAAAGGATTCAATGTCGATCCCTCATTCCGGCCCCTATGGCGGCCAAGAAGCGGAAGCGGGCGACGAAGAAAGCGGCCAAGAAGAAGGCCTACTATTCGGGACGCAAGGAGAAACGCGCGAAAAAGCGGTAGGTCGCGGATTCACCAGCGGGGGACGGTCCGAGGATCATCGTAAAGGAACCGTTCGAGTTTCGCCCGCGGGACCGGGACCACGATCCGGGACACCATCCCATGGAGGGAGTACGGCAGTCGGATCAGGCGCATCTCCCCCGACGTGACCCATTCGTCGATGGGATAGCGCCGCGCGACGGACTTCGCGATCGCCGAGCGATCGTTCCGGCTCAGGCGGAAGCCCGCCTCGTCGAACACGTGGATATGGAAGCCGCGTCCCGAGAAGACGAGCCGCAGCCGCTTCCAACGGAGGGAGAGCTCATCGAAGAGCAGGGCCGCTTGTCGCCGAATCTCGACGTACTCCCAGTCGCAGAAGGACAGCCCTTGGTGTCGCTCCATCTTCGCGACGATGTCCCCGTGGACGGGGCAGTCCAAGTTCTCCGGATCCAGGTCGAACGCGAGCTCCTGCCCTCGGAAGGAGGGACCCTTCCATGCGTTCGGGTAATCGACACGGGACACGCTTCCCTCCTCGGCGGGGGCGTAGACGTTCCGATCGTAGTACACGCCCTCGGGCCGGTACCTCAGGAGGTATGGCTTCAAATCCGCTGCGTCTTCGACATCGTCGACGATTAACGGGACGTTCTTCAGATGGCGGAATTGCCGAGGATAGATCCCCGAGTGCCGGCCGAGGATCAAGGCGTAGACACGACGGCCCGCGGGGCGGGACATCCATTGGGACGCCGCGGCGTACTCCATCTCCGACGCGTAGAAAAACTGGCGCTCGGAGAGGGACGCCGGCCGAAGATCCCCGGGAAGCCGATACCTCGGCCGGACCACGCCGCCAAATCGTGAGATCGAGGTTAAAGCTGCCTCCGATGGACGGACGTTTCTCAGGGGAGGTTCTCGGGGTTCCAGGCGACGTGGGACCGCTCATTCAAGTCGTCCAGGCGCTCCATCTCCTTCGCCGTCAACTCGAAATCGAAGACGGCCGCGTTCTCCTGGATCCGTTCGGGCTTCACGGATTTCGGGATGACGACGAGACCATGCTGCAGACTCCATCGGATCAGGACTTGGGCCGGCGTCCGCTTGTGCTGTGCCGCGATCGCCCGGATGATGGGATGATCCATCCGACGTCCCCGCACCAGGGGGCTGTACGCTTCGAGTTGGATGCCGTGGGCCCTGGAGAACTCGAGAAGCTCCCTCTGATAGAGGAACGGATGGAACTCGACCTGGTTGACGGCGGGCGGCCGCGGGGACTCGGAGAGCAATT
>DASQXV010000040.1:0-10814 GCA_035639595.1 Thermoplasmata archaeon | reverse complement strand
CCGCCGCTCCAGGTCCGCGATCGTCTGCAGGACCGCCCCCGGACGACCCGCCTGGAGGTCTCGGTCCGCGCGGGCGAGCGCCTCCGCCACGTCCGGCGTCTCGATCCCCTCCGCGTTCGCCTCGTGGTAAGCCTTCTGGGTCCGGGCGAGGGCGTCCTGCGCCTGGCCCGTCAGGGTGACCTTCACCCCCTCGACGATTCCCTGCGCCGAGGCGACGAGCTGGTCCGCCTCCTCGAGGGCCCCGCGTTCGATCGCCTGCTCCGCGGCGGCGAGGGTGTCGACGGCCCGCGCGAGGTCCACGTTCTGCGCGACCAGGTTCGTGATCTCCGCGCGGATTGCCTCCATCCTCCGATGGATCCCCTCCGTCCGCTCGAGCTTGATCCGCATCTGCTCCGCGTCCGTCCTCCGGCGAGAATCGGCCGCGACGCGGGCGAGCTCCTCGACCTCGGAGATGCACGCCTTGCCCGCGTAGATCGTGTCCCCGTACCGCGCCTCCGTGTACGAGCCCTCCGCGTCCTGGAGCATCCGCTCCGCCGCCTCGACGGGCACGCCGTCCGCCTTGGCCCGGGCGACCTCCCCGCGGGCCTCTCCGAGGACCTCCGCGGCGCTGCTCCGCAGCAGCTCTCGGGTCGCGGCGATGTCGTGCTCGATGCTGTCCAGGACCGCATCCGCGTGCACGAACCGATGGTCCTGGATCGCGATCGCCGCGTCCGCGAGCTTCCCCTCGAGGGCGACCGTGTCGGATTGCCCGGCCTGCCGCAGGCCCACGATGTCGTCCCGGCATTGGATGACCCTCTCGTTCAGCTTCTCCTCCAGGGCGGCGTCCTGCTCCGCCATTCGCTTGTCGATCAGCGCCTGCATGTCGATCGGCTTGCCCATGGAGACCGCGTCGTCGACCTCCTGGAGCAGCTGGCGCGCGACCTTCGGGTCGAGGCCCCGCGCCGCGTTCGTCAGGATGATCTGCAAGGACCGCTCCATGAAGGCCTTGTAGTGGGCGTCCCGCGCCGCCTCCGCGGTGTGGCGCGCCTCCGCGACGAGGCGTCGGGCGGTCGCGAGGTCCCGCCCCTGGATTGCCCGGTCCAGCTCGAGGAGGTGCCCTTCGAACGCGCCGGCGTCGACCCCGAGCCTCTTGAGGTCCTCCCCATCCAGCTGGAGGGAGGCGAACGCCTCCCGGACGGTCTTCAGGAGGGTCGCCTCTCGGACCGCGTCGTGGGCGTCCTTCGCGAGGGCCCGGACGGCCCCGAAGTCCTTGTTCGCGAGGGCGGCCTCCGCGGCCTTCAGGATCTCCTCCGCGCGGGCCACGTCCGCGCCCTTCCGTTTCTCCCGCGCGGCCTCGCGTTGGCTCTCCCGCAACGCGGCCTCCGCGAGGGACCCGACGCGGCCCTCCCGGAGGCTGTTCCGGGCCCGGGCCGCGAGGAGCGGGATGTCCGCGTAGACGCCTTGGCGCAACGCCTCCCGCGCCTCCGTCAGTAACGCGCGTGCCTCCGTGATGTTCACGCCCTCCCTCCGGGCCGCCTCGACCTCCGTGGAGGCGCGCTCGAGGATGTCCTCCGCGCGCGCGTACCGGCGTCCCGTCTCCGCGGTCTCAATCGCCTTCGCGGTCAGGGACCGCACTCGATCGTAATCCCGGGCGGCGAAGGCCTGCTTCGCCTCCGCGAGGAACGCCTCCGCCTCGGCGACCTTCCCGCCCCGTTCCTTCGCATAGCGGATCAGGGTCTCCGCCTTCTCCAGGCCTCCCTGGAGGGCCCGACCCCGCTTCTGGTCCAGGGTGCGGAGGGAGATCTTCCGCAGCAGGCGTTCCGCGGCCGCATGGTCCCCGCGGGCCGCCCGTCCCCGCGCCTCCTCGATCGTCCGCTCGAAGGCCTGGGTGTCGACCCCTTCCTTCTTCGCGTCCTCGAGGACCGCGGTCGCCCGCTTGAGGGCGTCCGCGATCCGTCCTTCGCGCCGGATGATGTCCATCGCCCGCCGGGCCGCGCGGGCCAGCTCCAGGGCCCGCCCGAGGTCGCCCGAGGCCTCCGATTGCTCCGCCCGCTCCAAGAGGCCCCGCGGGAACGCGACGTCCGCGGGGTCGGAGTCCGCGGCGACGAGCTCCCTCCGGGCGGCCTCGATCGTCCGGTGGACGACGTCCGGCGAGGCGGTGGTCGTCAGAGCCTTGTTGAACACGAGGCCGCAGGCGTCGCACGACGGCCGGCCGTCCGGGACGTCGGACTCGCACACGGGACAGCGGGCCATGGGCTCCACCGAGAGGATACCCTCCAACCGGGAGGGACGACGCCGTTTGCATGCGGGAACGGCGGGTATAAAGGAAACGTCCTCGAAATCCGGGCTGATAACTATATGGCTCAACGGCTCCGCCGGCCCTGGGCCCGAAAAGCTTCAGTAGCCGGCCTCCGTTCGGACGGCGGTCCGGGTCGCCCTTCCGGGGACCCGCGGCCGGGTGAGTCATGGCGGGACGCCGAAGTCAGTCGCTCGTCGGGATGGCGGTCGTCGACCCGGAGGGCGTGGAGGTCGGCTACGTGTCGGGCGAGGAGGCGAACGCCCTCGTCCTGGGGGAAGGCTCCTCGGGCCGCATGCGCCTCGGCCGCCGGTGGGTCAAAGGGATCGCGGACCGCGTGACCTTGTCCGGTCCCGTCGCGGAGATTTTCAAGGGGCTCAACGTGATCGATTCGGAAGGGGAGTTCGTCGGGATCGTGCAGGACACGATGGAGGCGGACGACGTCCTGGACTCGTTCATCGTGGAGGACGAACAGGGGGAGATGGTCAACGTCCTCCTGGAGGACGTCCGGTCGGTCGACGAGTGGGTCGAGCTGTCCGTCCTGGCGGACGCCTTGTACGAAGGCGGCTAGCGCTCCTCCTCCGGCGTCGGGCTCAGGAGGATCCCCGTGCCGATCCAGACGAGGAGGGCGACCGTCCCGAGGATGCCGCCGTAGCCCAAGGCGAGGTTCACGCCGAGGAGGACGAGGGGCACGATGAGCCCAATCAGGAACCCCAGGCGGGGCATCTCGACGGGCCGATGAGGTCCCATCCCTAAAGGCTTGCGTTCCGGGAGGGCCTTCGGCGCGGCTCAGGCCGGCATGACCAAGCTTGCCTGGACAACATGTTGACGTGACGTCCGTGCGGCCACCCGGATCGCACGCGGTCGGAGTCGGACCGGCGGGGAGCGCGATCGGGTCTCCCGCATGCCTGACACGATGTCTCCGGGAAGAATTGGTGGGGCCACGCGCCGAATACTTTCGCTCCCCTCCCTCGGGATAAGCTATGATATGGCTTCACTCCAAACCAAATCATGTCCCTCTTGGAATCGGACCGATCCCTGGTCCTCGTGTCGTACGACGTGTCGAAGGGGAGCCGCGCCGCAGCCGCCCGCGTGGCCCATCTGATCTTCGGCCGCAAGGACGTCCCATTCCCCGAACGCCGAGCGTTCATCGAGCGCCCGGGTGTCGTGCGGATTGGCCAGTCGGTCCTCCTTCTACCTGCGCCCGACGCGGAAGAACTCGTCGAGAGGCTGACGGCCCTGGGGCCGTCGTGACCATGGCGTCGATCACCATGGACCGGGATGGGATCGAGGCCTTTCGTTCGCGGGGCCTCCGGGCGCGCCTCGCGTAAGCATGTAGGTTCGGTCAACTGCTTACGTTCCGGAGGCGCGGGCCCGCTCCGCCACCTCTCGGAGCTTCTTCAGGTTCGCGGCGATGTGGTCGGGAAAGATCCCACTTCCCGAAACGAGAATGTCGGCCCCGGCCCCCGCGACGATCCCCGCGGTGTCGACCTTGATTCCCCCATCGACTTGGAGCTCCGCCGCGAGGCCTTCCTTGTCCAGGTACGCCCGGGCCTCCCGGATCTTCGGCACGACGTCCGCGCGGAAGGCCTGGCCCGCGAAACCCGGATGGACGGTCATGACGAGGAGCAGGTCGACCTCGCCGAGGTGGGGCCGCGCCTTCTCGAACGGCGTCGCGGGATTCAGGACGATGCCCGGGGAAACCCCCGCGTCGCGGATCGCTCGGATCGTCGCCCGAAGGTCATGGTCGCTCTCCACGTGGACGGTCAGGTCGTCGACGCCGGCATCCGCGAAGGCCTTGACGAACTCCTGGGGGCGGACGACCATCAGGTGGGCGTCGAAGGGGACTTTCGTGAGGGGCCGGATCGAGGCGACGACCGCGGGGCCCATCGTGAGGTTCGGCACGAAGTGGCCGTCCATCACGTCGATGTGGATCATGTCGGCCCCCGCCGCCGCGGCCTCCGCGACCTGCTCCCCCAGGCGGTCGAAGCGGGCGGAGAGGATGGAGGGCGCGATCTTGACGCCCATGCGGGGCCGCGAAGGGGACCCCTCCGAATAAGGGTTCCTCCGGGCCTCCGGCTCCCGCGGTCCGAGGCCTATCCGAGATGGTAGTCCGTCAGGGAGAGGTTCAGGTGGGCGTCGCCCGTGTCGTACGTCAGCATGACGACGTTCTTCGCCGTCTCGCTGAACCAGGCCGCGGCGACGTGGTCGCGGGGGATCGGCGCGTCCTCCTCGAGGCCGTCCGCGAGGCCCGGGTCTCGGCTCGTCGCGAGCGCCCCGACGTGGGGGGACCCGGTCCAGATCGGGATCGATGGGAACGTGCCGGCCGGTGTGACGACGTCTTCCGAGGCCCCGCTGATCAAGGAGAGCCGCACGACCCGCGTGAAGTTGACGTCCTTCGAGAACACCCACGGCTGCGCCCCCGCGTCGATGGACCATCGGGCCACGGCATGCACGCTCGCGTTGGACGTCGCCGTCCACGAGGAATTGGACTCGAGGGGGAAGGACCAGACGTCGAGGGCGGGGTCGAAGGTCGTCTCGACGCTCGCCGTGTACGTCGCATTGTAGACGTCCGCTTCCGTGCCGAAGGTGCCCTTGAACGTGATCGTGCGCACCTCCTTCAGGGTCGCGAGGTCCGAGGCGCGGTACCAGGTGTACCCGCCGATCGTCGCGTCGCGGAAGCCGATCGCGTAGTTGAGCATGATCGAGCCGGCGGCCTGCGGGTCCGTCGGGGCCAGGCTCCAGTGGGATCGGAAGGAACCTTCGACGCTCACGTTCACCGTGGAGGCGTCCATCGACACGACGGTCCGCGTCAGGGTGCCCGTCGCGATCGCGCCGCCCGGCCGGCCGTCCGCGGACGCGTCGGCGGAATAGGTCCACGAATCTCCCGTGTGCCACGTGGGCTTTTCGATTGCGAAGACATGGGGCGGCGCTCCTCCGTCCCCTCCGGTACCCGGCGCATTCGGACGCGTCCCGGGGCCCGACAGGGAGAGGAGGTTCGCCGGACCGACCGCGAGAGCCGCGATCGTGGCGACCGCCACCAACATGGCACCTGTGAGAAAGCCGAGCGTTCTCCGTTGCATCCCTACTTCCTCCGCAAAATGCCGCTCTCAGCCTAATCTTCGAGCATCTTATTTGGGCGTTATTTGACGGTCATGAAACGGCTATCGGCTCTCTTGGGACGTCGGACGAACTCCTCCTCCGTTGGCCGGCGCAGGCCGATGGCCTCGATCGGGCGGCGGGGATCGGCGCGCGGGCGAAGCCCTTAAACCTCTCCCGCCTTCTCGGGGCCATCCCTGGCGGGAGCGGGGGGCGAGGCGGCCTGGTCGAGGTCTCGGAAGAACTCATCGTGGCCCTCAAGCGGAAGGCGATCGTCCTCCGAAAGCACATCATCCGCATGACGCACAACGTGCAGAGCGGCCATCCCGGCGGATCGATGAGCGCCGCGGACCTCGTGACGGCCCTCTACTTCCACGCCCTCCGCGTGGATCCGAAGGACCCGACCCGGCCCGACCGCGACCGGTTCGTCCTGAGCAAGGGCCACGCGTGCCCCGTCTGGTACGCGGCCCTCGCGGAGCGGGGCTTCTTCCCGGTCGAGGAGCTGATGACGTTCCGCAAGATCGACAGCCGCCTCCAGGGCCATCCGGAGCTCGGGACGACGCCCGGCGTCGAGAACGCGGCCGGGGCGGAGGGCCAGGGCCTCTCCTTCTCCGTCGGATTGGCCCTCGCCGCAAGGATCGACCACAAGGCCTGGCGGACGTACTGCGTCCTCGGGGACGGCGAACAGGACGTCGGGCAGACGTGGGAGGCCGCGATGGCGGCGTCGAAGTATGGCTTGGAGCACCTCACCGTGTTCATCGACCGGAACGGGATCCAGCAGGAGGGCCGCACGGAGGACATCATGCCCCTCGAGCCCCTCGTGAACAAATGGGAGGCCTTCAACTGGCACGTCCTGAACATCGACGGGCACGACTTCCGGCAGATCCTCGCGGCGATCGAAGAGGCCCACCGCACCCGCGGCCGGCCGACCGTGATCGTCGCGCGGACGGTGAAGGGCAAAGGCGTCTCGTTCATGGAGAACAAGATCAAGTACCATGGGGCCGCGACGAGCGACGAGGAGCTCAAGCTCGCCCTCGCGGAGCTCGAGGCCCGGGAGGCCGCCCTGTGACCGCGGGCCCGTGGAAGATGGAGAGCCAACGGACGCACTTCGGCCGCGCCCTCGTGGACCTCGGCCGTCGGAACCCGAACGTCGTCGTGGTCGGCGCCGACACGACGGAATCCCTGAAGTCGATCGAGTTCGGGAAGACGTTCCCGGAGCGGTTCTTCCAGCTCGGGATCGCGGAGCCGAACATGATCAGCGTCGCCGCGGGCCTCGCGGCGGCGGGAAAGCTCCCCTTCGCGACGACCTATTCCGTCTTCGGCAGCGCCCACACGTACAACATCATCCGCCAGAACGTCGCGTACACGAACCTGAACGTGAAGATCTTCTGCTCCCACGCGGGCCTGACCGTGGGCCCGGACGGAGCCACGCACCAGATCAACGAGGACATCGGGCTCATGCGGGGAATCCCGCGGATGACGGTCCTCGTGCCCGCGGATGGGCCGGAGACCGCGAGGTGCGTCGACGCGGCGGCGGGCATGAAGGGCCCGGTGTATTGCCGGTTCTCGCGCACGAACGTGCCCACGGTCACGCCGACGGATGGGGCGTTCAAGATCGGCGCGGCCCAAACCCTTCGGGACGGCGCCGACGTCACCCTCGTCGGCTGCGGCCTCATGGTCGCGCGGTGCCTCGAGGCGGCGGACGCCCTCGCCCGGGCCGGCATCGATGCGCGGGTGATCAACCTCGCGACCGTCAAACCCCTCGACACGGCGACGATCGATCGGGCGGCCCGCGAGACGGGCGGGATCGTGACCGCGGAGGAGCACACGGTCGTCCACGGGATCGGGTCCGCGATCGCCTCGGAGATCGCCTCGAACCATCCCGTCCCGGTCGCGATGGTCGGCGTGCAGGACGTGTTCGGGGAGAGCGGGGAGGCGGAGGAGCTCCTGCGGAAGTACGGGCTTACCGCGGAGAAGGTCGTCGACGCCGCGCACGACGTGATCAAGCGCCGCGGGCGGCGGTCCTAGGGCTGCGACCCGGCCTGCGCCTCAGATTCCCGGCGTCCAGCCGGGCGCGATCAGGTGTACCCAGGAGAGTCCCCACATTTGGATGAGGACCAGCATGAAGGCGATCCCGAGCAGGAATCCCGTCACGGCGTCGGAGAGTGGATGTCTCATTTCAGGCACCACCGGTGGGTCCGGTGGCGGTTCAAAAGTCCATCCGGTTTCAAGGGGTGGGGTTCACGTGTGTTCACCTGCACGCCGTTTCGCAATTCGATAACGAGCCGCGCGCTTCGCTGTCGCGGACCGCGCAATCCGCGGTCCTCCCGCTAAGCCGCCGCCTCAGGCATCTCGCGGATCCCACGGACCGGGGAGAAGAGGACGAAGACGAAGGCGATTGCCCCCGCGATCAAGCTGACGATGAGGGCCGGCCGCAGGCCAATCGATTCTCCCAAGGCGCCGCCCGCGAGCGCCCCGAGGGGCAACGTGCCCCACACGATTGTCCGCATCGTCGCGTTGAGCCGACCCTGCAGTCGGACGGGGACCACGGCCTGGCGGAAGCTGACCTGATTGATGTTGTACAGGAGGTTGCCGAAGAAGCTCACGCCCATCATCGCCGTGATCGCGGGCAAGGCGATCCCTTCCGTCACGAAGGGCAGGGGGAGGGTCGGGAGGGAGAACAGGAGGGCGCCGGCGATGATCGCGGGACCCACGCCGATCCGCTTCGCAATCTTTCCGGAGAGCAACGCTCCCGCGATTCCTCCGAGGGAGGCGAACCCGAAAAGCAGGCCCAGGGTGAACGCGGTGAACCCGAGCTCCTTCAGGAAAATGAAGAGGAGCGCGGCGAAGACGGCGCTCGAGAAGAAGTTCGACCACGCGGTGCACGCGGCGATGTGCCGCAGGCGGCGGTCCCCGCCGACGACCTGGAGGCCCTCCCGGATCTGCCCGAGGACGGACTCCCCCGGCGACGGCTGCGGAGTCGTCTCCCGGACCCGGATCGCCTTGAGCGTCGCGGCGGAGACGAAGAAGGAGGCCGCGTCAAACAGCATCGCGAACGGCGCCTTGAACAGCTCGATGACCGCGCCCGCGAGGGTGGGCCCCGCGGAAGACGCCAAGGTGTTGCTCGTCTCCAGTCGGCTGTTCGCGTCGACGAGCTGGCGGCGCTCAACGAGGGACGGAAGGTACGCCTGATAGGCGACGTCGAAGAAAACGGTCAGGACGCCGATGAAGAACGCTTGGACGTACAGGTAGGCGAGGTGCAAGGTGCCCGTGATCCCGAGGACGGCGATCGAGGCGATGATCGTCCCGCGGCCGAGGTCGGCGAGCAGGAGGACGGACCTCCGCTGACGTCGGTCGACCCACACCCCGATGAGGAGCCCGAAGAGGAGGAAGGGGAAGGTCCCCGCGGCGCCGAGGATTCCCATCTCCGCAGGACCTGCCCCGAGGACGTAGACCGCGAGGAACGGGAGCGCCAAGCCGGTGAACTGGTCGCCGATCCGGGAGACGGATTGGCCGGTCCACAAGAGGTTGAAGTCCCGGTTCCGCCAGAGGCTCGAGGCCGTGCTCATCCGAGGCCGCGCACGGGCCCAGGGGATAAGTCCTTTCTCCCGCCATCCGGAGGACATCTTCTCCCTGCGGGTTGGAATCGTCCCGCCACACCCCTCCTCTCTCGCGGGTTCCTTCCCCCTTCCGGCCCGGACAACCTTCTTAACCCGACCTCCCCATCGGCCGCCGGCGGGCGACCATGGTCAAGATCTTCCTCGACACGGCGAACATCGCCGACATCCGGACCGCCGCGGAGTGGGGCGTGCTCGACGGGGTGACGACGAACCCGAGCCTCGTCGCGAAGACGGGCCGGAAGTGGTCCGAGGTCATCCAGGACATCCTCGCCCTCGTCGACGGCCCGATCAGCCTCGAGGTGACGACGACCCAGGCGGACGAGATGATCAAACAGGGCCGGCAGCTCGCGAAGCTCCACAAGAACGTCGTCGTGAAGATCCAGATGACGACGGAGGGATTGCGGGCGATTAAGGCCCTCGCGTCGGAGGGGGTGCGGATCAACACGACCCTGATCTTCTCCGCGAACCAGGCGATCCTCGCGGCCAAGGCGGGCGCGAAGTACGTGAGCCCGTTCATCGGCCGCCTGGACGACATCGGCCAGGACGGGATGCAGGTGATCCGGGAGATCGTTCCCATCTTCCGGAACTACGACTGGGACTGCGAGGTCCTCGTGGCCTCGATCCGGCATCCGATCCACGTGGTCGAGGCCGCGAAGCTCGGTGCGGACATCGTCACCCTCCCCTTCGACGTCCTCAAGAAGATGACGCAACACGCCCTGACCGACGTCGGGCTGAAGCGCTTTCTCGACGACTGGCAGAAGGTGCCGAAGTAGGCTAGTTCTCGAGCGGACGCTTGCGGCGGAGCTCTTCTTTGACGAGGTCCAGGACGTCCTGGGCGTCGAAGGGCTTGCGGAGGAGGGTGATCCCCTGCTTCCGTTCCTCGTCCAACTGCTCGTACACGTACAGGTACGCGGTCATGAGGATCGCGGAGATATCCCCGTCGGTCCTCCGGGCCGCCTCGATCAGCTCGACCCCGTTCGCGCCGGGCATCTGGAAGTCCGTGAGGAGGAGGTCGATCTTCTCCGATTTCATGACGCGGAGGGCCTCCGCCGCGTCCCCCGCGGAGAGGACCCGGTACTCCTCCGAGCTGAGGAGGTCCACGATGTTCTCACGGATGCCCTCGTCGTCGTCGACGACCAGGATGCCCGGTCGCTTTTCGATGCGCGCGGCGTCGCCGATAACCTTCCCTTCCTAAGCCAGCGATGCGGCGGAGGGGGTGGTCGTTTTGGTCAAGAGGACTTGACAAGGGCCCCACCCCGGGGGTCGTCCGCCGCCCCGGGCGGGTTGACGGGCTGCTTCGGGAGCCTGACCGTGAAGATCGATCCCTTACCGACCTCGGAATCGACCGTGATGTCGCCCCCGTGGCTCACGACGAAGTTCCGGCTGATCGCCAGGCCGAGGCCCGTGCCTTCCCCCTTCTTCTTCGTCGTGAAGAAGGGCTCGAAGATGCGCGCTTGGATTTCGGGCGGGATCCCACCCCCCGTGTCGGCGACGGACACCGTGACGTAGGAGCCCCGGTCGTCGAGCCGGAGCCTGACCCGTCCGTTCGGCGTGGCGTCGTAGGCGTTCTTCAAGAGGTTCACGACGACCTCCTGGATCCGCAACGGATCGACGTCGCAGACGACGGCCTTCGAGCCGAGCTCCGCCTTGAACTCGGTCCCCGACTTTCGGAAGACGTCCGTCTGCTCGATCGCCGCCCGGAGGAGTTCCTTCAGGTCCGTCGAGACCGGGTTGATGATGCCCGGGCGCGCGAACCGCAACAGCTCCGACGTGATTGACGCGGCAATCTTCCCCTGGGTCGAGATCTTCTTGAGCCGCTC
>DASQXV010000039.1:0-12993 GCA_035639595.1 Thermoplasmata archaeon | reverse complement strand
TCCCCCGCCTCGATCCGGTGGTGGGCCTCCTCCAATCCGTCCTCTCGGCCCGCCCAGTAGTCCGCGGCCCGGACGTGGGCCTCCCGCCGGGCGGCGGGCCCGAGGCGGCCGAGGAAGAACTCCTTCACGAGGTCGTGGATCAGGTAGCCGTCGTCGCGGTGGTGCAGGAGGGCGAGCCGCGTGAGCCGTCGGATCTGGGCCGTCGTCGCGCCGAGCGTCTCGGGGGCGCGGGCGGGCCGGCGCAGGACCGCGAGGGTGCGGAGGACCGCCTCCGAGGGATCGTCGAGGCCGTCGAGGACCGTCTCCAGGATGTACGCCTCCGTGGCGGCCGCCCCTGCGTCCACGCCGCTCGCCGCGAACAGCTCGAGGGCGAGGGGGTGCCCATGGGTCGCGGCGACGACCCGGCGCACGTCCGCCGGAGGGAGGCGGGCGCCCCGCGAGGCGAGCAGGGCCTCCGACGAAGCCTCGTCCAGGCCCTCCAGGGCGACCTCGACGACGCGCCCCGAGGCGACGTCCGACCGCTCGTAGAAGGAGGGCCGGGTCCGGCTCGCGACGAGGACCTTGCCCGAGGCCCGTTGCTCGAGGATGGACCGAAGGAGCGCGTCCGCCGTGGGCGACGCATGGAGGTCGTCCAGGACGAGGACGCTGCCCGCGAGGTCCGTCCGCAGGAGGGCGGCCGCCTCGACCGGATCGTACGCGGGCTTCGTGATGAGGGCCCGCAGCCGACGGCGGCCCTGGCGGGCGAGGAAGTCCGCGAAGGAACCGAGGAGCCCGTGGGCGTCGTCATGGGCGTACACGCGTCGCGTCAGGACGGGTCGGGCCTCCTCCTGGATCGCGCTCGCGACGAGGGCGGACTTCCCGATTCCCGCGACGCCGAGGACGACCGCGGTCGCCGACGAATCGGAGGCGAGCCAGTCCCGGAGGGCCCGCAACTCGGCGACGCGCCCGAAGAAGGGGCGGACCGGCGCGGGCGGGGCCGGCGGCTTCGGCCGAGGGGCCTCGATCACGTCCGACGAGAGGACGCGCTGGACGGCCTCGGACTCCCGCAGGCCCGCCCGGCGGAGGGAGGCGATCGCCTCCTCCCCCGTGACGTCCCGGAGGCCGTCCGGACCCGACCACCCCACCTTCCGGGCCTTCGCATGCTCCCGCATCCGTCGGGCGACCTCCTGTCCGGACGGGGTGAGGTCGTACACCTTCCGGCGCGTGCGGGCGTTCGCGACGTGGGCCATGCGCTGGACGACGCGACCCGCCTCCTTGAGGCGCTTCAGCTCGAGGGCGACATGGGCCCGGCTCATCGCGAGGGACGCCGCCATCCCGTCCTGGGTCATCTCGACCGGGCATTCGTAGGCGTCCGCGTGGCGGACGAACCCGGACAGGTGGACGAGAATCCTCTCTCCCACGGTGACGCCGGACAACCCCTCCTCCCCCTCTCCCGGGGCCCGGTAACGAGGGGATCTTACTTAACGGTATTCGGGCGGCCTGCCCCGCGCCGCCGCCCGAACGCGCAAAGGTTCAAGAGAGGGCAGGCCCCGCAACGGGGCTTCGGCCGACACAGCGCCTTCGCGTGGGCCACGAGGAGGGCATGGTACTCCTGGTACGACGCGAGGTCCCGCGGCACGCGGCGCTCGAAATGCCTCTGGACGTCGTCGTATCGGCGCGTGTCGAAGAGTCCGATCCGCCGCCCGATCCGGATCGTGTATGCGTCGACGAGGAAGACGGGGTGGCCTCCCGCATAGAGGAGGATCGAGTCCGCCGTCTCGGGGCCCACGCCGTCCCGGGCGAGGAGCTCCGCGCGCACGAGGTCCGTCGGCCGGTCGAAGTACCGCCGGAGGTCGCCATCGCACCGGGAGAGCAGGTGGCGGCAGAGGTCCCGCAGGCGCCGCGGCTTGGTCCGGAACAGGCCCGCGACCTTGACGTGCTTCCGGATCTCCGGGATCGGGGCCGAGGCGAGCGCCCGCAGGTCGAGGAGTCCCGCGGCCCTGAGATTCCCGATCGCCGCGCCGACGTTCCGCCACGCGGTCTGCGGCATCAGGATCGCTCCGACGATCACCTCGAAGGGGGATTCGGCGGGCCACCAGCCTTGCGGACCGTAGTGCGCGAGGAGGCGCTGGAAGATTTCCGTCTCCCGGTCCATCGTCGTGCGGCCGATGACGGCGGGAGGGATGAGGCTTCCCGCGGGCCGCGCCTTTATGCGACGGCCGGCTTTCCGGGCCCGTGCATCCGTTCGCCACGTTCGCGACGGCGACGGTCGGACCCGACGAATTCCTGTTCCGCCTCCTGAACCTGGCGGGCACGAATCCGGTCGCGGATGCCGCGATGCTCCTGATCACCTCCCTCGGAGTCGAGTACATCCTCGGGCTCCTCGTCCTCCCGCTGTGGTTCACGGGCCGCCACGAGGCCGCCTTCGACTTTGCCGTCGTGCTCGGGCTCACGATCCTCCTGACCTTGGCCCTCAAGTATGGCGTGGGACGGCCGCGGCCCTGCGAGGTCCTACCGGACGTCCGCCTCTTGGTCGGGCACGGATGCGAGGAACGGGACCCGTCCTTCCCGAGCGGCCACGCGTCCCGGACCTTCGCCTTCGCGGCCTTCCTTTTCCTTCGGTTCCGATGGCGGGCCGGGGTCCCGGCCTTCGCCTTCGCGGCCCTCACCGGCCTGAGCCGGATCTACTTGGGGGTGCATTGGCCCTCGGACGTGCTCGCCGGGGCCTTCCTCGGGATCGCGGTCGCCCTCCTCGTCCAAAGGATGGACCGCCGCGTCGCGTGGTACCAGCGGATCCGGGCGCGGATCATCGACGCGATTCGGGCGATCCCCCGCCTCTTCCGGCGGTACCACGCCCTCTAGCCCAGGAGGCCCTTCGCCTTCGTCCGGAGGTCGTCGACGGCCCGCCCGAGGGCGGGGGACCGCTTCGCCGCCATCGTCACGAAGAACATCTTCCCCGTGACCTCGCGGATGGACAGGATGCCGCCCTCCGACTCCACCGTGACCTGGCCGGGCGCGTCCACCTTCATCGTCGCGTAGATCACCTCGAGCGCGCCCAGGAGGGTCGCGGCCATCGTCGCGAAGTTGTCGACCTGCGCCTCGTTCGGGAGGGCCCAGGCGACCGGGACGCCGGAGCGCGAGACGATCGCGGACATCTTCGCCCCGGTCTTCGTATTGAAGTCGTGGAGCAGCTTCCGGAGCGCATCGACCGCGATGGGCAGGAATTCCCTCCGAGTCCCCGGCGCGATGCCCCGTTCGTTATTTAGCTCTTGTCTCCCGGTGCCGATGCCCGGCGTCCCGCGCGGCCCGGAAGGTATATGCCGCGTCCCCGAATCTCTGGAATCCATGGAGGAGGGGGCCCGCCTCGTGCTCACGACGAGCGCGGCCCTGCGGCCCGGCGAGAAGGTGCTCGTCGTCGTCGACGAGACGACGCGATCCGTCGGGCACGCGTTCCTCGAGACCGCGCAGGCCCTCGGGGCCGACCCGGTCCTCGCCGAGATCCGCCCGAGGGCTGCGGACGGTGCGGAGCCTCCGGAGCCCGTCGGGACCGCGATGGCGGCCTCCGATGTCGTCCTCCTCGCGACCGCCCGATCTCTGACCCACACCCACGCCCGGCGGGCCGCGACCCGGACCGGCGCCCGCGTGATCTCGATGCCCGCGGTCACGTTGGACATGCTCCGGGGCGGCGGGCTCGCCGCGGACTGGGCGAAGATCCACGACCTCGTGCGGCGCACCGCGCGACGGCTCCGCGGTACGCGGGAGGTCCACCTGACCTCCGCCGCGGGGACGGACCTCCGCTTCTCCGTCGAGGGCCGCGAATGGATCTCCGAGGACACGGGCCTTTGCACGCGGAAGGGGGCCTTCACCACGTTGCCCGCGGGGGAGCTGTTCATCGCGATCGTCGAGGGGAGCGCGGAGGGCCGGCTCGTCGTGGATTCCTACTTCGAGGGGCCGGTCGTCGAGCCCGCGACGGCCGTGATCACGGAAGGGCACGCGACGAAGATCGTCGGCGCCGCGGCCGCGGTCGAGACGATGAACCGCGGGGGCCGGGAGGGCCGCGCCCTGAGCCGCTTCGGCTTCGGCGTGAATCCCCTCGCCCGCGTCACGGGCCCGCCCCTGGAAGCCGAGAAGGCGGTGGGGGCCGCGCACCTCGGGTTCGGGGACAACCTCGTGATCGGCGGGAAGATCCACGGCGGGGTGCGCGTCGAGGCCGTCCTCTCCGAGGTCGGGGTGGAGGTCGATGGCAAGACGTTGATCGACAAGGGGCGGGTCGTCGAGTAGCTCAGCGGTGGTACAGGACGCTGTAGAAGCGGTTCTCCTTCGCCGTCCCCTCGAGCCGTCCGAAGATCGCGAGCTTGTACCCGCACTTCTTGCACTTGTTGTCCTTGTCGAGGTACCAGCCCGTGGTGTCGTAGCCGTATCGCTTGATCGCGATCGCGCCGCAGCCCGGGCAGTACGTGTTCTCGAGGGGATGGCCCGGCACGTTGCCGATGTAGGCGTACTTCAGGCCCTCCTCCTTGGCGACGGCGCAGTGCTTCTCGAGGGTCTCGACGGGCGTCCACGGGAATTCCATCATCTTGTAGTCCGGGTGGAACCGCAGGAAGTGGATGGGGGTATCGGGTCCGAGGTTGTCGTGCACCCATTTCGACAGATGGCGGGCCGCGCCGAGGTCATCGCCGACCTGCGGGACGATCAGGTCCGTGATCTCGATGTGGATCTTCTTCGTGTCCCGCGTGTCGAGGAGGGTCTGGAAGATCGGGTCCGCGTTCGGGATGTTGATGTACTTCCGGACGAAGTTCGTTTCCCCGGAACCTTTGAAGTCGACCGTCACGCAGTCGAGGAACTTCGGCATCTCCGCGACGGTCTCCGGCGTGTCGTATCCGTTCGACACGAAGATGTTGATGAGGCCCGCTTGCCGGGCGCGCATGCCGATGTCCCGCGCGAACTCGATGAAAATCGTCGGCTGGTTGTACGTGTAGGCGAGGCCCTGGCATCCTTGCTCGAGGGTCATGCGGACCACGTCCTGCGGCTCGACCTCGATCCCTTCGACCTTGCGGCGCTGGGAGATGTCGGCATTCTGGCAGTATCTACAGTTATGAACTACGACTCCATCTGCGACGTAGTTGTGGCTGGAGATGCATTCGAAACTGTAAACAGACTCGAAACGATCCGTTGTGGTCACCGAGTGAACGGGGAGCCACATCTTCTTGTTCGTTCGAAGAACCGGCGAAATCGCCTCTCGGATCAAATCAACTGTCGAGTCCTCATGTGCGAACAAGTCTCTGCTCCAAATCCGGAGAACACGCCAGCCGTTTTCCTCCAACGTGAGGTCACGAATGCGATCGGAACGTTTGACCTCGGGCGACTCAGCGTGCCAGAATCCATCTACTTCGATATCGAGTCGTTGGTCGGGGAGTGCGGCGTCGGCCACATAGAACTTCTTCGACCCTGCCAGACGGTGTTCGGGGTGGATCCTGAACTCTCGCTCGTAGTTGACCTGGAGGCGGTCGAGAATCGAATACAGTTTCCGCTGTCCTTCCGACGGATGACGATGTCTCCACGCGTCGAGCCTCTCGAGATTGCGATGCCATCCATGAGTGGGGTCGACTAAGTATCGCGCTTTGCTCGTCGCCAAAGCCCGTCTCGCAACCTCTGGATCTCTCATCGGATTTCGCTTCTGCATGCGCTCGGACCGGACCATTCGCTGTTCCGCCGTGAAGACGGCGCCGCGGGTGTAGCACTCTCCCCGATGTTGGTTCCAAGCGAGTAGTCCTTTGACAATTTCACCGCATACCCCGCAGGTGAAGTCGGCATGCGCGACGGCGGCCGCCCGGTTCTTCTTCCAAGCCCGTGTGTTCTGGTACCACACCTTGAGGATGCGGTCTCCTGGCCGGAGGTTCTTAAGGAGTATCCAGCCGCGTTCCGTCAGGACTGGATGTGATGCAGTGGCTTCGAACTCCACCGAACCGCGAGATCCGTAGCGAAGTCGATAGATCCAGTCGAGACGAGTGCCGACGTGGGACACGACACTCGGCACAATCTGGTATCCGCCATCGACATTGTAGGACCAGAGGCGATCCGCCGGCCGAATCGATTCGACAGGACGGCTTGTGCCATCAGCCATCAGGATCGGCGTTCCTGCGGGATGACACAACCAATTACAACCGGTCGTCGCGATGCTGAAGATCTTCGACCCGGGGCGGTAATGAGAGACCGGTTTCTTCTCGATCGGATCCACATGTCCCGTGATCACACGCCCATAGACGTAGAGCCAGAGCTTCCCCTCGTGCACGCCGCGGATCCCGCAGAGGCCCACCTGCCCCTCGCCGATCTTGCAGTATCGCGCACACGCCGTGCACATGATCTTGTTCGTCCCTTCGACGGGTTTCCACAGTTCGGCGACCTTGCCCATCGCCTTGCCCGGGGGTTCCCGGACATCGAGGACTTCGTTCTCCGAGATCATCGCGTATGGTACACTGCCCCGTTCAGGGCAAAATACTTTGCACCCGGGTTACCGGATCGCGGACGAACGGAAGTGCTCCCAGCCCTTGGGAAGGAACGGTTCCCTCCCGGTCTTGGAGATCAGGACGTTGCCGCCCGGCGGGCCGACCTTCCCGATGACCGTGAGCCGCATGCCTCGGCCCGACGTCCCGACCCGTTCGAGGAGGGTGCCGAGCGCGTCCGGGCGCACGGTCGCCAGGAGCTCGTAGTCTCCTCCGTAGTATAGGGCGACCTCCTTCGCGACCGCGGGCGGGAATGCGGTGAGGCCGCGGTACACCGGGATCGCCTCGTACTCGATCTGGTACGACAGGCGGGTCATGCCGGAGAGCTGCGCGAGGCTCACCCCCAATCCGTCGGAGAGGTCGATGCAGCTCGTCACGGCGCCGGAGTCGGACAGGAATGTGCCTTCCGCGATCCGCGGGAACGGACGGAGGAGTTGGCTCAGGGCCTCCGTGCGGTTCGCGGTCCCCTGCTCGAGGAGCTTCGCGGCCCACCCGGCCCGGCCGAGGTCCCCCGTGACGACGATCGCGTCGCCCGGCTTCGCGCCGGTCCGCAGGAGGATCCGATCCTTCCGCACGCGTCCGAAGGCCGTCCCGGCGATCGACAGCACGTCGGACTCCTTCGTGTCGCCGCCGAGGACCGCGATCCCGAACGTCCGCACGCATTCCTCCATCCCTTGGCCGAGGCCGCGCAGGAACTCGACATCCGTGGAGGCGGGCAGGGACAAGGCCGCGACGAAGCCGAGGGGCCGCGCCCCCGCCGCGGCGATGTCGCTCAGGTTCACGGCCGTCGCATACCATCCGATGAGGTTTGCGGACGCCCCCGCGGGCAGGTGGGTCTTCTGGTTCACGACATCCGTCGTCACGACGAGGTAATCGTCCCCCCAGTCGACCACGCCGCAATCATGGCCCAACCCAATCGGCTGGCCGCGGTCGTAGATGCGGGACAAGATCTCGATCGCCGCGCGTTCCCCGATGTCCGCGAGCCGCGTCACGCGAGCGCCGGCATTGGAGGGGGGCTAAAGAAGGCTGCGTCCTGAGGTGCCGGACGGCGAATCATGATTCCGGCGGAGGCGGCGGCGGGAGGGACTTCGATCGCCTCCGAGAGAAGTACACGAAGATCGCAACGGCTGCGATTGCGAGGATCGCGACCCCGGCGATCACGAGCCCGCTCCCCAGGAATCCGCTCGAGCCGGCGGGCGTGATCGTGATGTTGCCCACCATTTTCGCAAGATCGGCCCGCGGACTTCCGGGACCCCGGTCGCTGCGGTACGGGAAGGTCCCGGTTCGATTGGAGACGGTGAAGTTGTAGAGGATCCAGGTGCCGAAGTTCGGCGATGTCGGCTCCCCCGCGTCCGCGAGGGAGTTGTTGTTGTAGTCGAGGAACCAGCGGTGGGTGATCAGGTCGACGGACGTCAGGTTCAGGGTCACGTTGTCCCCGACCCACACCGCCATGGGCGGACCCGGGCTCGTCAGGGAGGTGTTCGTGAAGCCCCAGCCCGCGGCGCGGCCGCCGTACAAGTGGAACACGATGTCCCGTCTCGCCGCCGCGGGGCTCGCTAGCCCGACCGTCGCAAGGAGCAGGAACGCCAGACTGGCCGCCACGGCCATCCGTCGGCGTTGGGTCGACAAGGTGCGTCCCTCCTGGCGGCGGATGAGGGGTTCCCCCATAAAGGCATCGCCCTGACCATCGACGAAGTACGAAAAGGGGCATTGCAAACGAGCCCTAACGGGGGGCCTTATCGCCCCTCCCACTCCTTCCTTCGAAGCCGAAGCCACGCTTCGACCGGCATGAGCGCGGCCTCCGTCATCGGCCGTCCCGCGGGATCCTGAAGGCGATGGTCCGCCCGCGCGACGATCTCCAGGTTCACCGACGTCATACCACCAATCAGGTCCCGGAGGAGCGGCAGGTCCACGCGGTCCGATTCGGATCCCACGATCACGATCGTCGGGATCTCGAACTCCTCGAGCCGCTCCAGCGCCCTCCGCCGTTCCGGCTGCCCGACGTAGGCGAGGCCGAGGAGGATCGCGCCCGCGGCCCCTTCGTCGATCGCCGCGGCGACGCAGGCCCAGGCGCCGAGGCCTCGCCCCGCGACGAAGGCGGCCTCGTGGCCGGACTGCGTCCGGGCGAACCCGCACGCCTCCCGCAGGTCGGCGATCTCGTCCTCATGGCCCCCGGACGGTTCCCCGCCCTCGCCGACGAAGGCGAAGTTGAATCGGAGGGTCCAGAGGCGGAGGTCCGCGCCGCGGCGGGCCAGGGTCGCGACGAGCGGGCCGTCCATCGTCTCGTGCCGCCCGTGGCCCAGGACGAGCGCGCCCCAAGTCCCCCCGGTCGGCGTGCAGATCCGACCTCGCAGCGGTCCCGTCGCGCCGGCGAAGGCGACCTCTTGCTCCGTCCCGTCGACCATCCCAAATCGAGGCCGCATCCTCGTCGGGTAGAAGAACGTTCTCGGGTGATTCGCGCGGATGGCGGTCGTCACGCGGTGTTCGCGGCCGCGGGCGTCCGAGGCTTCCGGGTGGGCCAGGGGACGCGGAGCTGTCCGAGGATGTCCCGCCATTCCGCGGGCATCGGCTCTCCGGCGTCCGTCCGGCGATACCAGTCGAGGACAGACTCGACCTTCGCGTCACGTCCCGACAGGGTGACCATGAGGGCGTTGCGGACGCTCGCCGCAGCCTCTGCCGCGACCCGGTCTTCGAAGATCGCCGCGTGCGGCGCCTGGGCCATCCACCAGATCACGAGGTACGAGCTTTTCTTCATGCGGGCTGCCTCCTCGCCCTCGGGCCCCGCGGCAGGCACGTGCAGAATCGGCCGCGCAACCGCTGCTGGCGGCGCCAGAGGAGTTCAGGGTTCGGGGAGTCGATGTCCCACGCCTGCGGGTCGTGGTTCCCGTCGGAGTGGACGTGCGCGACGGGGCGGATCAGGCCCGCCGCCGCGGCTTTGCGGATCACTTGGTACGTCGCGGCGCGGGACAGGGCGAGGATCTCCAGGAGGTCCTGCGCCGTCGCGGGTCCGTTCCTCAGCAGGTACTCGCGAAGGGCTTCACATGCACGTAGGGTCTTCGGGGTTTCTCGAGGGTTCGTCTGCATGCTCGCGTCCTCTCCATGGACCCCGACCTAGATTGATTCGTGCGATGCACACTACCACGAGTTGTGTTGGACCGAACACTTGCGACGGCGACCGGGTCGGGTGTCCTCACTAGATTCATATGGGCAACCTGGAATGGCCGTCGGGGGACAGGCCACCCTTTAAGGGTTTCGCAAGGGTTCCGCGAGATCGTGGAGCCCGCCTCGATCGGCGTTGCGATCCCGTCCGCCGCGTCCTCTCACCGGCTCCAACAATCGGGGCATGTCGGCAACGATGCCGGTGGCCGAAGGGCGGGAGCCACGGCCGGGACACGTCTCCGGTGAGCGGCCCCGCAACCTATTCAAGCCCCATCGTGTTCGTCCCGCTTCGCGCGCGGGTAGTATAGCCTGGTAGTTACATTGGCTTGCCAAGCCAATAGCGCGGGTTCAAATCCCGCCCCGCGCACTTTCGTCGTCCGGTCCTCAGGGGACCGTTCCGGCGCTGACCAGGTACGCGATCCCGAATCCCGCGAGGGCGGAGGCGATCCCGATGACGGCCATCTGGGCCCCGCTTCGGGTGGGCCGGCCGATCGTCGTCCTCGCCTTCCACCATCCGATCGCGAACAGGGCGAGGCTGCTCACGACGACGGACACGATGACCCCGAGGAGGATGCTCGATCCGACGACGACGAACGGGGCCAGGGGGATCAGGGATCCGACGATCGCCGCGATCCCGACGATGAACGCGCTCTTCGTCGCCTGCTTGTCGTCCACGGGAGCGAGGTTCAACTCGTGGGCCATCATGAGTTCCAGCCACGCCTTCGGCTTCGCCACGATGCGCTCCATCATCTCCTCGAGCTCCTCCCCCTGGAAATCCCAGCGCTCGAGGATCTCCCGGACCTCCTGCCGCTCGAGGTCGGGCATGTCGCGCATCTCCTCCAGCTCCCGTTGCCGTTCCGCGAGGTAGTGGTCCCTCCGGGCCAGGGTGGACGTGTACGCGACGGCGCCCATCGAGATCGACTCCGCGAAGGTCGCGGCGAGCCCGCCCGCGAGGATGATCGTGAGCGGGTTGGAGAGGTCCCTCGACGCGACCGCGACCCCGAGGATCACGCCGAGCACGTTGACGAGGCCGTCCTGGCTGCCGAGGATGAAGTCGGAGAGGAGGCCCGGCTGCGCATGCTTCTCCGCGAGCGCGTACTCCTCCGTCCGACGCCAGAACGCGAATCGGGTCGCCATCGGATGGCCCAGCCGCGGCCCAAAAGGGCAGGTCTCATTTGACGGTTGCGTTGCTCGGTTCCTTGCGGTCCTCCGGAACCCGGGCGGCCCAAGGTTTTTCTAAGGTCCCTGTCATCCGCGCGCGATGTCGGAGCGGGCCGCGTCCCTGCTCGCGGAGCTGGACCTCGCGGTCCGCGCCTCGCATCCGGACAAGGCCGCCGGCGTCGCGCTCGAGGCGGCCCGCGAGCAGGTCCCGCTCCCGGAGATCGTCCGGACCGGGGCCAGGGCCTTCGCGGTCCACGCCGACGGAACCGCCGGGGCGCCGCGGGCCCTCGTCGCCTTCGCGTCCGCCTTGGGCCTCGGCCCCGTCCTCTCGCCCCGCCTCCAGCCGCTTCCCGTCCTCCAGGCGATCTCCTTCGCGGCTTCGGAGAAGAAGGCGGGCCAACCCCTCCAGGCACCCTCGATCGTCTCCGGCGAGGTGACCCATCTCGGCCGCTCGTTCGTCCTCGCGGTCCGCGCAGGAGATGTGGCGGAGGCAGAGTCCATCTTCCTCGGCCTTCTGACCGAGGGCCGGGAGCGGAAGATGGCGGGCGACATGCTGTTCCGTGCCGCGATCGAGGACATGGGGGAGGGCGGTCGGAAGCTCATGGTCGCGGTGAAGTCCTGGCAGCTCGCCCGGTCCCTCGGCTTCCGGGACGTCCGGACGTTGCTTCGGCCCGCGGTTCGATACCTGGTGGCGGGCCCGCGGGATCGCACGCCGTTCGAGGCGATCCTCGCGTCCCTCGGGAAGGAATGGGTGGACCTGGAGGCCCTCGCCTCCGGGGGACGTCCCCTCGATGACGCGGGCCGGGCGCGCGTCCGCAAGATCGCCGCGGCCCCGGACCCGTCCGCCGGCCTCGCCGGGACGCTGGCCCTCCTGCGGGACGGCTACGCGGCGGTCTCGATCGCGGAAGGGTTGGCCGTCGGAGCGGCCCATCGCGTCCTCGCGGCGAAAGGCTACGACCTGGAGGCGGCGCGGGCCCTCATGTTCACCCACGCGGCGCGGTCCGTCCTGTCCTTCAGCCGGACGAGCGAACGGCTGTACGCGCTGTTCCAGGCCGCCCTGCGGGTCCGTTCTCCCGAGCCGCCTCGATCCCCGGCCCCCGGATCCGCTCGGTCCGGAAAGGGAGACGAATTGCGGGACCTCGCGGACGAATTGGACGCGCGGAGGCCCAGGGAGGCCGCGGCGAGGACGGAGGCGTACCTCGCGCGCGGGGAGCCGGCCCACAAGCTCCTCGAGCTCCTGGCCAGCGACGCGTGCCGCGACCTCGCGGCGGCGAACGATGCGATCAACCTGATCTTCGCGGAGGTGTGCGCGGCGGAGTTCCTCGCTTCGAAATCTCCCGAGGTCCTGATCGCCCTCGCGAAGATGATCGCGGCGTCGCCGAAGGCCCCGGCCCCGTTCGCGTCCTGGGCCCCGCGGCTCCCGGCCTGATCACTTCTTGCCCAGGTCTCGCCCGATCAGGGCGAAGTGGGCGAGGAGCGCCTCGATTTGGATCCGCTCGCTGCTCCCTTCCGTGAGCCGGAAGTCCGTCTCCCCGATCCGGTCGAGGAGGCGGACCTTCGATTCGTCGGGGATGTTCAAGTCGAACACGCTGCGATGGAGCTGCCGCACGATGTCCTCGCCCGAGAGGCCGTATTCGATCAGGAGGCGGTCGAGGACCTCCCGCGCCCGCAGGAACTCGCCTTCAAGGGCCTTCTCGATCAGCTTCTTGACCTCCTCGGGACGGATCGTGCTCGCGACCTTGTACAGGACGTCCGCGTCGATCGTCGATCCCAAGGTCGCGGCGACCTGGAGGGAGTTCACCGCGCGGCGCATGTCTCCCTCCGCGATGTACACGAGGGCCTCCATCCCGTCCTCCGAGACCTTCAACTTCTCCGCCTTCGCGATTATGCCGACGTACTCCTGGATCGCCTCCGGCTTCAGGGGCCGGAAGCGGAACACCGCCGTGCGGGACTGGATCGGCTCGATCAGCCGGGACGAGTAGTTCGCGGACAGGATGAACCGCGACGTCTTGGAATACGTCTCCATCGTCCGTCGCAGGGCGGCCTGCGCGTCCGCGGTCAGGTTGTCCGCCTCGTCCAGGAAGATGATCTTGAAGCTCGTGCCCCCGAAGGGGGCGAGGCGCGCGATCTCCTTGATCTTCGTGCGCACGGTCTCGATCCCGCGCTCGTCGCTGCTGTTGAGCTCGTAGTA
>DASQXV010000038.1:0-12947 GCA_035639595.1 Thermoplasmata archaeon | reverse complement strand
GCGGGCCCGGACCCGGGGTAAGGAAGCGGACGAAGTAGGGGGAACTCTTGTTGAAGAGGAAGGTTCCGTACGTCGCCGCATACGAGGCATTGTTCCCGGAGGCCTGCATCGCTACGTCCAGGTGATATTCGACCGGCGTCGGCGCGAAGCTGCTGTTGTCCCAGCTTTGCGTCGCCGTTCCTGGTTCGACAGGGCGCTGGGGCTCATCGGGAGGCGGGACCGGCGGTGGAGGCGGGGGTGGCGTGTCGTTGTTGGAGCCGGCTGCCGGGGAGACTACGGGCTCGGCGGTTGCGGTTTTCACGATGCTGGAGTCGGCTACCGTGAGCACCATTGGCAACGTTACCACGATGGCGAATGTCTTCACGGGAAGACTAACGGCCGGCAACTGCCATCACCTCCTCTTTCCGGGAACCACGAACACGTTGGCCAGCAAGACCGCATGCCGAAACGGCGAAATAAGTGAGAGGCGATCGAACGCTTCGAAATTGTCGCGCCGCGACCGCCCCAAAGTCCTGTGAGATTCGCACTCTGAACCCTATTTGGAGCTCTTCCACCGCCGCGGCAAACGGAAGCTTTTCGGCGTCCCGGACCGCATGCTTGTGGCCTCGCGCAACTCAAGCAAAAGGCTAGCTCGTGATCCCGCGCCAGGTTCCCTTGCGTCGCACAACTGCTTCTGCCGTGTGTTCCCGGCATCTTCTCCCCCTCTCCCCGAGAGCACGGAGGAGCCGGGAACCCTCTTGACGCAGCCCTTCCGTTTTGATGCTCGTCCTGGGAATCGGGCTTCGGGAGTATAATGGTTTGCCGCGGATGTAGCATCCTCGTCGCCCGCCGATGCCGATCTGCGGACATTGCATCTTCGTTGCGCAGGCGACGTGTCGTGGACCTTTATCGATCGGCGGGCGTCGCGCAGGAAAGACCACATCGGGTGCAAAGAGGCATCTTTGTCGAGGGAGGTCGAATGTTGCGACTCACAGAATTGGAGCTCGAGTCCAGGGTGAGGACCCTCAGCACTATGCCTCTGTGGTCTAGTCGGATCCGGCTATCCCGGCTCTGTACCCGCCCCGAAGGCGCTCAGCCAGCCTTGCCAAGGCGTGCGATTGGATTTGTGAATAGCGGCCCAGATAATGAGCAGTGCGCAGGCTCCCGACGGATTCGAACCGGAGGCGGTCCAAATCCGGACGGACCCACCCGTCCGGCAAACCTTTAACCACGCTCAAACGAATCACGCAACCGGAGTTCGGGGAGGAGAGGGACGTTGACGATGGGAGCTGGTCGGTCACCGCGCGCCGGGCGGCGGCTTGGTCGGATCGCGATGGGGCTCGTGTTGATTGGGGCGGGGCTGTTCGTGCTCGCGAACGCCGCGAGGCTCGCGGATCTCGTTTCGGCCTACGTGAGCCCGCCCCCGGATCCTGCCGGAGGGATCACGGGCTCCAGCTTTTCCGAGGGCTACTTCCCATTCGTCGTCTGGGGGTTCGGGTTCTCCCTGATCGGGTCCGGAGCGGCCGTCCTGAAAGGGGGGTTCACGACCTCGTTCGGAAGTGGAAGGAGCGGTCTCGTCCGCGGCGGAATCGAACCTTCCGAGATGTTGAACGCGTACATGCAGCAGGCGATGTCCACGGTCCCGACAGCGGTCCCCCAGACGCCGCGGTTCCCTCCACAACAGGTCGTCCGGGTCAAGTGCCGCAACTGCGGAAGCCTGGAGGCCGAGGACGCCGCGTACTGCCGCAAGTGCGGTCAGCCCCTCTGATCGGAGGAGCCGAGGGTCAAGACGGGATCAGGTCATCCCGAGGCGTTCCATCACATACCGATCGAAGTCGTACACCTGGGGCTCCTGATCGCTGTACCGCCCGCCGGTCCAGATGCGAGAGCCCATCCCTTTCTGCGACCGCTCGCAGACGGCCCAATCCTGACGGTTGATGAGGTCCCAGAGCTCGACCGCGTCGCTCGAATCGAAATCGGGCTGGGCCATGGTCCGCGCATCGAAGAAGAATTCGCATTCGACCCGCGAGTGGGTCGGGGTCACGGGCCACGTCCGATGGACCATCAGGAAGTCGGGGTGGAGGCTGAAGAACAGGTTCGGGAAGACGGTGTAGTAGTAGACCCGATGACGATCCTCGGCCGTCATCCCGTCGAGCGGCGGACGCTTCGTGTACCCGGACCACGTCATCGAAGTGTAGTCCTTGGCGAACTCCATGTAGCCGCCGGAAAAGGGCGCCCGAGAAGCTCCGTCGATGAAGTAGTCGTGTACCTTCCCGCTGAAGTACGGCGTGATCCGATTGAGATCCGGATGGACCGGGGCGCAATGGTAGCACTCCTGATAGTTCTCGACCAGGATCTTCCAGTTCGCGTCGACCTCGTACGTCTTGCGGGAGCCCAGTCGGAGTTTCTCCAGCGGGAACCGATCGAACTTTGCGAAGAACCGGCCGAGTTCCTCACGCATCGCGTGCGCCTGGGGATCCAGATTCGCCCACACGAAGCCGCCCCAAACGTCGACCTGGAGGGCGTACAGTCCGGTTTCCTCCTTCGAGAAGTCCACGAGGGATTCCGTGTGCGGCGCTCCCACGAGGCGCCCCTCCGACGAGTAGGTCCACCCATGGTACGGACAGACGATGGACCGGAGTTTCGTTCCGTCGGGCTCTTCCACGAGTCGGGTTCCTCGATGGCGGCATATGTTGTAGAAGGCCCGGACCTGCCCGTCCGTCCCGCGGACCACGATCACGCTTTCCCCGCCGATCTCGCGGTGAAGAAATCCCCGGCCCCCGCGACCTGCTCCTCGCGGCCCAGGTTCATCCAGCCGGAGTGGAAGAACGCCTCCAGCTCCCGTTGGAACAGCCGCTCGTTGGTGTAGAACGAACCCGGCGGAGTCTTCGATCGGAGATGAACCCCGGTCTCGCGGCCGACGTACTTCGCACTGCCTTCGCTCATCCGAACGGTCAAGGCGCGCGGCGGATTTCTGCTTGCCGCTCGACCGAAACCGACCGACTTTAATCGATGGGTTCGGATGGGAGGAGCGAGGGTCCGCGGGTGAGCCGGATCGAAACGCAGGCGCCGACGTTCGGGAGCCCGGACCTCGTAATCTGGACCGTGGGCCACTCGACCCAGCCCTTCGACGAATTCGTCGACCTCCTCACCCAATCGGGGATCGAACAGCTCGCCGACGTTCGCCACTTCCCCCTGTCGCGACGGGTTCCCTGGACCGCGAAGGCGAGCCTGGCGGCGGCGTTGCGGGACCGGGGGATCGCCTACGAGCATTTCGAGGACCTCGGTGGGTACCGCAAGCCGATCGCGGACAGCGAGAACCAGGGCTGGCGGCGACCGGGATTCCGGGGATACGCGGACTACATGGCGTCACCGGAATTCGGAGCGGCCCTTGACCGGCTGGTCCGGTTCGCGGGGAGCCGGAGAACCGCGGTGATGTGCGCGGAGGCGGTCCCGTGGAAGTGCCATCGGTCCCTGCTGTCGGATGCCCTCCTGGTCCGCGGGTTCCGCGTCGTCCATATCCTCGGTTCGGGCAAGGCCGAGGACCATCGCTTGACTCCGTTCGCGAAGGTCCACGGGAGTCGAGTGACGTATCCGGGCAAAGGGGTTTAGACTCTCGGGCGGTTGCATGGCGGGGACCAAATGCCGCGGGAGATCCGGCTCGACTCGGCCCAGGGAATCGTGGTCCTGCAGTGGCGCACGGGGGAGGATGGCCTCTCCCTCCGGGTCCGGGGACAGAGCCAGGACGTCCGGCTCGTCTGCGGCTGCGGTCGGAGCCACTGGCTCGTTCGGGAAGAGTCCGCCCGCGGATCAGCGTCTCTCGTCGTCACCTGCCACGGTTGCGGGACGCAGGGAACCTTCGTGCTGGAAAGCGTGAGTCCGCCGAGGGCCTGAGCCTCAGCGGAAGGCGTATCCGCCGTCCACGACGATCGTCTGGCCCGTGATGTACGACGCGTCGTCGGAAGCGAGGAACGAGACGACCCGGGCGACTTCCTCGGGGGTGCCCCATCGCTTGAGCGCCGGTTCCTCCGCGAGCGCCCGCTTCTCTTTGCCGGCGAGGGAGCCCATGGCCGGCGTGGAGATGCTCCCGAGGGCCAGCGCGTTCACCCGGATCCCGCTCGGGCCGTAGGCCAGGGCGAGGGCCCGCGTGAGGCCCAGGACTCCGGCTTTCGCGACCTGGTAGCTGATGCCCACTCGGTCTCCCGTGATCGCGGGCGTCGAGCCGATGAAGATCACGCTCCCGCGGCCCTGCTTGACCATGACCGGGATCGTGGCCTGCGCGACGAACGCGGATCCCAGGAGATCGACTTCGAGCGGCTTCATGAAGTCATCCCGCGTGAGCTCCGGGAAACCTTTGAACCACTCCTCGTTCCGGAACGGATGGCCCGCGAAACAGGCGACGACGTCGAGGCGTCCCAACGACGACACGACGTGGGTCCCGAGGGACCCGCAAGTCCGCGGGTCGGCCACATCGACCTGCATCGCGATGGCCTTTCGTCCGAGCTTGCGGACCGTTTCGGCCGCCTCTTCCGCGGCTCCTTTTCCGCGGTGGTATCCGACCGCGATGTCCGCGCCCTCCCTCGCCAGGTCTAGGGCCGCCGCCCGGCCGATCCCGCCGCTGCCCCCCGTGATGAGGGCGACTCGCCCCGCCAATCGGTTCACGGGTCACCCGACCCGTTCCACGCGTAATAAAGGCTCGGACCGGGGACGGCGCCTCCATGGTGGCGCTTCGCCGCAAGGGTGGAGAGAGATATACCTGCTCGCGCGTCGGGGTTCCGGCATGGGTCGCGGCTTTCACATCTCCACCGAGCTCGCGTTCCTCCTTTCCGGCGTCTTCATCATGCTCGTGGCGTGGGCGCTCAACTTCCTCGGGACGCTCTCCAGCGACCCGAGTTCGGGCCACGGGGTAAGCGATGAGTACCTCTGGCTGTTCATGATGTTCCAGGGACTCGGGTTCTCCGCGATTGGCGTCGCGGGTGCGAACTACCGAGAGTTCGTCGCGAACCCGAGGCTTGGGAAGCGATACCTCGTCGGATTCTTGCTCATCGCGGACGGCGGCCTCCACCTGTTGGCGCTGAACCAACACCTTGCGGCGCCCGGGCAAGCCGCGTTTTTCGCCATCGTGTCGCCGATCCAGATCGTCGGCGGGGTTGCATTCTTCGATCTCCCACGCCGACTCGATCCCGTCTGGCTCCTCTTCACGGGCTTCCTCATCGCGGCGTTCGTCCTGACCCGGACCGTCCCGGTGTGGCCCGTCGGCGTCGTCGAGGAGGTCGACGCGCTCGGTCTCCTCTCGAAAGCGGTCGAGGTCGCGACGATCGCGGGCCTCCTCTCGATGCTTCGCCACAAGGACCGGGAGACGTCGGACCCTCGTCCCGCATCGTCGGCGAACGGCCCGTGACCTCGTTCGGTCGGACGGCGGGACGAAAGCTCAGCATCCGGACTGTACGACGAACGGCGCGATCATTCCTTTCTGGCGGTGCCCTGCGACGGGGCAGATGTAGTAATAGCTTCCGGGCTGGGTAATGCGGATTACGATGTGCCGGCTCTGTCCGTGGGCAAGGAGGTCCGTGGCGTTGAGGCCCGTGCCATCGACCCTCGTGAAGTTGCCTTGGTAAACGATTTGGAATCCGTGGAGGTTGATTCCGGTGTTTGTAAGCGTGATGTTCACGGTGAGCCCCGCCACCGCACAGATTTCGGGGCCGCCCTTCGACTGGTTGAACCCCCACTCGTGCTCATTCAGGAAGACGGGGTCTTTCAGGAGGGACCCACCTCCGGACACGATCGCCGCCGCCGGGAACACGATGTTCACCCACATCGCGACGATGAAGATCAGCCCTACGACACCTGCGCCAATTCCGGCGGCCACGTCCGCGCGCAACGGTTCTTTCGCCAGGGGCATCCTCTCCTATGGGAGCGTGCCGTGGTGCGGCATGGCCACGGAGTACAGCAACGCGATGAACAAGGGAACGACGGTCAGGAGCGAGATTACGATGAAGACCGCGAGGGGGCGCGACCCGTAGCGGCCTTGCATGTACACCAGGAAAATGAAGAGGGCTTGGAGGCTCGCAATCGCGAGGATCGCAGGTCGGGCGAACGCCCCCAGTGCGCTCCCGTCGACCGCGATCAAGATTTCGACGATCAGGCCAAACATGAGGATGACGTACACCGCCGCGTACTTCGCATCGTCGATCATCGGTCTCCGCCTCACAGGAGATAGAGCAAGGGGAACAGGAAGACCCAGACGGCGTCAACCATCCCCCAGTAGAGCCCGAACGTCTCCACCGAGCCGGCCGCCTGCGTCGTCGAACTCGACTTGAACGCCTTGACCATGACGTAGAGGAGAGCGATCAGGCCCGCGACCACATGCGCGCCATGGACGCCCGTCAGGATGTAGTAGATGCTCGATGCGGAACTGGTCGAGAACGTGAATCCTGAGGCGAACAGCTCCCGCCACTCGACCGCTTTGTTCACCATGAAGAACGCGCCGAGGGCGAAGGTCGCGGCCAACGATCCTTGGAGCCCACGGTACGATCCGTTCTTGGCGAACGTGAGGGCCAGCACCATCGTGAAGCCGCTCGTCAGCAGGACGATCGTGTTGAAACCGCCGAAGAAGATGTTGTGGACGGTGCCCGGATAGGGCCATACGAATCCGGTGAGCGGGCTGTTCATCCGAAGGAAAGTGTACGCGCCGAAGAGGGTCCCGAAGAACGCGATCTCGCCGAAGATGAAAACCCACATGCCGAGGGATAGGTTCTCGAGGCGGGCGAAGGGCCATTTCTCCCCGATCGCCTCGCTCGCTTCACCGGGCCGCCCGCGCAGCGACTCCCGGCCCCATCCGACGAGGGCCGCCGCGAGGACCCCGGTTCCCAGCAAGAGGGCGGGGAGGCCCATGAGGAGTCCCCACAGCGCGATGCCGGCGGCCGCCGCGACCACGATCGGCCAATGGCTCCAATGTTCCTCCGCGGTGCGGGCTCCCTGGGCCCCGTATCCGTGGCCCCCGTTCGGCAGTCCGCCGTTCGTCATCGCGTGTCCGCCGTTCGCCGTGATGGCGGACAATGGCCGGTACGTGACCCCGGTAGCGGAAATCACCGGAACGCCCTCGGGGAAATTGAACTCCGGTGGCGGAGACGGGACGCCCCACTCGAGCGAGTAGCCTCCCCACGGATCTTTGTCCGCCGCCGGCCCGCGACGAGCGCTCCAGAGCAGGTTCGCAAACATGATGAGCTGCGAGAATCCGAACGTGAAGGCACCGACCGTGATGGCCAGGTTGAGCGGGCCCCATCCCGTGCTTGCATCGTACTGAAAGATTCGGCGTGGCATGTCGTACAGAATTTGCATGGGGAAATAGAGCAGGTTGAACCCGATCATGTAGATCGCAAAATGCAGCTTCCCGAGCCGTTCGCTGTACATGCGGCCCGTGATCTTCGGGAACCAGTAATACAAGCCGCCGAAGAGGCCCGTGAGCCCGCCGCCGACGATCGTGTAGTGGAAGTGGCCCACGACCCAGAACGTGCCGCGGAGGCCGGTGTCGAGAGCCACGGAGGAGTTGAACACGCCGGTCACGCCCCCGATGATGAACAGGCTCAACGCGCCGACCCCGAAGAGCATCGGGGTCGCGAACCGGATCGCGCCGCCACGCAAGGTGAGGATGTACGCGAGGACGATGATCGCGAACGGGATCGAGATCAGCTCCGTCGTGACATTGAACGCCTCGAGCAAGCTCTGCGAGATGCCCGTCATGAACATGTGGTGCGCCCAGACGGTGAAGCTCAGGATGCTCGCGATCGCCAGGCTCGGGATGATGATCTTCTTCGCGTACAGGGGTCGCCGGCTGAACGTCGAGAACAAGTCGCCGATGAGCCCGAAGCCCGGAAGCAGGAGGACGTACACCTCGGGATGCCCGAAGAACCAGAACATGTGGTCCCAGAGCAGGGGCCCGCCTTGCGTCGAGGTGAAGAACACGGTCCCGAAGGCGCGGTCCGCGATCAACAGGCTGAGCGCCGACACGAACGCCGGGAAGGCCCAGAGCATGAGGAGGCTCGTGAAAATCCATCCCCAGGTGAACATCGGCAATTTCATCAACGACATCCCGGGGGCGCGGAGGCGGAAGATCGTGACGAGGAAGTTCACGGTCGATACGATGCTCGACCCCATGAGGAGCATGAGCGCGAGCCCCATCAACGAGCCGCCGATCGCGGGGCTGAACTCGACCGTGTTGAGCGGCGCGTACGTGGTCCATCCCCAGTCCGCGCCCCCGCCGGGTGCGAAGAGGCTCGAGAGGGCGAGCAGGCCGCTCGCGAGGTAGACCCAGTAGCTCAGCGCGTTCAGGCGGGGGAACGCCATGTCTCGCGCGCCGACTTGGATCGGCACGAAGTAGTTCGCGAACGCGGCCCCGAAGGGGGTGAGGACCCACAGGAGCATGAGGAGTCCGTGCGTGGTGACGGCCTGGTTGTATTCGTCGGGTTGGAGGAACGTGTTCGAGGGGATCGCGAGTTGGTAGCGGAAGGTGAGGGCGAGGAGGCCCGCGGCCACGAAGAAGTAGATGGACGTGAACAGGTACAGGATGCCGACGTCCTTGTGGTTCGTCGTGAAGAGCCATCGTTTCAATGGCTGCCAATCAACCATGTGTCAGCCCCGGCTACACCCCTGTCGTATAGAATGTGCGGAAGTTGTCTTGGGTCAGGACCCACAGATCCGCGTACATGAAGGCATGCCCCGTACCGCACAGCTCGTAGCAGCGGATCGCCTCGAAGTACTCCGGTTCGGTCTGTGGGATGCCGACCTGGTCGGCCACGAACCACGCCTGATTCACGCGGCCGGGAATCGCATCCCGCTTGATCTTGAAGGCGGGGATGCCGAACGAGTGGAAGACGTCCGCGCTGGTGATGTTCAGGATGACCGTTCCGCTCCAGCAGCCGCGGACGCTTGAGGTGCATGTGGCGTTCCGCACGGGAACCTTCAGGGTCCCGATGACCTGGACACCGTTCGGGTACACGAACCGCCACCCCCATTGGAAGCCGATCACGTCAACGTAGAGGGCGTTCGGGTCGTTCGGCGGATTCTGGAGGAACGCGTTCAGCGCGAATGTGTTGAGCGTCAGGCCAAAGAACAGGGACACCAAGAGGGCGGTCAAGATCGCCGCGAGGGCGGGGTTCCCCCGCTCAGCCATGACGCCGACCCTCGGCGCGTCCTCGGGATCCGGGGTCCCTGGCTTCTTCCGATACTTCGCGAGGAAGTAAAAGAACATCGCATAGACGGCGCCACCAACGATCACCGCCGTGAGGATATAAAGTTCGAAAAGGTCTTGCCAATGCTCCGCCGAGGGAGCGAGAGCAGGCACGAAACCCGGTAGGCCCGTTTCTCGTAAAAAGGTTTCAACGCGGCTCCCTCCCGGATTCAGAACGTTTAAGCCAGGACAGCGAATGCCCGGCCGATAGGCAGGGTCGTGATGGAGGCTGGACCGTCATCCGGCGCGGCCGCGCCGGCTGCGCCGAGACGAGGCGCGTTGGGGGTCGTGATTGCGATTGTCGTCGCGGTGGCCGTCACCGCAGCCGTAATGGACCTGGTCGTGGCCCCGGCCTTACAGGGGCCGTCCGCAACGCAGCCAGCCTTCTACCATGTCACCACGTTCGACGTCGGCTACGATCAGCCCGGCTTCAATCCGCAGCTCACGGCGAAGGCCGGTCAGAGGATCCTGATCGAAATGAACAACAGCGGAGCCATGGCTCATGAGTTCCTCTTGTTCAGCGGAGACCGGACAACGATCTTGAACTCGGCGAAGGCGGCCCTGGCGTTGGCCCAGCGCCACAACCCAGGCTGGGACACGAACTCGGACATCGCCAACGCGACGCTCGATGAGTACACGATGTGGCACGATACTTGGAACAACTTGAGCCGAGTCGGCTGTCCGGATTCGTGTGTCGATCATGACGTCGACCCCGGAGCCACGAGCCTGTTCTGGTTCGTCATCAACACGCCCGGCACGTACTTCTTCGCATGCCACCAAGTCGACACCACGAGCATCCCCTGGAAAATCCACCAGGACAAGGGAATGTGGGGGACACTCGTCGTATCGTGACGCGTAGGACCTCGCCCGGTCGGTTGGTCCCGCAATCTCACTGCGCGTTAGGCGGACGTCGTCGTTGAGATTTCGACGGACGTCGGGGCCGCCTCCGGCAGCAACACGTTCGTGAGGAAGGAGATCACGGCCCACAAGAGGACGAGCGTCACGACGAGCAACAGGGTTGAGAATTCAAGGAGCCGCGAAAACGCAAAGGCCGAGCCCATCCCTCCCATGAACGCGATCGGCGCGACGTAGGCCACGAAGAGACCCGACACCGGCCCGCCCGCGCAGGCCGGACAGAGTACCGCGAGCCCGAGGAGGGGACCCGGCAGGGCCCTCGCGGCCCTTGGGGTCGTCGTGACGACCTGGTGGGCCAGCGCAAAGACCAGGCCGGACAGAGTCGAGAGCGCCGCAGCCGCGGCGACGGAATAGGGCCTCAGCTGGATGCCGAAGGTGGTCGTCGGGGCCCAAGCGATCCCAGGACCGTAGCCGATCGCACTCTCGATGACGACGAACACGGGTTGCAGCGAACCTGCAGGGTCGACCACGAAGATGCCTTGCAAGAAGGCGTAGGCGATTGCATAGACGAAAGAGGAGAACGCCCAGATTTTCCGGATGCTGCTCCCGCGAGCCCGAAGGACTCGCGTGCTCGGCACCAGAAACGTGCTCGCGCGCTTCGTCGCCGCGGGCGACCTCGGAGGAACGAGATCCGGACGGAGGTACAGACGGAAGAACGCATACAGTACGAGGATCGAAGCGTCGATCCAGATCAAGGGCGCGAGGGTCACGAACCAGTCGAGGACGACATCGGTCCGGATCTCGCGAAGGACTTCGCCGAATTCTGCGAACGAGAGGGCCAAGAGGATCAGCAGGAGCTCAAGCGCGACCATCCGAGTTCGCATTCACGACGGAAAGGAGGGTGGAGGAAAAGAAGGTTCTCGAACCACAGAAAAAGGCATTATACCGACCGCCCGATGGGCGCCTCGCGGGGGTAGCCAAGCTAGGACAACGGCGCCGGACTTAAGATCCGGTCTCGAAGGAGTCCGTGGGTTCAAAAGCTTCGCGCGACCGCGTGGAGCGGGAAGTCCCATCCCCCGCACTCCCTGCCTGGACGGTCCACCGTTTACGGGAAACCTTTATCGGGGGAGAGGGGCTGGCCGCGCGTGAAGGGACAATCCATGGCAAGACCCTTGAACGCCTCGATGGTTGTTGCGCTCGGATTTCTGACCCTGTCCGCCCTCCTAGCGCCGCTTGCCGGGGCCTCGCAGGCGCCGGGATCGACCCCGCTCGCGGCGGTGTCCATACCCCTCTACGGACGCGCCTCCGGCCCGGCCGGGTGGGGATGGGCCGCCTCCAACGTCTCCAACAATCTGAACATCACGGTTCACCAAGGCGACGTGATCACCTTCCACCTGTACTCGGCCGACTCGATGGACCACGAACTCGTCATCGACTTGGACAACAGTCACACGCTCACCACGGGAGACAAGAACTCGACCGTATTCAACAGCCCGACCTCGGCGACGGACTTCGTGTTCACCGCCTCGAGCGCGGGGACCTTCGCGTTCTTCTGCTACCTCCATGGCTACGCGACGCAGCACGGCACCCTCAAAGTCGAGGCGGCACAGGCGACTCCCTCTGGGGACAACACGTTGCTGATCGTCGGCGGCGTCATCGTCGTGGTGATCATCGTCGGCGCAGCGGCCTTCATGATGCGACGCGGGAAGCCCAAACCGCCGCAGCAGCCCCCGCAACCCTAGAACGTATCCACGCGCAGGCGACGAAGCGTCGCGTCCAAGGCACGCAGCTCGCTCGCCGTGAGGGACCACCCGGACGCGCCCGCGTTTTCCTCCGCCTGGGCCGGTCGCTTGGCGCCGGGGATCGGGATGACATGCGGGTGGCGGCGCAACCAGGCCAAAGCGACCTGTGCAGGGGTCTTACCGCGCGACTTCGCGACCCGGCGCAGCTGAGCGATGAGCGGCGCGGTCCTTCGAATGTTCACGGGTTTGAATAGATCCTCGTCCGATCGAACCCGGTCCTTCGGTCGCTTCCCGTTGTGGTATTTCCCGCTGAGGATGCCTTTGCCGATCGGGCTCCATGCAAGGATGGCGATCCCTTCTCGGCGGCAATAGGGCACGACCTCGGCCTCGACCTCTCTCTGCAACATGTTGTACCGAACCTGATTCGACGCGATGTCGATCCGGGAGAGGTGCTGTCGGGCCTCTTCCAAGTCCCGGACCGCGAAGTTGCTCACGCCGACATGCCGAACTTTGCCCGCCCGGTGGAGGGCCTCGAGGGCCTTCATCGTCTCTCGGAGCGGGACCTGGCTCCAGGGGTCCGGCCAGTGGACCTGGTACAAATCGAGTTCGCGGACCCCTAGTCGTTTCAGGCTCCCCTCGCACGCCTTCTTCACATCGTCCGCACGGAGATGCCACCCCCCGACCTTCGTCGCGACGAACACCCGGTCTCGACCGACGTCTCGAATCGCGCGATTCATGACGGTCTCGGAGTGGCCGTCGCCGTACGCCTCCGCGGTGTCGGCCAGGTTGATCCCGAGTTCCACGGCGCGCTCCATGGCCTTCCGGCAGTCCGCGTCCCGAACGTCGGAGCCCCAGGCCTTTCCGCCGGCCTGCCACATTCCGATCCCAACCGACGAGACCTTCGGGCCGTTGCGGCCCAAGGAGACATAATCCATTGGAGCCCCGCCGCGGCCACGCGACCGGGAATCAAAAACCTATCGTGGCTCGAGGTCGAACCATTCGGGCGGATAGTCGGGAAGCCGGAACCGGATGAATCGCTTGTTGTACTTGTCGTGGTACCGGTCCGAGTCGGCCATCCCGCTTCGATACGCGACCTCGAAGGCGGTCCAATCCTTCCGATCAATCGCCGCGGACAGCGGCTC
>DASQXV010000037.1:0-5058 GCA_035639595.1 Thermoplasmata archaeon | reverse complement strand
GTTGGAACACGACAAGGCCGGCACCGTCCCGTGGGATGTGATCCGGAAGGCGCACGCCCTCGGCCTGGACACGGCCTTCATCCCGGAGGCCTACGGGGGCGGCGGCATCGACTCCGCCCTCACCCAGGTGATCGTGACCGAGGAGCTGAACTGGGGGTGCGCGGGGATGGCGACGGGCCTCATCGGCGCGGGCCTCACGTACCTGCCGATCATCCACATGGGGACGGAGGCGCAGAAGAAGCGGTTCCTCACGCGCTTCACCGGCCCGGAGGCGCGCCTTGGGGCCCTGTGCCTCACGGAACCCGACGCGGGCTCCGACGTCGCGAACATCTCGACGACCGCGACGAAGGACGGCAATCACTGGGTTCTCAACGGCGTCAAGCGGTTCATCACGAACGGCGGGATCGCGGACATCCACGTCGTCTTCGCCACCGTCGACAAGAGCCTTGGATACTTCGGGATCCGGGCCTTCGTCGTCGAACATGACACGCCCGGCCTGAAGGCGGGGAAGGTGGAGGACAAGATGGGGGTGCGGGCGAGCCACACGGCCGAGGTGATCCTCGAGGATTGCCGGATTCCGGAGGGGAACATCCTCGGCTCCGACGAGAAGAGCGCCTTCTACGGCGCGATGAAGACCCTGGAGGCCTCGCGGCCCCTCGTCGCCGCAGGCGCCGTCGGGATCGCGCGCGCCGCATACGAATATGCGCTCGACTATGCGCGCAAGCGAAAGGCCTTCGGTTCCCCGATCGCGAAGAAACAGGGCATCGCCTTCCTCCTCGCGGACATGAAGACGAAGGTCGACGCGGCCCGGCTCCTCACCTGGCGCGCCGCGTCCATGCTCGACCACGGTCTGCCCATGAACAAGGAGGCGAGCATCGCGAAGCTGTTCGCCGCGGATGCCGCGATGGAGGTCACGACGGATGCCGTCCAGATCCTCGGCGGCGCCGGCTACATGAAGGACGAGCCGGTCGAGAAGTGGATGCGGGACGCGAAGATCTTCCAAATCTGGGAAGGGACGTCCCAGATCCAGAGGGTCGTCATCTCCCGCGAAGAGATTGGAGAAATCTAGGCGGGCTATCGTCCGAACAGCCAACCGCCGTTCACGCTCACGACTTGACCCGTGACAAAGGAAGCACCCGGGGAGGCGAGGAACAGCGCGGTCGCGGCGACATCGTCCCCGCTCCCGGCCCGACCGACCGGCGTATGGTCAATCGTGGCCTGGATCCGGTCCCTTGGAAAGCCGGATGTGAGGCCCGTCCCGAGGATCAGCCCAGGGGCAATTGCATTCACGGTGATCCCGTGGGGGCTCAGCTCCCGCGCGAGGGCAAACGTGAGGCCGAGCATGCCCGCCTTGGCAGCGGCATAGTGAATCGACCTCGGGCGGCTCCCTCCCATGAAGGCCGCAATGGAGCTGATGTTGATAATCCGACCTCCCGGACGAGGAAGGACCGGCGCTGCGGCCATGGCCATAAGGAAGGCGCTCTTTAGCCCGCCGTTCAGCATCTGATCCCATCGTCGCTCCGGCTCGGCAAGGGGGACCTCGGTCGTGAGTCGTTCGACCTCGGTCGGAGCGGCGTTGTTCACAAGGATATCGACCCGATGGAACCGATTTACGACGGCATCCAAGGCGGACTTGACGTCTGCCCGGCGACTGAGGTCGGCTTGAAGGGTGCGACGTTGGGACCCATCTGCGCCGCGGCGTTCCGGAGCTTCTCCTCGTATCGACCGAGGATCGCGACGTGGGTGCCTTCGCCCGCGAACGCAGCCGCGATGGCCCGGCCAATCCCGCTTCCCCCTCCCGTGACCACGGCAACTCGCTGAGGACCCGACTGCAAGGCACTCGCGGGTCCGCCATAGCAGGCCGGGAAAAATGCTTGGCGGTCGGGGTTTGGGAGACGCCCCCCGTCCGGCGTGGATCCACGGTCTACGATTTTCGCGCGATGGCTTCGACCTTCGCGGGCTCTTCGAGGAGGGATCGGAGGAGCTTGCGGTGCTCCCGCTCGACGTTCAGGTACTCCGTGAACTCCTTGTCCGTCATCGTGAGCAGGTTCGCGAGATGGCCCACGTGCTGCTTGACGAGGAAATCGACGTCGGCGAGGCCCGCGATCGCCTCCGCCCACTCCTCCTTTCCGCCGATCGCCTCCATCCGTTTCTCGAGCTCGACGATCCGCGAGACGATGTCGGGGTCGGTCCGCACACGAAGCCCGATCTTCGAGAGGGCCTTGAGCGCCTCGGTCGCCATCTCTTGGGCGTACGCAGGCGACACCCCCTGGCCGTGGGAGAGGTTGAAAATCTCCGCGGTTGCCCGATAGTACGTCTCGATGAAGTGGTCCACGCGTTCCTCCCGCGCGACCTCGACGAGGTCCGCGTCGCGCATCTTGCGAATGTGGTGGTAGATCGCTTGCGGGGTGAGGCCCAGTTCCGCGGCGATCTGGCTGACGGTCATCTCCTTCGCTCGAAGGAGGTAGACGATCTTGCGCCGGGTATCATCCGCGAGGAGCTGGAACGCTTCGGGGTTTGTGATGACCTTGAAGGCCTTCATGGTTGGCTCCTGTGCCAATCCATGCTTGTGGGTATCTATAACGGTTACGGTTACTAAAACGAATGCTTTATTAACTACGATTTACATTAGGCAAACATGCGTTACAACAAGGAAAACAATGGATTTGGGAAGGAACCCGAGGCCCCGAGGGTCCTGCGTCGAGACCTCCCCGAGGGCATCCTCTTTGCCCAGGTGTGGGAACCGACGCTGCGGAGGTGGCTCTGGTGATGGGCGCACCATGGGTCCTTTCGCGGATCCGTCCCGATCCTCGGCGATCGCGAGGCGTTGACCAGTACGCCCGCTGGGAGTACGGGTTGCCGGACGCGACTCCCTTGTTGGACGCCCTCGGAGGACGCTCGAGATCCCGACTCATCCGTCAAGAGACGACCTGGCCGGCGGCCCGCTCCCGCCTTCCGGGGCTCCACCCGTTGCGCCTCCTCGCCCTGATGATCGCGCCGCGTCAGCGTTAAGGGGGCCTGCGGCGCTCGGGGCCCGTTGGCCCTGCACTCCGTCCCCCCGCCGCCGGAACCGCTACGGCTTCCTCGCGGCAGCGTCCGGGGGCTCATCGCCCTCCTCGTGACCGCGACGTATGCCTACCTGCTCGTCGAGAAAGGGCAGGGCCCGCCGGTCCTCGTGAACTCCGTGGTCGTGGTCATCGCCTTCTACTTCGGCACGAGGGCGATGGGCGCTCCGCCGCCCGGGTTGGGGCAGGGCGCTCCGTCGGAGCGACCCCCCACGCCGACTCGGACCCGCCTCGTCCGCCTCCTGATCCTCGTCGCCCTCCTCGCCCTGACGGGTTGGTTCCTCCGCGCGAACCCTTCCCTGGATGGGATTCCGGCGGACCTCCGCTCCGTCCTCGAGGTCTTGGGGGGCTACGTTTCCGGCCTCGTGGTCTCCTGGCTCGTCCACCGCCGGATGGGGGAGAGCGCCTTCCACCGCCGCCTGACAACCCTCGCGAGGGATCTGATCGCGGTCGGGGCCCTCGGCCTGACCGGGTACTCGTGTTTCGCCCTCGCGACGGACCCGGCGACCGTGTTCGCCGACCGGCTCGTCGACGCCCTGTCGCTCGTCGTCACCTTCTACTTCGGCTCCCGGGTCATTGGCCACTAGGGGACCTCGGTCCGGGCGAGAGGGCATCTCCCCGGTCGAACGGAAGAGGATCGGCAGGGTCGCGAGCCATGAGATCTCGAAGACGAGAGCGACGATCGAAGGCAGGCTCGCCTCGGGACCGAAGACCGCGAAGGCAAGGACGATCGTGAGGCCCAGGTTCTTGAACGACGCGAAAGCCGTGACGGCGATCCGGTCCTCCCGCGGCAGACGGAGCCTCCGGGAGAGGAGGAAGGCCGCGAGGCCGATGCCGAACGTCCGGAGGATCGAGAGGCCGGAGAGCGCGACGAGGAGATCCGGCCGGCTCAGGAGCGTGGCCCGCGTCGAGCCGGAGATCGTGAAGACGAGGAAGAAGAAGGATACGCTTACGGCGGTCGTGCGATGCGCGTCGATGCGCGGCCAGCGCCGCAGGGGCTGAGAAGCGGCGATCGGCACGCCGACCAGGAGGACGGTCTGGGCGACGAGGTCCGGGAGCGGGACGCCCTGGCGCGTGAAGGCGAACGTGAGGCCGGGGACGAGGGCCAGGCCCAGGAGGTACATCAGGGCCAGGGAGAGGAGGGTCCGACGGGTGTTCCCGCGGAGGTACGCGGTGATCGGGACGACCGCGATCGCCGGAGGGACGGCCGCCATCAGGACCCAGCCGTCGTGGATCGCCCTCTCCTCGGCCTGGGACCCGAAGGCGAGGATCAGGCCTCCGAGGGCTACGTAATTCATCGTCAGCGCGAGGAGGAACCCTCGGGCCTCCGCCCGCGGGGAGATCCCGCGGAACGAGATCTCCGTCAGGGCGAACGTCGTGGCGATCACGAGCGCGGCCTGGGAAATCTCCCGGGCCCGCTCGGGAAACCCTCCGGTGAGGAAGCCGAGGAAGAAACCGGACGCGACCATGGCGGGGAAACTCCGCCAGGGGCGGAACACGCAGGGCCGAGGGACGCGCCCGTCAAAAGGCTACCGTATCGCGGCCGGCCATGGGGTCGTGGGCCTCCCGGACCCGTCCCGTCCGCCTTCCGTTTCCCCATGCAATCACGATTGATTTTCGCCGCGCCAAGTATTAAGTCGGGGTCGCTCGTCGAAGCGTCGCCATGCCTCTGCCGTTGAGGGAGGATTCTGAAGGCGTCGCCTCGACGGTGGCCACCCTGTTCATCCTCGTCATCGTCATGCTCCTGCTCCAAAGCTCCGTCATCGGCACGATCCCCGCGAAGCAGTACGAGGCCGAGCGCCTCACGAGCTTGGAGGCGATCTCCGCCTTCGACCAACTCCGATCCATGTCGTCGGTCCTCGCGACCCCGTACGACCAGTTCACGGTCGCCCTCCCGCTCGGCACACCCGCGGTCTCCCCCTTTGCGACCCCGACCAACGGCCAGCTCGTGTTCAATCCGTCGGAGGCCCATGCGAACGCCTCCTACAAGTTC
>DASQXV010000036.1:0-5312 GCA_035639595.1 Thermoplasmata archaeon | reverse complement strand
CGGGGAACCTCATGGAGGCCGGTCAAGGTCTTCCGGATCCTCCACAACCCCGTCTACGCGGGATTCCTCCGCTGGGACGGATTCACCCGCCCGGCGGACCATGAAGCGCTCGTGACCCTGGAGGCCTTCAATGACGTGCAGGAGGGCCTACGATCGAGGGCCCTCGTATCGAAGGCCTTGGCTCCACCGCAGCTGCTGGAAGTCCCGCGGACCGTCGTCGTCGAGCACGACGCGATCCACCAGGAGGCCTAACCCTGGAGGGCCGATGCCAGCGGTGCTGGGCCACGAAGAACCTCACGAGCCACGAGGTGGACGCGAATCCTCGGGCGGACCCCACGGTCCGGCGGGAGAAGGTCGTGCTGTGCAAGCACTGCGCCGACGGCGCCCCTGCGGACGCCCTCCTGTTTTGGGAGGTGTACATGCGGTTCGGATCGACCCGCGAACTCCTGCAACACTTCGCCACCGAGACGGAGGAGGACGCGCTCCGCAAGCTGTGCGTGGAACGGGACCTCAACGAGCGGGAGGTGCTTCGCCGCGCGCGAGGACAGCAGAGCGCGGAGGCCCTGAACAACGCGGTCAAGAAAGCGAACGCATTCCTCACCTACGCGAGCCCCTACGGCTACGACTACGTGGACGGAATCCTCCAGGTGAAGAACGAGGAGGCGCGCGTCGTCTCCCTCATCTTCCGCCGGTACCTCGAAGGGAAGGGGATCGCGAAGATCTGCCAGGAGCTGAATCGCGACGGATTCCGGACGAAGACGGGCCGGGCGTGGGCGAGCCAGACGATCGCGAACATCCTCAGCAATCCCGTGTACTGCGGCCTGTCCCGCCTGAACGGCGGGATCAAGCGGGGGAAGCACGAGGCCCTCATCGAGATCGAGACGTTCAACCGGGTGCAAAGCGAGATGCAGCGGCGAATCCGGCGCCCGGATCAGAGGAAGTCGGAAACGCCGCGGCTGCGAATCGAGGACTTCGCCGATTGAACCCCCTCCTGGGCGTGCTGTGCCTGGTTGGCCGACGCGTAATTTCACTTTTACCCAACCCTGGCCTGGAGCTAGATATGGCACGTGCGACATGAGTTCCGGATGGCGAAGAAGTCGACCGAGGCCGTGAAACGGTGGCGCCGCGCTCATCCGGACAAGGTTCGTGAGCAAGCGCGACGATATGCGAGAAATGCTCGAGCGCGCGCCCTCAAGCTCCTTTCGGGTGGCGAACCCCATTGCGCCTGTTGCGGATGGAACCGGCTTGATGGTCCGAACCGACTCGAGTTTGACCACATCAACGGCGGAGGGAGGAAACTAACCATGAAGAGTCACTCCAGGGATGTGTTCAGGAAGGTCCTGCGAGGTGAACCGGGTTTTCGCGCCCTGTGCCGTGCCTGTAATTCGATCATGGAGCCAGGCGCAGCGAAATGCGTCCTGCATCGATCTCGGTTTAACTACGCTACTCGCCTGCATTTCCATACCGCCTCGGTGAACCGGATGTGTACGGAGGAAGGGCCGACCCGGGTTGACAAACCATAGTTCAATATGCGCCGGGGCCCGACTCAGGCCGGAAGACCATGACTCACGCTAGCAAGGGAATCACGACAATTCAGGTGACGCCGTCGACCCGCGATCGACTGTACCGGATGAAGTTCCGGAAGACCTACGACCAATTGCTCGTCGAGCTCTGCGACTACTACGAAGCGGCGGGCCAGAATGCACAGAAATGAGCCTTCCTGAGTTGGTTTAGCTTCCACATATCTTTTCATACACAGTCAGCGTACGACTATACAAATCATACGTGCGACCGAATTCCCCTGTTTTTCGCACCCCGAGTGATAGAGTTATCCGGTTCGCGGCCGTTCTAGACCGCAATGACCGCCTGGGTCGAGAAGTATCGACCGAACTCGTTGGACGACGTCGTTGGAAATCCGACGGCGGTTGCGGAACTCAGGAAGTGGGCCTCGTCCTGGGAGCGTCGCCGCCCGGACAAGCGCGCGGTCATCCTCCAGGGGTCCCCGGGAATCGGGAAGACGAGCGCCGCCCTCGCGCTCGCGGCCGAGATGGGCTGGAGCGCCGTCGAGATGAACGCATCGGACCGGCGCAACGCGGACGCGATCCGCGCGGTCGCGACCCGGGGCGCGGTCCTCCAGACCTTCAGCGACACCGGAGAGTTCCTCACCGCGGGGAAGGGGGGCCGCAAGCTCATCATCCTGGACGAAGCGGACAACGTGTTCGGCCGCGAGGACAAGGGAGGGATCGCGGCGATCGTCCAGACTGTCCAGGAAACGCGGCAGCCGATCGTGCTCATCGCGAACGACTATTACGCGCTCACGCGCCGGTCGTCCTCCCTGAAGCGACTATGCAAGACTATCAAATTTCAAGCCATTCACGATGACGCCATGAAAAACATACTCCGCACGATTGCCGCCAAGGAGGGGGTCGAGATCGCGGACGACGTGCTCGACGTCATCGTGGAACGAGCGGGAGGCGACCTGCGGTCCGCGATCAACGACCTCGAATCGCTCGCAATCGGACGACACGATGTCCGGAGCGAAGCCTCCCGGGCCCTCGGTTCCCGGGATCGGGAGATCACGATCTTCCCGGCGATCGAGGAAATCCTCCGGTCCGGGGATGCGAGGCGAGCGCGGGACGCCGCACGGGGCCTCGACGAGTCCCCCGAGGACCTGATCCTCTGGGTGGACCAGAACCTGGCCCACGAGTTCTCGAGGCCGGACGACCTCGTCCGCGGGAGCGAGGCCCTGAGCCGGGCCGACATCTTCCTGGGCCGGGCCCGTCGACGCCAAAGCTTCGGCCTCTGGTCCTACGCGAGCGAGCTCATGTCGAGCGGCGTCGCCGTCGCCCGGAAAGGGCGGGGCCGCGGCGGACAACTCGAGTTTCCGTCCTTCCTGATCCAGATGGCCCGGTCCCGCGCCCAACGGGGCGCGCGGAACTCCCTGGCCCGGAAGCTCGCGGTCCACCTGCACACGTCGCAGGACCAGATCCTCAACGAGGGCCTGCCGATCCTCCGGACCCTGTTCTCGGGGGACGAGGAGCTTCGGATCGCGTTGACCGCGGAACTGGGCCTCGACGAGCGCGAGGTCGCGTTCCTCCTGGACGAGCCCGAGGCGAGCCATGCGGTGAAGCATCTGCTTGAGAAGGCGGCCGAACTCCCGGGTCCCGGACGACGCGAGGCCGACGAGCGCGGCCTCCGCGCGTTCGACACGGGAGACGAGGACGAAGCCTGAACCGAGGCTCGGGCCACGCGAAACCATCGGCCGCATGCATCGGGTCGAATTCGCGGCGACGATTCATCAAGCTGATCCCGTATCGGGGAGCCAGGCCCGTATGGTCGAGAAGGCGGCGGTGGGGCGGTACCGTCACGGACTGTCGTTCCTGGGGACCGTCGCGTTCGTCGGGGGCTTCTTCGGGGCCCGTCTCTTTCATCTCCTGCTCCCCAGCGTCATGATCATCACGGGGGGAATCCATTTTCATCACTTCTGGTACGGGCTGATCATGGTCGGAGTCGCGGGCTGGATCGGGATTGCCTATGACGACGTTAGGGTCGACCGGGCTTGTGCGGTCGTGTTTGGCCTCGGCCTCGGGTTCGTTGGCGACGAGGTGGGCCTGCTCCTCACCTTCGGCGACTACTATTCCGAGTTGACCCTGGACTTCTTCGTAGCGGCCATCGCGGCCGTCATCCTGGCCACCCTCCTGATCCGACACTGGAACTCGATCGAGGCCGAGGTCACTCGGCTCAAGCTCCAAGAAAAGCTGACCCACATCGGGATCTTCGTTGGGGCTTTCTCGACGGTTTTCTTCGCGTTCGACGCCCCGTACCTAGGGCTTCCCCTGTTGGCTCTCAGCGCCGGCCTCTTTTTCCTCGCATTTGTCCGCCGACAGCTGCCCGCTGGACGGGAGCGGGGCGAGCCCTGAGTTGGCATGTGCTCGATCGGCGGGGTTGCATCGCGCTTCAGCGTGGTTGATCTTGGACCAGGGAGCGATGCAATGGTTCCACGGGGTTCGGCGGGAGGCCTCGATGGGGGTGCAGTTTGAGGATCTCTCGACGGAGGGCCTCGTATTCCTTCTTCGCTTCCATCTCGACGACGACCGTCAGCATCCGCACCCACATCGCTGGATAAGCGACAAGCCAGACCGCGGAGGCGACCAGGATCGTGAGGACCGAGGCCGGGAGGATGTTCTCCAACCCGACATATCCCAGCGCGGCCCGCAGGACGATCTGCGTCGCGATCGAGGACGCGGAGAGGAACGCGAGGAGCCGGAGCCGTTTGACCCACCGATCATGGGTTGTGAGCTGCGCGAGATGGAAGAGGCGATGGTACCATTCCAAGAGTCGGGTCGCGCGCGGCACGCCGAGCCCGTCGACCTGTCCCTATATGTATTTTAGCGGTCGAATATCGGAGTCGAAATCTCTTCTCGCCAGGTGCCCAACCGCACATGAAGACGTAGCAAGGGCTCGGCCGAGGAGGCCGTTCAGGCACGCCGAGAGTCTAAAATTGGAGAAGGTGGGAGGTCCCACCGATCTCCCGCTCCCTGAGGATGCCGCGGTTGTGGGCGTTGGGGAGCGGGTTTCCTAGCGCACCAATTCAGCCCGCGAAAGCCCTTTAAGGCGTCCGCCGAATCCGCCGGCGGATGGATCCGCAGAAGCAGGAGGTCCTGGAACGCCAGGGCTACCGGATCGTCGGGGACCACAGCGGGGTCAAGCTGTGCCACTGGACGAAGGCGAGCCTGACGAAGGGCGTCGGGTGCTACAAGCAGACGTTCTACGGGATCGAGAGCCACCGATGCCTCCAGATGACCCCGACGGTCGACGCGTGCAACCTCGCCTGCCAGTTCTGCTGGCGCACCCAGGAATGGGGGTCCGACTCCCTGCTCCTCGCGGACGACCCGAGCTTCGTCGTCGAGGAGTCGATTCGCGCGCAACGCGCCCTCCTGACCGGGTTCAAGGGGAATCCGAACGTGACGCCGGAGCGGTTCCTCGAGGCGTGGCATCCGACGAACGTCGCGATCAGCCTCACCGGCGAACCCACCCTGTACCGCAGGCTCGGGGAGATGATCGATGAGTTCAAGCGGCGCGGCATGTCGACGTTCCTCGTGACGAACGGCACGACGCCCGCGGTCCTCCGGCGGATGAAGGCCGAAGGCCGCCTGCCGACCCAACTGTACGTGACCGTCGCCGCGCCGAACGAGGACATCTACCGACGGCTCATGGTGCCGAAGTCGGGGAACGAGTGGCGGAAGCTGCGGGAAACCCTGTCACTCCTGCCCGATCTGCCGACCCGCACCGTGATCCGGCACACCCTCGTC
>DASQXV010000035.1:0-25245 GCA_035639595.1 Thermoplasmata archaeon | reverse complement strand
GCCATCCGCCGGGTGCGGACGCGGCCTCCGCGCCGGGCGCCGGAGGTGGTCCCTGCGGCCCCGGGTTCGGCGGCATCGTCATGGGAGAAGGCATCGCGTGTTGCATCATCCGGAACTGCTCTTCCATGTAGGCTCCTTGGTCGACCCGGGTCACCGTCGTGCCGGCGAGCCGGTCGAACAGCCGTTGGCGCGGATCCCCCTCCATCGCGGCGCCGATGAGCAGGTCGAGGGCGAGGATCGGCCAGAAGATTTTCGGGGCGTTTCGCACCAACGCGTGGACGAAGTCCAAGTTGCGGTCGATCGCCACGACGCGCAGCGCGACGACTTTCTTCCCGACCGTCCCTCCGAAGAAGGTCTCCAGGAGCACGGAGTACAGGAACCAGATCAGGCCGCCGAAGAGGGCCGTCGTCCAGAAGGACCAGATTTGCAGGCTGGATGGGATCGCGAGGAACAGGAAGACGAGGACGACGACGAGCATGTCGATCACGAAGGCGAGGGCTCGGCGGAACCAGTGCTCCTGGAGGGCCGGGTTCCGGCCGATCAACCCAAAAGCCGACGGCATGTCTCACCCATCCGAGGCGACGATATCCGACCGACCGTCATAAACGTATGGGCATAAAAATGGCGGACCGCGGCAGGACCGGGAGGCGCTCGACCGCTTCGGGGCGTCGAAAGGGAATTCAACCCGAGGGATCGACGGGCGATTCGGCCGGCAGTTCTTCCTCGACCCGCGTCGACCGACGCAGGAATTCGTTCGGGACTTCCTTCGTCGTGTAGACGGTCTTTCCGGCCTTGTGGATCACGACGCCCGACGCGCGGGCGCCCTTCGCATCGACCTCGAGGATCACGGGCTGTGCGATCCGCACGCGGCCCGCCTCCAGCGCCGCCTCGAACGTCGCGCTCAGGTGCACCATCTTGCGGTCGGAGGGACGCAGCCCCGCCTCCATCAAGAGATGGCTCTCCTCCTCCGTCGTCGGATAGAACAGGAGATCCGGGATCCCCTCCGTCGGCAGGTCCAGCTCGATGTCCATCGAGTGCCCGTACGTCGCCCGGATCTTCCCGTCGTCGAACTGGTACCGGCCCTTCGGGTCCGTCTCGATGAGGCCGACGACATGGTGTTGCCGGACGAACCGGAACCGGCGGTTGCGGATCTGCACCGCGGTGAGGAAATCGCGCAGGTCGACCCATCCGTGGGCATCCATCTCGAGGCCGTACCGTTGCGGGAAATGCCGGAGGACGCCCGCCATCGTCCGGCCGAGGAGGGCCACCTCCTCGTCGTTCAGCAGGAACTTGCCCTCGCTGCCGCAGTGTGGACAGAGCTCCTCACGGAAGTATCCGTGAGAACGACATTCCTTCAGCATCGTTCTCCCCGGGAGCTTTGATATTGGCCGACGGTTTATGAAGTTTCGTCTCTCCCTCTCGGATCGAGGTCCGCCTCCCGAATCACGCGGAGTCCGAGCGATTCGAGGCGCCCTTCGATCATGCGAACGAGCGGTTTCGCCAGGGATTTCCGATGCACGTAGGCGATCCGCGCCCCCGGCGTCCGCTCCACCGCCCGGTCTATTCGATCCAATGCGGACGCCTCAAGGACATACGACGGGAGGAGGTGCCCGAAGGCGATCCGCATCGTCAGCGCGAGGTCCGTCTGCCGCGGCATGTAGTGCCCTCCCCCGAGGCCGATCCCGATCGGGTCGTCGGTCGGACCCAGGTTCAGGAGGACCCGGCCGATCGCCCGGGCCGCCGCGGGGTCCCTCCACTCTTCGGCCGTGCTCCCCTGTTCGATGTAGAACGTCGGGGCCTCCAGGTAGGGCCCGTGGTGCGTCGCCTCGAACGTGACCTCGAACGGGAGGCCACGCGCCTCTCGCCGAAGGCCGCGGAGGGCCGTGGTCATCCCCCGCGCCGCCGCCGGAACCAGGCTTCCCGGTTTCCCTCCGAAGTCCGCGGCGCCCGGGTTCCCGATCGGATGGACGGTGAGGCTCGGTCGACCGCTCTCGGATCGATGCTTCGAGAGGTAGACGACCAGGTCGACGGCCTCCCCATAGTTCGCCTCGAGATCTCGGTCGAGGTGATCCCGGTACAGGTGCTCCTCCGGGATCGTGACGAGGGCGAGGTCCCGATGCCTCCACGCCTCCCGATCCGCGAAACGGCGGTCGGGCGTCCACGGCGCGAGGCGGAGGAGTTCGTCCCGTTGCGTGCGGCTCGCCTCGTCGGCGTCGGACGCGACGAGGACCCTCATCGCGGCCCGAACGCCCTCGGCCGGCATGGCCTTTCCCTCGAGGCCCGCGCAACCTTTATGTGGCCCGCTCGGGTACGCGCGGATGGCATGGTCACCGTCACGTTCCTTTCCTCCCTGCAAGAGTACCAGGAAGGTCGCATGCAAGAGGTGGCGAATCGGCTGCGGGCGGACCATCCCGAGTGGACCGTCGAGGTCTTGGACCGGGAGGCGAGCGGGGGAGCCCTCACGAAGCACAAGTTGCAGTTCGGTCCCGCGATCTTGGTCAACGGCCGGATCGAGTTCGTAGGCATCCCGCGGTACCGCATGCTCGTGGAACGGGTCGCCATGGTCGCGGCGGCGAAGGTCTCCCCGAGGACGGCCCAGCCCCCAGCCGCGCCGCCCGCGGCCCCGGCGTCCCCGAAGCCCGCGGCGAGTCCCGCCCCGGCTCCGCCACCGGGTTGAATGCGCCCTCCCATGTTCGACGGAGAAATGCGCAACGTGACGCGGGTTCCATCGAGAAAATCCGGGCCCGCTCGAAAACTATAATACGTTTCGAACCCATGCTTTCCTACGGGTTGAAGCGGAAGGGACCGCGATCCGCGAATCGCGGCTCCGCGGGAAGGCCAAAGAGGATTCCCCCATGAGCGTAGAGGACGAGTTCGAGGAGACCCGGCGGGCGATCCAACGCATGCTCAAGGATGCGTTCGAGGGGAAGCTCGGGGTGTTTCGGGAGCCTTTCATCTACGGATTCACGACCCGCTCGAGGGAGTCGCGGTTGGAGGCCCCGAGGCCCGCGCTCGAGGGGCAGGAGATCCGCAGCCGGGATCCCCTCGTCGACGTGATCCTGACGGACTCCGCGATCTTCCTGACCGCCGAGATGTCCGGGGTCCCGCGTGAGGGCGTGCGCGTCCGCCTGGACGGCGACAAGCTCCTCATCCAAGGGGACGGAGACCGCTCCTACTTCACGATCGTCGATTTGCCCGAGGACGCGGACCGCGACACGCTGAAGTACACGTATACCAATGGCGTCCTTGACGTGGTGATCGCCCGGAAGCGGGCCCTCCTCTGAGCCCGCCCGCGAGCCCCGGGCGACGATCGGGGGATCCGTCATTCCGTCTGCGGACAAGATCGAACGGAAGCTCAAACGCCTGCGCCGAATCGAGGCGGGGTACCGCGCGGAGATCCGCCGGGCCCAGCAGATGCTCAAGGGGGCGACCATGGACCGCGTGAAGGCGGAGCGGAAGTTCGAGCGCCTCCGGGCGAAGCTCGAGGGGAAGATCGAGAAGGTCCAGCCGAAGATCAAGGCCCTGACCAACCGGATGGCGGAGATGCGCTCGTAGGATCCGAGAAGGCTTTCTGGTCCCCTGCCCTTGTCGGCGCATGGCCGACCGGCGGATGCGGACCGGAGACCTGTCAAGAACCGCCGCGACCATCCGCGCGTGCACCCGGTGCCGCCTCTATGCCCATCGGACCCATGCGGTCCCCGGGGAGGGTCCTGTCGACGCGGCCCTGTTCCTGATCGGCGAGGCGCCAGGGCGCTCGGAGGACGCCGTTGGGCGGCCCTTCGTCGGCGCGGCCGGCAAGGTCCTGGACGCCGCCCTCCGCGCGGTCGGCATCCCGCGGGAGTCCGTCTTCATCACGAACGTGGTCAAGTGCCGGCCTCCGGACAACCGCCCGCCGCGGTACGATGAGGTCGGCGCATGCCGACCCTATCTGCTCGGCCAAATCTTCATGGTCCAACCCAAGGCCGTCGTGACCCTCGGTGCGACCGCGCTGCAGGCCGTGGTGGGACCCAGGGCGGAGCTGCGGGAGGCCCGATCCGAGGTCTCATTCCTCGGTCGAATTCCCTTTGTCCCCACTTACCATCCCGCGGCGATCCTCCGGCGCCGGGGGCTCGAAGCCGCCCTACGGAGCGACCTACGCAAGGCCCTGCTCCTCGCCCGGTCGGGCCGCGGCATCCGGAGTGGGCCCCCTCGCCCCGGTCGGCCGACCCAGGCGGTCCGATCGAGCGGAGCTGTCGTCCTGAGGCGGGACCGACGGGTCCTCCTGCTGCGCCGGGCGGATGAAGGGACCTGGGGCTTCCCGAAAGGGAAGATCGAACCCGGAGAGTCGTCGGAGGAAGCCGCCATCCGCGAGGTCCTCGAGGAGACGGGCCTTTCCGTGAGACTGCTCGGGCCCCTGGCCGAGGTGCGGTACGCGTACTATTGGCCGCCGCGGCGCAGGAATTACGACAAGCGGGTGACCTACTACCTCGCGAATCCCGTGAGCGGTCGCCTGAGGGCGGAATCCGGATTCGACGAGGTCCGGTGGGTCTCCCGAAGGGAGGCGATGACGCTCCTCTCGTGGCCCAACGACAAGGACGTCGTCGGCAAGGCCTTCGACGCGATTCCGTCCAAGCGCGCTAGCGGAGGAACCCTCGGACCTTCTCGAGGGGCCAGGCGTTCAGCACGTCGTCGCGGGTGAGCCAGCCGCGTCGGGCCGTCCCGACGCCGAAGCGGATCCAGGCGAGGTGTCCCTTCGCATGGCTGTCCGTGTCCACGGCGATCGTGCATCCCGCGTTCTTCGCGGCGCGGGCCTGCGTCCCGTTCAGGTCCATGCGGTCCGGATACGCGTCGATCTCAATCGCGGTGCCCGTCGAGGCACAGGCCGCGTACACCTCGTCGAGGTCGATCTGGACGGGATCCCGCTGGCCGATCTTCCGGGTCGTCGGATGGGCCAGGATGTTCACGTAGGGGTTGCGGACTGCGTCCACGACCCGCGCGGTCATTTCCGCGATCGGCTGGGTGAACCGCGAGTGGACCGCGGCGATCACGAAGTCGAATTCCTTCAGCACCTCGTCAGGGTAGTCCATCTCCCCGCCGTCGAGGATGTCGCACTCCGTCCCCAGGAGGACCGTGAACCCCTTCCGCTCCCGGTTCAACTCGCGGAACCGGTCCCGGCGGGCGAGGGCCGCCTCCGCGGTGAGGCCGAAGGCGACGGTCGAAGAGACGGAGTGGTCCGAGATCCCGACGTACTCGTAGCCGCGGGAACGGGCCGTTTCCACCATCGTCTCCACGGAATCCAATCCGTCCGTCGCGTTCGTGTGGACATGGAACTCGCCCTGGATGTCGCCGTCTTCGACGAGCCTCGGGATCTCCCGCTTCGCGGCGAGCTCGATCTCGCCTTGGTCCTCCCGCATCTCGGGTGGGATCGCGGACAGGCCGAGGGACTCGTACACGCTCTCCTCCGTCTCCCCGGCGACCTTCTCGTCGTCTCGGAAGATCCCGTATTCGTTCAGCTTGAGCCCGCGCTTCTCCGCCATCGTGCGGAGGTGGATGTTGTGGTCCTTGTTCCCCGTGTCGTACTGGAGCGCGGCCCCCCAGCTCCCCGGTTCCACGATCCGAAGATCGATCTGGATGAACCGGCCTTCGACGTCGAACAGGACGACAGATTTCCTCTCCCCGGCGGCGACGACCTCCCGCACGCCGGGCATCTGGGTGAAGGCCTCGACGACCGCGGCGGGCCGGTCCGTCGTCGCAATGATGTCGATGTCCCGCACGGTCTCCTTCATCCTCCGCAGGCTGCCCGCCGCGGCGAGGTGCTGGACCGGCGCCCGTTCCCGCAGATGGGCAAGGACGATGTCCGCGACCGCATGCGCCGTTGCGAGGAGAAAGACCGCCTCTCCTTCCTTGAGGAGCTCGATGCTGCGGAGGATCTTCTCCTCCGTCTTCTCGCCGAATCCCTTCACCCGCCGGAGGCGATGGGTCTGGGCCGCCTTGCGCAGGGTCTCGATGTCCGAGATCCCGAGCTCCTGCCACAAGACCTTCACCTTCTTCGGCCCGATCCCGCGGACCCGGAGCATGTCGAGCACGCCCGGCGGGAACTTCGCCCGCAGTTCCTCGTGGTAGGCCATCTTCCCCGTCGTCACGTACTCCTCGATCTTCTCCGCGAGCGCGGTTCCGATGCCCGGGATCGATCCCGCGCGGCCCTGCCGAACGAGGTCCTCGACGTCGTCCGTCAGCGCCTCCATCTGGCGGGCGGCCCGGCGGTACGAGATGATCCGGAAGGCGTCCTCGCCGAGGATGTCGAGCATGTCGGCAATCTCTTCGAAGATCCCCGCGACGTCCTGGTTTTTCACTCGACCTCGCGATGCTCCGGGACCGGCTTTATAGTTTGTCGCAGGTGTGGCGGACCGATGATTTGGACGGGGACGTGCGGCTTCGGCCGACGCCAAGCCGACGTCGTCCGAGGGCTCGACGCCATCGAGATCCAGGAGACGTTCTACCGGCCCGTGTCCGTCGATCGGGCGAAGAAGTGGCGGAGCCTCGCCCCACCCGAGTTCCGGTTTGCCGTCAAAGCCTCTCAGTTCATCACGCATCCGGCGACGTCGCCGACGTACCGTCGGTCCGGCCGCAAGATTCCGGCGGACGAAGGGGCTGCCTACGGCGGATTCCAGGACACTCCCGCGGTCCGCGAAGGGTGGGAGTCGACTCGCGCCGTCGCGGAGGCCCTGCGGGCGGAGGCCATCGTCTTCCAGGCTCCCGCCTCGTTCGCGCCTACGGACGCGAATCGGGCCGCCCTCTATCGGTTCTTCGATTCCATCCGGACGGACGCAGTCAAGGGCCTCGAACTCCGTGGCGGCGGTTGGGCCGCGCACGTCGTGGAAAAAATCTGCGAGGACCTCGGGCTGGTCCACATCGTCGATCCGTTCGACCGGGAGTCCGCGACGTACGGCCTCGCGTACTTCCGCTTGCACGGGAAGCCGCCCGGGCCCACTCCCTATCGATATACGTATACGGACGAGGACCTCCTTCGCTTGCGGTCCTTCGCCGACGAGTACGACGACGCGTACGTGATGTTCAACAACCTCACGATGCACCCGGATGCGATTCGATTCCGAACGTTACTCACTGACAGACCTGGAACGTGACCGCTGTCCGCGGGAGCGGGACGGAAACGTTTGTATAGAGGGGGCCTCAGTGTCGACGAGACCCCCATGCCCCCGGTCGGTCGAATCCCTCGCGAAGTCGTCGAATTCTTCAACGCACCGGGGGGCCACTCCCTCATCGTGAAGGGGCCCGCGGGGACGGGGAAGACGACCTTCGCGCTGCAGATCACGGAGGAGCTCGACGAGGTCAGCGCCTCCCACTACCTCAGCTCGCGCGTCTCCGACGAGTCGCTGTTCCGCCAGTTCGCCTGGCTGAAGGACCGCCTCAAGCCCGCGGGCCTCCAGACGGGGCCGAAGGGCAAGTCGGCGTCGAAGGTCGCCCGCTTCGCCCTCGAGCAGCTCGAAGGGAAGCTCGCGGAAGGGAAGGAAGGCGAGGACGCCGAGCCCGAGTCGATCGGGAGCGGCGAGGTGAAGGGGAACTTTCTCGAGGTCACCCTGGGATTCGACCTGCCCGAGCTCGAGGCCGCGTACGAGTTCGTCGACAATCGGCTGCCGGAGCGGTCCCTCGTCCTGATCGACTCGATCGACGCGCTCGGGGAGCACTACGGCATCCCCGCCTCCCGCCTGATCACGGTCCTCCAAAAGGATCTCGTCGAGGGGAGCAAGCAAAACGTCCTGTACGTCCTGGAGAGCAGCGGGGAGACCCGTCTGGACTACCTGGGAGACGGGGTCCTGAGCCTCGCGTCGACGGAGTATCAGGGACGTCGGCTCCGGGTCCTGACGATCGAGAAGCTCCGCGGCCAGCAGGTGCGCCAGCACCGGTACCTGTACACTTTGGAAGGCGGACGGCTCACGGCCTTCGACCTCCGCGAGGAGGTCCGTCCCGTGAAACCCCAGATGTGGAAGGCAGTGCCGGACCTCGCGAAGGACCGGGTCAGCACGGGGCTCGAGGCGCTGGACCGGCTGACCGGAGGGCTCACCCGGGGCCGGGTCGTCGCGTTCGAGGTCTCGAGCGCGGTCCCCGCGGATTACGTCGACTGGTTGCGGACCGCGATCATCTGCAACTGCGTGGTCCAGAACCGCGGCGTCGCCCACGTCCCGCCGCGGAAGGGCAGCGCGGAGTTCCTCCGGGAACTCGTCGTCCCCCACGTTTCGGAGGGAGCCTTCGACACCCACGTCCGGGTGTTCGAGTCCGCGACCCTCGGCGTGGCGGACGTCTCCCGGAACGTCATGCACATGGAGGGGACGAACGTCACGGCGGACCTCAAGTGGTCCAACGTCGAATTCCAGCTCCCGAAATCGGAGCGGCCGTTCCTCGCCCTGTTCGCCTTCGACACCTTGGAATCGATCTACGGGGAGAAGGTCGTCGAGGAGATGTCGGGAGTCTTCTCCTCGATCCGGAGGTCGAAGGACCTGTTCGTGGGATTCGTGACGCCCCAGAGCCGGTCCGCGACCCGCCTCGAAAACCTGGCCCACCTCGTGGTCCACATGGACAGCGTGAACGGCTCCGTGGTTCTGTACGGACAGAAGCCGTACACGGAGCTGTTCAGCCTCTCCTGGGACTGGTCGGGCGGCGCCCCGAGGGCGATCCTGCGGCCGATCGTGTGACGACGAATCGCGGGGCAAATCGTCCCGTCCATCCCGATCCGCGAGTATCAAATCCGAGAACCGGATAGATACTGGAATTAACACCCATCGCTGAATCGAGAACAATGCGAGAAAAGGACGTCTCGCGATTGCTCACGGACGAGTACGCGGAACGGATTTTGGTCGCGACTCAGAGCACGTCCCGGTCCGTGCAAGAGATTTCCGACAAGTACGACATCCCAATCGCCGCGTGTTATCGCAAGATCCACGAGCTCGAAGAGGCCGGGTTCCTGAACGTCGCGGAGATCGTGACGACGCCGAAGGGCAAGACGATGAAGCTGTACCGTTCCCTCTTGAAATCCGCCCAGTTGGTCTACGAGGGCGGGATCTTCCGGGTCAAGTTCGAGTTCGACGTGGACAAGGACATCAACGGAAAGTGGATCGAGCTCAACGCCGCCATCGACCACTAATGCACGAGGGCGGACGCAATTTCGGGCCCGATTGAGAATCATTTGTCCAAACGAGTTTTTTGTCTGATAATCATGCGAGATATCTTAAATAGTCTGCAACTTCCTTGACCGGCTCAAGATCAGCGGGGTGAAGGCTTGGAGGACGATACCAACCCAGAAGATGGCGGTTTCCACGAAACTTCGAAGCTGTTGTCTCCCCTCGAAGCGTCCCAACTTTTGACGGATGAGTACAGCGCGAAAATCCTTCTCGCCACGTACAAGCGGAAGATCAGTGCTCAGGAGATCAGCCAGAGGTATGGCATCCCGATCGCGGCCTGCTACCGCAAGATCCGCATCCTCGAGGAAGTGGGGCTGATCGAATGCGTCGAGCGCATTCTCACCCAGAAGGGGAAGCGGAAGAACCTCTACACCTCGTGCCTGCGCAACGCCTACATCTTCTTCGAGAACGGCAAGCTCCGGGCGCGATTCCAGTTGGCCACCGGACAGGTCAAGGACTTTGGCGGCGACTGGAACGGACTCGACTTGATGAAGCAGTAGGCGCTCCACAAGCCGGTCGGAACCCGTCGTCCCGTTCGAACCTCCATCTCCATGGTGTAGCTACATTATCACCTATCACACCGAAGAATCGTGACGCGTATTTCATGGTCTGGCGAGTCGCTCCCGCGGTTGAGGACCGTGCGAATCCAATTCCACAAGATCCTCTCGGAAGGTCGAAGCGTCCGGTACGACCCGGATCCGGATGGCGCCATCCTCCATCTGAGCGTCATCGTCACGGAACCCGAGGTCCGCCGGGGCCGGGCCAAGCGACCGACGTGACGCGTGCCCGTCCTCCCTAAGGCCCGATGGCGTCGTGTTCGGGCCTGCGGCCCCTGCACCCGTTCAGGATCGTTCAACGAGTTTGCCTTTCGCGACCTCGACCTTCAGGAGCGTCTTGATCTTCAGGCCCAGCTCCTTCTCCATCCTCGCCTTCTCGCGAGTCTTCTCGAAGACGATCAACGCGTCGACGACCTCCGCGCCGATCACGCGGAGCGCCTTCACGATCGCGATCAGGGTGCCGCCCGTCGAGACGACGTCGTCGACGAAGATGACCCGGTCCCCTCGGTGGACGTTGTTGATGTACATGTCCGTCTTCGAGTAACCGGTCGTCTGCTTCAGGGACACCTCGCCCGGCAGCCCGTATTGGCGCTTCCGGATGAACACGTACGGCCGGTGGACCCGCAAGGAAAGGCCCGCGGCGAGGGGGAAGCCCATGGACTCCGCGGTCACGATCTTGTCGCACCGGCTCCAGTCTCCGAGGCGGGCGAGTTCCCCGAGGACCTCGTCCAAGACTTCGGGCCGCCCGAGCGGAAGCCCATCTGTGATCGGGTGGACGAAGTATTCGTAGTCCCCGAAGCGGACGATGGGGCACTCGGCGAGGCTCGCCCGGAGCCGCTCGAGGGCCATCTCAGCCCCTCGTCACGAGGTCCCGGGCCACCTGGGCCGCCCGCTCGAGGATCTCCGCCTCCCCCTTCACCCGCCGGTTCCGCATGAGGACGACCCCGTCGCAGATTGTCGTGTCGACGGCGTTCGCGTGGGCGGCGTAGACGAAATTGCTGACGTCGGAATGGCGCGGCGTGAGTTCGGGCCGGCGAGGGTCGACCAGGATCAGGTCCGCGAGGCGGTCGACGCCGAGGACCCCGGCGTCGAGGCCCAGGGCCTTCGCGCCGCCGAGGCTCGCCATCTCGAACGCCTCCGTCGCGGGGAGCGCCTTCGGGTCCCCCGTCGCGAACTTCTGCAGGAGGGCCGCGACCTTCATCGTCTCGAACATGTCGAGTCGGTTGTTGCTCGCGGCGCTGTCCGTCCCGAGCCCCAGGACGACGCCGGCCTCCCGCAGGGCGGCGTACGGCATCGCGGCCCCCGTGGCGAGCTTCATGTTGGAAATCGGGCAATGGGCGACCTTCGCCCCCGTGTGCGCGAGGATCTCGATCTCCGATGGATCGAGCCAGCATCCGTGGGCCGCGATCACGTCCTTCGCGAGGAACCCCAGGCTGTCCAGGTACTTCGCGGGCCGCATGCCGGTCTCTACGACGCACTCGTCGACCTCGCGTTTCGTCTCGGAGAGGTGGAGGTGGATCAGGCTGCCCCGCTTGTCCGCGAGCTCGCGGATCCGGAGGAGGGAGTCCTTCGAGACCGTGTAGATCGCGTGGGGGCCCCACACGGGCGTGAGGCGGTCCACCTTCATCGCCTCGATCCGACGGTTCACCTCCTCCGCGTCCCGGATCTGCTTCGCGGCGCGCTCGGGATCGTTCAGGTCCACGATGCCCTCCGCGAGGAAGCCGCGGAGACCGAGCTCCCGAGTCGCCTTCGCGACCTGGTCCATGTGGAAGTACATGTCGTTGAAGGTCGTGATGCCGCCCTTGATCATCTCCAGGCAGGCGAGCTTGGCGCCCCAGTACACGTCGTCCGGGGTCAGCTTCGCCTCCGCGGGCCAGATCCGGGTTTCGAGCCACGTCGAGAGGTCGAGGTCGTCCCCCCAGCCGCGGAACAGGGTCATCGCCGTGTGGGTGTGAAGGTTCACGAACCCCGGGAGGGCGATCTTGCCGCGGCCGTCGATTACGATGTCCGCTTCCCGCTTCTTCCCGATCTCTGCGATCCGGTTCCCTTCGATGTACACCTGGGTCGTCTCCCCCTCCACCTCGACGTCCCGGATCAGGATGCTCATTGGAGGCGCTCCAACGCCTTCCCCACGATCGTCCGGGTCAGGGCGGCGTTCGCCCGCTGCGTCTCGCGAATTTGTTCGAAGGAAAGGGGTTCGTCGATGAGGCCGTGGGCGAAGTTGTCGACCGTGCAAAGGGCCGCGTACGGGAGCCCGATCTCCGTGGCGATCGTGGCCTCGGAGGCCATCGTCATGCCGACGACGTCCCCAATGCCTTTGAAGAAGCCGATCTCCGCGCGCGTCTCGAGCCGCGGCCCGGTGGTCTGGACGTAGATGCCTCGATCCCGGACCGTGGCCTTGGCGTCCTTCGCGCCCGCGACGAGGGCCGCGCGAAGGGTCTCGTCCAGAGTCGGCGTCGAATGGACGACGCGGTCGTCGAACAGGGTCGGGACGTTCCAAAAAGCGATGTAATCGTTCGGCACGACGAACATCCCGGGGCGAATCGCCTTCTTCAGGGAGCCCGTGGACGAGGTCCCGAGGATGTGGGTGCAGCCGACCTCCTTGAGGGCCCAAAGGTTGGCGCGGTGGTTCAGCTTGTGCGGCGGGATCCGATGGTCCTTCCCATGTCGGGGGAGGAAGGCGACTCGGACGCCTGCATGGTCGCCCAGCCGGGGCGGGTCGCTCGGCGCGCCGTGCGGGGTGACGAGGAATTTGGTTTGTTCGCCCTCCAAATCGAACGCGTCACCGAGGGCGGAGCCTCCGATGACCCCGATGACCCCGGACGCCATGGCGACGGCGAAAAGCGGGTCTCCCGATAAGGAATGCGCTTGGCGCCTCGACCCAAAGGATGAGTCTCAGGTGCGATAGTCGATAGGATACGTATAAAAACGGATTTCCGGATGGCACGCCGGTTCCATGCGGCCCTGGGCGTGGCCGCTCCTGCTCGCCTTCGAGGAGGACGAACTTCTCCGGGACCTGCTCTTCGGCAAGAAGAGGGAGCTCGAGGAGGGACGAGCCTACCTTGTGAAGGAGAAGAAGCCGGAGAAGGCCCTCGCGGCGTTCCACCAATCCGTCGACTCCGGGTGGCGGCCCCTCTACATCACGCGGCAGCATCCGAACCACATCGTCCGCCGGCGCGGGGACAAGGACATCCGGGTCGTCTGGCTGTCGACGACCCTCGGGAAGGACTACATCGATCCGCACAACCTGAACAGCCTGAGCAACCTGATCGGGACCTTCCTGAACGAAGGCCCCCGCGCGGTGATCCTGCTCGACGGGATCGAGTACCTCATGATCAACAACGACTTCGCGAGGATCCTCCACTTCCTGGAGTACGTGAACGAGCAAATCGCCCTCCGGCGGGCCGCCCTCCTGCTGAGCGTCGACGAACGCGCGTTCGAGGCGAAGGAACTCGCCTACATCGAACGGAACACGGTCCCCATCGACTGAGAGCCTTTTTACGAGTCCGCGGGAATCCGCGGCCTCCCGATGTTCGAGATCGAGGCCCGGGGCGGCCTGGGACGTCGCGGCACCTGGACCCGAGGCGGACGGACGCTCGCCACGCCGCTCGTCCTCTTCCTCCACCACCAGGACCGTCCTGCGCCTCCGTTCGCGGAGGCCCTGTTCGTCGCGGAGCGGACGCACGACCCGCGGTTCCAGGTCCGGACGAGCGGAAGCGTCTTCGCCCCGCGGCGACCCGAGCATCCGGACGACCTGCCGCCGACGAAAGGGCTCCCGCGGTCCTTCGCCGATCTGGAGATGCCCGAGACGGGCGGAGCGGCAGAGCTAGCGATTGTCGGCGGGGACTCGGACCTTCCCCGCGCCGAAACAGTGGGGGCGGTGTTCCTGGCGAACGGGCCGGAGTTCGAGCGGTCCCCGCGGGATTTCGTCGCGGCGATCCGAAGCCTTCGGGAGACCCTCGGCCCCGCGAAGGTCGTCGCGGTGACGGGACTGGCGACGCCGTCGAATGTCTCGATCCTGGTCTACGCGGGCATCGACGTGCTCGACTCCAGCCGGATGCGGCTCGACAGCGCCCGCGGCCTGTTCCATACCGCGGACGGGTGCGTCCCGGCCGCGGAGGCGGACCGCGACGCCTGCGGTTGTCCCGCGTGTGCGTCGGGGGGAGACCTCGCGGCCCACAACGACTTCGCGCTCCACCGCGAGGTCCTCCTGGTCCGCAACCACCTGGCCCACGGCCGCCTGCGGGAACTCGTGGAACGCCGTCTTTCGAATGCGCCCTGGAACACCGCAGTCCTCCGCCACCTCGACCTCCGCGCCTACGACCTCGTCGAGCCCTTCATCTCGGTGCGGGGCGGGCCGATGCTCGCCTACTCCCACGAATCCCTCTATCGGCCGGAGATCGTCCGCTTCCGCCGCAGGATCCGCGAGCGGTACCGCAAACCCCCGTCCGCGCGGGTCCTCGTGCTCCTGCCCTGCTCCGCCCGCAAACCGTACTCCCTGAGCCGTAGCCATCGTCGGTTCCGGGAGGCGATCCTGGCCTCGGCCAATCCTTCCGTCGTCCATGAGGTGATCGTCACGTCGCCCCTGGGGTTGATCCCGCGGGAGCTCGAGCGGTTCCATCCGGCCCGGGACTATGACATCCCCGTGACGGGGGACTGGAGCCGCGACGAGGCCGCCATCGTCGAGGAGGACCTCCGAGCCTTCGTCGAGGCGAATCCGTACGACGTCGTGATCGCTCACCTGGGCGCGGAGACCTCCATCGTCAAGGAGGCGATCCCCGAGGCCGTCCTGACCGCAAAGGAACGGCCAACCTCGGACGCCTCCCTCACCTCGTTGACGCAGGCCCTCACCGAGGCGACGAAACCGTTCGAGCGGGTCCCGAAGGGAGTCCGCTTCGCGGAGGAGATGGCGAACATCGCGAGGTTCCAGTTCGGCGACGCGGGCCTCGAGCTCGTCGAAGGGGCCCTGTTCCGCGGTCGGTTCCCGTCCGTCCGGGTCCTCCGCGGAGGGACCCAGGTCGCGATGCACACGGAGGCCGGCTTGCTCTCCCTCACCCTTGCCGGGGGCCAGATCCTCTCGGACCGGAACGTCCACTGGGTCGAGATCGAAGATTTCTATCCCGTGGGCAACGTCTTCGCGGTCGGCGTGGAAGACGCCGCGCCGGAGATTCGCCCGGGGGACGAGGTCGTCGTTCGGCACGGGGGCGACGTGCGGGCGGTCGGGACCGCGCGCCTCGCACCACGGGAGATGCGGGACCTGGTCCGCGGCGAGGCCGTCCACGTCCGCCACGCGCGGCCGAAGCCTCCATAGGATTATCCGCGCGGCGGACGTTCCGCGCCCGCGGTGGCGGTCCTCCCGGACATCGCGGCGGCGGGCCTCTATGGACTCGTCCTGTTCCTCCTGGTCCTCGGGGTCCTCGTGATCTTCGTGGAGACGGTCCCGCCCCGCCGGCTCGTGGCCCTCGTCCTCTCGACGGGCCTCGCGGCGCTCGTCCTCGCGACGATTGGCGAGCTGGGCCTTTCCCTGCTCGCCCTCGGTCTCGCCGGCGCCCTGCTGGCGAACCAGGCCTTCGAGTGGCTCACGAACCGGTAGGGTGCGTCCGGCATCAGGCCGAATACTTTCGCGCACCTCTCCCCCGTTCCGCCCTTTATACCCCTACGGTCTCACGGGCCTCGTGGCATTCGTAGGGAGTACCGTACCGATGGAGGACATGTCCGGCGCCGAGGACCACTCGTGGCAGGACGTCTACTCGTCGTACGGCTGCTCGCTCGAGTTCGACGTGTCGGACGACGACGGCTAACGCTGCTCCATCCATCCCATGATCGGCGGTGGGCGGTTACCTCCCGACCGCCGCCGGTCAATCCTATTTTTCCGATTCGGGTTCGGACGCCCATGCGTGGGGCGGGAGTCGAACCCGCGTCGTAGGCTTGGAAGGCCCACGTCCTACCGCTAGACTACCCACGCGCGGCCGCGGGACACTCCCACGCCGTACTTGACATCTTGCCCACGGCCCTCGCGGGGACCGATGGATCCTAGGCCTCTGCCTTTGCGGGAGTTCTCGGAGATGCTCGTCCCGGTCCCTCCCGCAGCAGGGCTTCCAACTCGTCTACGGCATCCAGCAAATCCGCGACGTCCTCACCCGCGTTCTCAAGGTCCCTCGCGATCTCGCGGACATTCGGGATCGTTTTCTTCATCAACCACTCCCGAGTCTCCTTCCGAAGCGTGGCTTGTCGAGCGCGGCGCCCTGAATCCGCCATGGCCCATCCCGTCGGACGATTGTCCGCCCCCTCTATCCGCCGCGGCCTATTTAGTGGCATCGTCGAAGCGTCGATCCTCCTCCATTTCGGCGATTGTCCAGGGGAGCCGAGGGTTGGCGATACCTATAAGTCGGGCATCCGGCATGTCGGCCATTCGTCTGACGCAGCCCGCCTCGGGCCGCGTCCCGCGGGATGGGATGACAGGGATGGCCCTCGTCCAAGGATTCTTCGATCGGGAAGGACGCGTCCTCGAAAAGGTGCAGCGGCTCGCCCAAGACGGTTTCGCGACGCTGGACTCAGGGTTCGAGGTGCGTGCCGCGACCGCGTTCGTGAAGGCCCTGAGCCTGCTCGAGGCCCGCGGCCCGGAGTCTCGCCGGGACGCGTACGCGGACGCATTCGCCCTCGTGGGCACAGGACTTCTCCGGGTCCGGCGGACGGAGTCCGCCCAAGCCGCCGCGAACGAGGCCCTCGCCCTGGATGGGGCGAATGGGAAGGCCCTCGCCCTCCAGGGGGACATCCTCGCCTTCCAGGGCCGCCCCAAGGACGCGATCCCCTACTACGACCTCGCCCTCCGGCGGGAGCCGAAGTCGAAGGAGTGGTGGCGGCGCCGCGGGGACGCGCACGCCGCCCTGGGCGAGCGGACCGAGGCCGTGCGGGCCTACATGCAGGCCGTGACCTTGGACCCCGATGATCCGGACGGGTATGCGCGGGTCCTGGCCCTGAACCCGCAGGACGCGGACCTCTGGGTGAAGAAGGGGGACGCGTACCGACGTCGCGGGGATCTCGACGAGGCCCAGGCCGCCTTCGACCGCACCTTGCGGATCGATTCGGAGCGGAAGGACGCCCTCGAAGGGAAGGCCCTCGCCTTCCTCGCGGCGGGCGATCCGGCGCGCAGCCTCCGATGCCTCGACCGCGTGATCCAGATCGACCCGTACGATCCCCAGGCCTGGCGCCTCCGCGGGGACGCCCTTGCGGCGGCAGGCGTGAACGAGGACGCCCTCCGATCCTACGACGAGGCGATCCGCCAGAAAGAGGACGACGCCCACGCGTGGTTCGGCCGGGCGGAGCTCCTTCGAAAGATTGGTCGGAACGTCGACGCGGTCGCGGCGTACGACCAGACGATCCGCCTCTCCCCGAAATCCGTCAAGCCGCACGCCGGCCGCCTCGAATCCCTCCGGTCCCTCGCACGGTGGCAGGAGGTCGACGAGGAGGCCTCGCGGATCGCGGACCTCGATCCGAAGCACGGAGCCGCGCTGTTCGCGAAGGCCCAGGCCCTCCTCCAGATGAACCGGCGGGAGGAGGCCCTCGCGGCCCTGGATGGATTCCTTGCTCTCGAGCCTCGCTCCTACGACGGCCTCGAGGCGAAGCGGCAGATCCTCTACGCCGCGGAGCGGTGGTCCGACCTCATCGCGACGTGCGACGCGATCCTCGCGATTCAGCCGCACCACCTGAGGGCCCTGAAGGACAAGGGCCGCGCCCTCCTCGCCCTCGGCCGGGCCGAGGAGGCCTTCGCCGCCTTCGACCGGTTGCACGTCGTCGCGCCGGAGGACCTCGACGGTCTGCGGGGCCAGCGGGACGCCCTCCGGTTCGCGAAGAGCCCGAAGGTCCTCCTCCGGGCCTGCGACCAGATCCTGAAGAAGGAGCCGACGGACCGCGGGACGTGGACCGCGAAGGGCGCCGCCCACGAGGCCCTCGGGCAGCGGGAGGAGGCCCTCGCCGCCTACGAGACCGTCCTGCGGATGGACCCGCGGGACGCGGAGGCCTCCGCCCGGAGGGCGGGCCTGCTCCTCGCCCTCGGCCGGAACGAGGATGCGGTGGCCGCGTTCGACGTCGCGATCGAGGCCAATCCGGCGTCCGCGGACCTGTGGCTGGAGAAGGGTCGCGCCCTGTACCGCCTTCAGAAGTACGCCGAGGCGGCGGACGCCCTCGAGCGCACGACCCGCTATGCGGCGACGAATCCGAAGGGGTGGTACCTGCTCGGCCTTTCCCTCCAGGGCGCGAAGCGGTACGAGCAGGCCGCCGCGGCGTTCGAGCGAACGATCGCCCTGGAGCCCGGCAAGGCGAAGGTCTTCTTCGCCCACGGAACGGTCCTGCAGGAGCTGAAGCGGTACGAGGAGGCCGTGGCGGCGTTCGGCGAGGCCGCGCGCCTCGATCCGACGATGGTCGCCGCCTCCGGGAACCGGGCCAGCTGCTTGGTCCAACTCCATCGATACGAGGAGGCGATCCCCGCCTTCGAGGCGGTCCTCGCGGGGGATCCGAAGAACGGCACGGCCCTCGCGAACCTGACGGACGCGCTTTCCGCGTTGGGCCGGACGAAGGAGGCCCTCGCGATGTCCGAGCGCCTCACCGCGTTCGAAGGGAGGGACCCGGAGGCGTGGGCCCGGCGGGCCCGCCTCGCCCAGGCCTCGGGCGACGGCAAGGAGGCCTTGTCCGCGATCGGGAAAGCGATCGGCCTGGCGCCGGATCGCGCGGACCTCGTGCGGTTCAAGCGGGACCTCCTCGTCGGGCAAGGGGCCCGTAAGGCGGCCATCGAGGTGAGTGAACGGCTCCTGGAGCTGGACCCCAAGGCCGCGGACGCCCTCCGGACGGCCGCGGAGGCCTACGAGGCCCTCGGCAAGACGGACCTAGCACTCGAGTCCCTCGAGCGAGCGACGCGGATCGATCCGAACGATCGGGCTACGTGGAAAGCCAAGGGCGCGCTCCTGGTCCGCCTCGGGCAACGGGACCGGGGCCTCGAGGCCTACGACCACGCCCTGAGCCTGAATCCCGGGGACCGGACGGCCCTCGCGGCGAAGGGCCGGATCCTGTTCGACGTCGGCCGGGTCGCGGAGGCCCTGAAGACCTTCGACGACGGCCTCCTGCTGGAACGGGACAACCTCGAATTCCTCACGGGCAAGGCGATGTGCCTCGCCCAGGAGGGCCACTTCGACGATGCCCTCTCCCTGATCACGGTCGTCTTCCAGAAGGACCCGAACCATTACGATGCCGCGAGGACGAAGGGCGTGTGCCTCCTCCGGACCGGCCGGGCCGCCGATTCGATCCCCTGTTTCGACTTCGCGTTGAAGGCGAACCCGCGGGACCCGACGACCCTGACGTGGCTCGGAGAGGCCTTCGAGGCGGTCGGCAAAGCGGACGAGGCCGTCCGCGCGTACGAATCCGCGACGGAGGCGAGCCCGGACTTCGGCCCGGCGTGGCGGGCGATGGGCCTGCTCGCCCTGAAGCTGGAACACTTCCCGACGGCGGCGGAGGCCCTCGCCCGCGCCGCGGACCTGCTCCCGGCGGACAAGGCCCTCTGGTACGTCCGCGGGGTCGCGGAGGAGAGGGCGGGGCTCCTGGAACTCGCGGTCGAATCGTTCGATCGCACCCTGCGGATCGACGCCCGCGACCCCTCCGTGTGGGCGAGCAAAGGCTCCGCCCTGCTCCGGCTCAAGCGGTACGACGACGCCCTGAAGGCGTTCGACGCCGCGCTGGCCCTGAACCCGGACTTGGAGGCCGCGCTCGCCGGGAAGCGGCAGACGGAGGAGGCGAAGCACGTCGCCGCGATCGAAGGCTTTGCGGCGGCCGTCGTGAAATTCGAGAAGCACATCGGCCGGCCCGCGACCCGCGACGAGGTGTTCCGCTACTGCTCCGTCCCCCTGGACACCCTGGACGAGGTCATCGCCTACGTGAACGAGCCGGCCCCGCTCGCCCCGGACCGCCTCGAGGCGGACGACCTCCGAAAGTATGAGGCCGTGGGCGCGGCGGTCCTGTCCCACGTCGAGAACGCAGAGACCCTCGAGGACCTCCGCCTCACGGACGTGAGCACGGTCCTGCCCCATGTCGACCTCGAGGAAGCCCGGACGATCTGGGGCTACATCGACTGGGTCCGGGATGCACCGCTCGAGCCCTCTCAGGAATGGCACAACGACGACCTGATGCGGCAGGCGATGGATCTGCCGAAGGAGGAGTGGAACCTCGTGGACCTCTCGCGGGAGCTGCACCTGGGCCCCTTCGAGGCGAAGAAGCTCGAGGTCTCCTTGAAGATCTTCCAAGGCGGCGGGTACCGGATCAAGAGGAAGCCAGCCCCGGAGCCGAAGCCCCGCAAACCGAAGGCGGAGGCCCATGTCGCGCCGGCGAAGAAGGATCGAGCGGACGAGGCCGAGGAGCCGGAGGAAGACGAAACCGAGGACGAGGCCGAGACCCGCAAGCCCGCGGCCCCGAAGGGCCCGTCGAAGGCGGCCGAAGGGGCCCCGGCGAAGTGTGCGACCCACCATGCGCCGGGCCTCGAGCGACACGCCTGCGGCGCCTGGCTCTGTCGGGCCTGCCTCGATGCCGGCGGGACGTGCGAGGAGTGTCACATGCCCCTCGTCCCCGCGGACCGCGAGGCGCGGAAGAAGGATCGTCAAGCGGACTTCGGTCGACTGTGAATCCGCGCGCCGGCGCCCGAGGGGGAGAGGCGCCAGATTCGTGCATCCTTACGACGAGGACCATCCACTAATGTTCAGTTGCGGGATTTTGACTCGCCCCTCGACCCACCCGCCTCAATGCGGTCACGTACGGTTCGACGTGCCTCCCAGCTAGTTATCTGCATCGGAGGCCTTGTTTGAGGCCGGAGAATGGGCGTGGAGGCCTTCGCGATCCTTCGAGACCGAGGCGTCGACGGTCACGAGAACCGGAGGGAGTGAGTGAAGCCTTCAGCCTTCGCGGTGTTCATATCCGGGATGCCTCTGTCCGGGGACGCCTCTTGCCGCTTCCGTCCGGTGCGCCGCGGTCGTTGCCGCGCGGAGCGGGTAGTCCGCCATGTTTAGCGACCTCTCCCCGACCGGCCAATGCGACGGCAGCCCCGGCGGACCAGGGGCGACCCTCCCAAGCGATGCTTGACGTGTTAACAGAGCGGTAGAGCCAATCACGCGAACGTCCAGTGGTCCCTCTCGCGCAGGAGTTCCCGAAGGAAGTAGGTCGCCTTGGGCCGGTTTACCTGCATCAGGAACGCGCCGAGGTGCTTGCACATCAGGCGGCCCGCGGCCCGGTTCGTGCGGAAGTCGACGCAGTCGTGTTCCAGCCGTCTCTCCTGGCGGTCGATCCGGACCGAATAATCCTTCACCCGACCGGAGAACAAGGTGTCGGTGGCCTTGTCCACGGAGACGAGGGCCGCATCGATCCCTTTCGCGGAGGCCAGCCGATTCGTCCCGAGGAACACGGAGAGGAGTTCCTCGAAGCTCATCTTGTCGATGTCCTTGTTGATCGGGACATCGGCTTGGATCGTGCCCGCCTCTTGTTCGATCGTCCCCCCGCGGATCTTCACCGCGACGCCGAAGCGCTCGAGGGCCTCGTTGATCTTCTTGTCGATGTACGCCTGTTCCTCCGGCGTGTACTTGACCCGGTTCCGAGGTTCGTTGAAGTACCGCCGAGCGGCGCGGGCATGGAACGGCGTGTGGACCGGATACTTCCAGTTCGCGGGGTCCGCGTACTTGTCCGGGTCCTTCGGATAGCCCTGCGGAGGTCCGATCCGTCCGTCCCGTTTGCGTCCCGGCTTCACGGCACGGGGCATCGGGACTCGATAGCGGACGGCGCGGATAAAGGTGGGAGCCGGTCGGAGACCTAGCCCGCTTCGCCTCCCACCTCCGCCAAAGCCCCTGCTGGTCACCAATCAATTCGCACCGAGATATCGGGCCCGCAAGCGGCAAATGCGAGTTCCTTTTCCTCCCCCTCGTGGACCGGACGGTTCGGACCCACCTCCTCGGCTTCATTGCGGTCTCCGTGGTCGCCCTCATCCTCCACTACCTGGTCCTGCCCGTCCTAGGCCTTCGCGTCCCGGGGGGCGTTCGCGGCGAGCCGCTCTACTGGCTGGCCCTCATCGCGGCCCTTGTACCCGTGGCCTTGTGGCTCATCCCCCCGTTCTCGGGCGGCCTGGCCCGCGGCACTTACGAATTTCACCGTCGGACTTTCGGGCGTGGCGGGACCTATATCCGGCTCCCGGTGTCGGAACCTGTTCGGTTCAAGGACACTGTGCTCCTCGCAATCGGGCCCTTCGCCATCGACCTGTTTGTGATCTCGGAAATCCTCTACCTCCTCGGCCCGCAGTCCGCGACGGCCTCGCGCATCGGTATCGCGGGCTTCCTGCTCGTCCTCGTCCTCGCGGGGCTCCTGACGTCCCTCCTCCCCGGGGCCTGGCTGCTCGATGCCCTCGAGCTTCGGGTCATCGCTCCGTCGAAGGTCGAGGTCAAGAGACCCTCGGAAGTGTTCGAGCGGACGATCGGCCCCGCGGGTGCTGTCTTCCTGTTGGCGAGCTACGTGACGCTCCTCCACTCTTCGGCCAATACTCCGTACGAACGAGCCCTCTTCGACCTCGGCCTCTGGGCCGTCCGGCTCTTTCCCGCGGTGCTCGGCGCCGTCTGCGTCTACCGTCTGGTCGTCGAGCCGCGGGTCTTGCCGAAGCTGCGGGCCTGGTGCGGAAAGGCGGGGATCGAGACTCGGTCCACGCTGCCCCAGTCTCTCGAGCGGCTCGTCGCCACGAGCCCATCGAAACCCGATGCCCCGCCCCTCCAGGAACCCGACATCTTCTTGCTTGAGGAAACCCGTCGTTGAATCGACGAAGGATAGGAAACGTCACGCCCGCCGAACCGGAACTTCGGGGGCGACCGGTTCCCACAACTCCTTGCGCGTGTCGCGGAGGGTGGGCCGGAACGCACGCGCGGTCTTGCCGTCCCGCAGGTCCACGTCGGCATGGACGACGGACTCGACGAAGTCCGCCGCCTTGCCGAGGTCCTCCCCGCGCGGCCCGATCGCCTGCGTGCCTCCTTGAAAGACGACGTTCAGCTCCGTCCCGACCAGGTTCGCATACAGGACTGGGAGGGCGTTCTCGATCGCCCTTGCCGGGAGGATCCGGTCGAAGAAAGGCTTCGAGGTTGCGGGGGACGCGCTGATGATTGCCAGGAAGTCGGCGCCCGCGAGGGCGTACGCCTTCGCGATCTCCGGGAAGAAGGTGTCGTAGCAGATCATCAGGCCGATTCGCCCCAGGGCCGTCTCCGCGATGGTCAGCGAGTCGCCGCGCCCGAAGTAGAGGCCCTCCTCGAACGGCCCGAAGTTCGCCGGGTACGCCTTCCTGTAGGAGACGACCTTGCCGTCGGGAGCGACGAGGACCGAGGTGTTGAACAGTCGTTTCGTCGACTCCTCTCGCTCCGGCATGCCGAACACAATGTGGGTCCCATGCTCCGCCGCGAGGGCCCGGACTGCGCGGACGGACGGCCCGTCGATGGGCTCCGCGAGCTGCGAGAAGGCGTCGCGGGCCATGTAGCCGGTGAGGAACAGCTCGCCTGCGAGGAGCAGGTCCGCCTTCGCGGACGCGACCGCGCTCCCGAGTTTCTTCAGGTTCCCCGCCTTGTCGCCGATTCGCGCGTCGAGCTGGGCCAAGGCGACCTTCATGCGGCGGGCTCCATCGGGGTCGGAAAGGCCGCGGGTGGTGGAAAAACCTTCGGTCGTGACCCGGACGGCTTTGGGCCCACAGAACCTTTATGGCGGTCCCACCCTTAGCGCGACTCGCGCTCCCGTAGTCTAGTGGCCAAGGATAGAAGCCTCTCGAGCTTCTGACACGGGTTCAAATCCCGTCGGGAGCATCCCCGTACGGGGTTACTCCCACGGCGGGCCGGCCCCTAACCCAGCGTGGCTAGTCACTTGACCGATCCGTCCGGAAGCTGCCCTCGCGGGTCCTGGAGGCGTGGGATTCTTGGAGTCGGGGGCCCCGAATCAGACCTTGTCCAACTAGCCGTTCGTCAGGCACTTTCGCGGTGGAATGTCTCCAATAGCTCAGGAAGAGGAACAAAGGGGTTCCCATCTCGACAACCGTTCGGCCGGTCTCGGTGAGCGAGTAGGTGGCTCTCGGAGGCCGGGTGTCCACCAGGGTCCGTTCGACGAAGCCTTGAGCCTCCATCGTCTGCAACTTCCGTGAGAGGACGCGGGCGCTGATGCCGCCGAGCCTACGGCGAAGTTCCTCGAAGCCAATGGGTCCGAAGTTGGAGAGGACCGCGAAGATTTCGATGCACCACTTCCCGAATACCATGCGGGCGATTTCGAGGTTCTCGGTCACGAGGACTGATCGGTCGTTCCCGCCCGGCACGATGACGTCCACGACATCGCTCGAAAAGCGTTCAGCCTCGGCGGCAAGCGTCTGAAAGCGTTCCCCCAGGTCCTTCGGGATCGTGGCAATCCCTCCATTGCAACGTCGCCCCGTAAAGGGCTGCGGCTTCTTATAGTATCCGTCTTGATACTATCCCGAGGGATAGGGACTGTCCCGCCGGACAGAGACGGCCAACAAAGATACTGTTCGTTTCTTCACGTTCGAGGCTGTTCATGCCCCCGGGAGAGGATTCGCCTGACACACGGGATCATCGCTGACACCGCCTCAGAGGAAACGTCGACCTATGCGCCCTCGGGGACCCTCAGAACACGGACCCTCACGACCGACGGCTTCCACGAACGTTTGAGGTCTTCTCGGGGTCGTCGCGTGTTCGCCTGTTCGGCCATGCTCCTCCTTCTCCTGGTCACCTTCGCGGTCCTCCCACGGGATGTCCAAGCGCAGGCCGCCCAGCCCCTTGCCCCGCCGCCACCGGTGACGTATGGCCCGGGATGGAGGCGGACCGCAAATTCCGACGGCACGGTCGACATGACATATCTCCGGACCTTCCAGCGATGGGACGGCGCTTGGAGGCCGGCCACTTCGCTGAATCGATCGACAGGGGAGTGGCCCTATCAGCTCACGGACGGCCCGACAATGTCTGTCGCGCGCCTAGGCGCGACGTTCCGCCAGACGAAGGTCCCCGGGGCGACGTACGAGTTCCGGGACGAGGCGATCAAGGAGACGATCGCGATCCCGACGGCGCCGCCTTCGCCCGACATCTCCGTGGCCTTCTCGACGACCGCGTTGGACATCAGCATCGCGAACAAGATAATCACTCTGAAACTCCCGTCCGGCCCGACGATGTGGACGGCCCGCGACTTCCACGCCTGGGACTCCTCGCCGGTCGCACAGATGTGGCCCGACGCCATCACGTCTCTCTCCTACGCCAACGGCGTCCTGACCCTGACGCTGAACGCGGACATGCTCGCCCGCGCCGTCTATCCGCTCTACGTCGACCCGACGTGGACCCTCAGCTCGGCCGTCGGCTGGGGCGCGAGCACGTTCCAGGACGCGACGGAGGACCGCGGGGAGCACAAGATCAAGATCGGCTGGCTCGCGGACACCTTCAACGACAACACGAACGAGATCTGGACGATCG
>DASQXV010000034.1:0-12288 GCA_035639595.1 Thermoplasmata archaeon | reverse complement strand
ACCTGTCGACGGTCGTGTTCCAGATGACGATTCGATTCAAGGCGGCTTGGCTCAGATACAGTCGGTCCCGGTTCGGATCGATGACGAAGCTCGAAATGGACCCGCTGAGGAGGACCCTGGACAGGGCCTGCGGCGCCCCGGCTCCCAGCCGATCGGACGTGGCGCGCGCGTCTTCCGTCGTGATCGAAGCCAACACGGCCGAGGCGACGACGATCGCAATAAGGAGAACACACCCTCTCACGAACCTCTCTGGACAACTCAACGCGATGCCCCCCTCCCACATCGCCGTCCCCTCGGACTCGCGATCCTCCCACAGGCGGGAACGGATCGGCGGCGTCGAGAACGCAACGGCATTCCCGCAGCGCTCGCTTGACCGATAAGGGTTGTGTTTTGGCGACCGGACGTCGAGCCCCTTCCCTCCGTCTTCGAGGGACGCAGGACCTGGGCCCCCCTTGACTTCCCAGCAGGCTTAATTTCCCGCGACGCGGCGCGCGCGGTCGGCGGATAAAGCCATCGGGAAGAGTCTTGCGGGGCCGACTATGCCCTCGGCCCGCGTCTGCCTCCTCCAAGGTGAATCCCGATGCAGGCCTACATGGTCTCGAAACGCCCTCCCCGGGCCCTCTTCCTCGGCCTGGCGATCGCCCTCGGAATGGTCGCGATGAGCACCGTCGTGCTGACGCAAGGCGGCGGCCTCCTGCGCGACGGAACGTACCTTCGGCTCCTGGGCTACGCCCCCTCGAATCGCGGCGCCACCCTGACCGCCGCGAGCGTCCAGGACGCGGACGCCTCTCGGACCGTCCTGTCCGCCTCGAGCGCGCCGGGCCCCACCCCGGCCCCGCCCCAGACCGAGGTCGCGGCAGGGGATCCGGGCGCGGCTCCCGCGAACTCCACCGCGGCTCCGGCGAGCACGTCGGACCGGAATCCCGATCCGACAGGAGCGGACGTCCCTGCTCTTCGCGAGGTCAATTCGACCCGCGACGATCTGACGAACGACTCGTTGGATTCCTTCGGCTTTGGCTTGGTGCCCAGCGATGCGGACCAGGTCCGTGGCGCCCCCAACGTGACGGAGTTCCTGACGCCCAAGCTCGATGAAGCCGGCTGCACCTGGACTCGCGAGTGGACCGCGGCGGACGCGAACCACGACGGGCGCCCGGAGCACGTCCACGGCCGCATGCTCGGGACCTGCGTCGTCGACGCGAACGGGAACGGAATCCCCGAGGCCCGCATGACGATCGCCCGGGACTTCGACGTCTGGGACAACGACTCCGACGGGACGTTCAACGCCCTCGCGGGCCGCCAGGGCATCGAGGCCTTTGCGGACCCGAACGAGGACCGCGTGGCCGAGTACACGGCCCAGGGCCTCTGGACCCTCGATGTGAAGGACGCGAACGGGGACCAGAAGCCGGAGTCCGTCATGGCGACCTTTGCGGGCGAGCAGCGATTCGACCGGAACGAGAGCGGCAACGCGGAGTTCCGGCGGACGGTGACCGCGGAACTCTGCATGACGGACTCGGCGAGCGACGGCACCGCGGACTCCGCGGACCTCGAAGTCCACGTCTTCCAGACCTACGACCTCGGGGACGACGGCACGACGGAGTACCGGGGCGCCCTCGACGTCGCGGCGAGCACCCGGGACGCGGACAACGACGGCCACAACGAGACCGCGAGCCTCTCCGCGAAGGGATACGAGGCCCTCGACCGGAACGCGGACGGCGTCGACGAACTCGCCCACGGGATCGAGCTCTCCTTCTCCCTCACGGACGCGAATTCGAACGGATTCGCGGAGCGGGTCGACGGCCGGATCTACCTGTACGGCCGGATGGACCTGAATTCGGACGGCGTGCTCGAGGTTCGCAAGGCCCTCGAGATCACCCTGACCGCGAGCGATTCGAACGACGACGGCCATCCCGAGGTCGCCCGCATCGTCCTGACGGCCGCGGTCGTCCGGGACCTGGACCAGGACGGGACCGCGGAATACCGGGCGAGCCTCGACGGGACCTTCGAGGCCCTCGACGCGGATTCGAACGGGATCTTCGAGCGCGCCACCCTGACCGTGCGCGCGGAGGCCTTCGTCGATGCGAACGAGGACGGGCATCCGGAGGACCACTCCTTCGCGACGGTGGACGGCCTCGCCCTGAACACAATCCAGGACGACTACGTCGACCGCGCGGAATTGCACCTCGTGGCCACGCAGGAGCTGGACCGGAACAGCGACGGCCTCGTCGACGAGACCCGCGGCGCGACGATCGACATCCTCGTCATCGACGCGACCTCGAACGGCCACCCGGAGAGCGCGAACGTGACGGTCCACGCGAGCGCCGTCCGGGACGCGAACCACGATGGGGTGCCGGAATACCAGGCGGCCTTCGTCGCCTACGGCCAGGTGACGGATGCGAACGACGACGGCCACCCGGAGCTCGCGACGATCACCGCCCGAGGGTCGGAGGTCCTCGACGAGGACCAGAACGGCGTGCCGGAGCGGACCGCCTACGTCCGCCTCGACGCCCGGGCCCAAGATGCGGACTCGAACGGCGTCGTCGAGAAGGCGGACCTCACGTTCCGCGCGGAGCGGATCACGGACGCCAACCAGGACGGGACCCCGGACGAGCACGAATGGGTGTACGTCGACTACCACGGAGAGGACGTGGACCAGGACGGCACGATGGACAACGAGTCCCTCGTGGTCGAGAAGCATGTGATGCCCGGATCGACCGCCTAGGCCCTCCGAACGGAGCGCCGTCTTCCGCGGCGACTCCCCTCTCCTTTCTCCTTTCATCCTTCGGATGGGCCTGACGGCTCCGAAACGAGAGGGCGCTCTCGAAGCGACTCATCCATGAAGATTTCCTGAGCCGCGTCGGCGAGGAGGTCCGGAAATCGGAGGCGGTAGTCGGTCAGGTACATTCGCGTCGCGGGAATGTCCTCGAGCTGGTACCGCCGGTCGCCCCCGATCTCCACGAGGCCGGAGTCCATCAGGCGACCCAGATGGCGGGCCAACGTCGCGGACGAAAGGACGAGGGCCGTCTGAAGGGAGACGAACCCCATCGGACCCCTCCGCAGGAGACAGGCCAAGATCGCCCGCTGGCCTCGGACCCGCAAGGCCGAGATGAGGGCGCGTTCCCGTTCCGAGAAGGTCCCGGCTTCAAACCAGCGTTCGAAGCGACCGCTCCGATACGCGGTGACGCGCTTCTCCTCTCCCAGGACGTCGAGATGGTAGCGGACGGCTCGGAGGGAGAGGCCCACGCGGCGGTGGACCTCTCGGAGGTGGAGACCGGGTTCCCCTGCCACGAGGGCGAGGATCCGGTCACGCGAGCTCAGCGTCAGTTCCGTCACGAGACCACCTCGTCGACACGAGGAACGCGGCCGCGAACAGTCCGATGGCGATCAGGTCGGTGAGGAAATCGATCGTCTCCTCGAGGCCATGGTCGATGAAGAAGAAGGAGTGCACCGCCAGGATTAGGGCGGAGCGCAGTCCGAAGATGCCGAAGGCCGCGAACGCGAGCAGGAGCCGCGGGGAGTGGGTCTCGCGATAGGCTCGGCCGACCGCGAACAACGGTATGACGACAAGGCCGGCCGTCGCGACTTCGAGGAGGATGTGCATCGAAGGTCCCGGTCCCCGAAAAAACGGCCAAGGGCTTACGTTTTGCTGCCCCTCCCGATGGACCTCTCGGTTTGTGCCACAAGCGTCAAGGAGAAGGAGCGATTCCTCGCGGGCATGAATCGACCTGCCCGAGTGGGAATCCTCGCCGTGGCCCTGGCGCTCGCCGGGAGCCTCGTCCTCATAGGACAACCCGTGGCCGCGCACGAACACGTGCCCGTGGGCCCCTATGAACTGATCGTGGGCTGGCGGGACGAACCCGCCGTCGCCGGGTCCGTGAACGGCCTCGACCTCGGGATCTTCGACAACGCGACCCGAGCCCCCTTCATTGGGGCGGAGTCGACGCTGAGCGCGACCCTCAAGACCGGCCCCGCATCGGTCCCCAAGGCGCTGGAACCCCAGTTCGGCCGGGATGGATGGTACACGTTCGATATGATCCCGACCCGGGCCGGTGCCTACTCCGTGCGGCTCCTGGGGACGCTGAACACCACCACTGTGGACGTCACCGTGACCCTCGACGACGTGATCCCCGCGTCCGATCTGGCCTTCCCCACCCCCGATCCGACCACGCCTCAACTCCAGTCCCAGATCCAAGACGCCCAGGCCACCATCTCGGCGTTGCAAGGCCAGCTGACCGTCGCGCTCGTCGTCGCTGCCCTCGGCCTGATCGTGGGCGTCCTCGGCGTGGCCCTCGGTTGGCGTCGGGCGCGGTCGCTTCCGAAGGCACCATGAGACGCCAGGCTCTCCTCCTCACGCTCTTCGCGGTCCTGATCGCCGCGACCGGCCTGGGCCAGCTGGCGGCCGCGCACGCCCAGTACGTCGCGTCGAATCCGACCGCGAACGCGGACCTGCCCTCCGCCCCGGCCCAGGTCTCCATCACCCTTTCGGAGGCGATTCAATCCGGGACGGGGACGATCCGGGTGACGAACGCGAGCGGCGCCCGGTTCGACCAGGCGCCCGTCAACTATTCCGCGGATCGGCGCACGATGTCCGTCTCGCTCGCCCCGAACCCCCGCGGGATCTACACGGTCTCGTGGACCGCGGTCTCCGCGGTCGACGGACATCCGACGGCGGGGGCGTTCGCCTACGCGGTCGATCCGGACGGAAGCCTCTACACCTCGCTGCCGAAAAACAGCACGTCGGCGGGGAGCCCCATCTCCCCGCTCGAGGTCGGCCTGCGGTTCGTCGGATTTTTCGGCATCGCGGTCGTCCTGGGCGTCTGCATGATGGCGGCCTTCATGTGGCTCCCTGCGGGCCGCGACCCGGACGTCGGCGCCCTCCGGGCCTACGGGGTCGGCTTCCCGGTCCTCCTGAACATCGGGCGAATCGCGTCGTTCGCCTTCGCGGCCGCGATGGCGGGCCTGCTGGGCCTCGCGACTTCCCTCGAGGGGACGACCGCGGCGGCGGCCCTCTCGAACTCCCCCTACGTCCAATCCCTCGCGGCCCGCCTCGGCCTCGGGGCCATCGCCTTCGTCCTCCTATCCCGGGCCTTCGGCCGATCCCGGGTCGCGCCGCCGGACAAGGTGGAGCGCAGCGTGCAAGCCGCCGTGGTCCTCGCGCTCGCGGCGATCGCGGTCGGGAGCCTGGGGACCCACGCCGCCGCGGCCTCCGTGCCCGCGGGATGGCCGAGCTCCCTCGATCCGCTCCTGGTCCCGGCCGCGACCGCATCCGACGCGGTCCACCTCGTCGGCGTCGGGCTCTGGGTCGGAGGCCTCGCCGGGGTGTTCGCCGTCCGCGCGTTGTTCCGGGAGTCCGAGGCCGCGCCCCTCGCCCGCATCGTCCTCGGCCGGTTCTCGCGTCTCGCCGCGTACGCGGTCGCACTCGTCCTCGGAGGCGGCCTCGTCCTGTCCCTCGTCCTCGTTGGCAGCGTGGACAGCCTCGTCCAGAACGCCTACGGCTGGGTCGTCCTGGGGAAGGTCGCCCTCTTCGCCCCGATGCTCGCGACGGGCGCCTACAACCGCTTCCGCCTGATCCCCGAGGTCGCGGAGCCGACCCATGCGCCGGACGCGGTCCGCCGACTCGTGAGGAACATGCGTTTCGAGACGTTCCTCGGGATCGCGGTCCTTGTCCTGGCCGGCCTCCTGACCACGATGTCGCCGGCCGTCACGGTCGCGAGCCCCTTCCAGATCTTCTCCCTCAACGTGCCCGCGGAGGACCTCCAGGTCAACCTCCAGGTCTACCCCTACCCCACGGTCCCGGGGTTGTACTCCTTCACGGTCCTCCTGTACAACCGCACGACGGCCGCGGCCTACGACGCCGTGGCCCACAATACCACGGGCCGCGTGACCCTCGTCCTCGTGAACAGCACCCTCGCACCCGAGAATGCGAACCTCTCCGGCCCGCACAGTCCGAACCACTTCTTCGTCCTGCTCACGCTGTCCCAGGCGGGCCTCTGGGAGATCCGAATGACCTTCTCCCGCCGGGACGCCTTCGACGTCCAAGCGACGTTCCACGTGCCCATCCAGCCGGGGGGATGAGGGCGCGCGGGACCTCCCTCCTCGTCCTCTTCGCGGTGGTCTTGGCGATGTCCGGGACCGCCTCGGCCCACGTCGCGGGAACCCCTCCGATCTCCACGAGCGGCTCGTTCCACCTGACGGGCAGGGGGACGCCCAACGAGACGTACCACACGTACTTCACGGCCCTCGGAGACTCTCGCGGGCCGATCTTCCTCCCGGGCGGCGGGGACACGTTGAAGTTCTCCTGGTCCGCGAACGCGGGCCTCGGCCCCGCGGTCTACTTCGAGATCCACGTCCATCCGAACACGACGGGCTACGTTCGCTACTACGGCACGACCGCGATCCGCGTGGACGACTCTTGGGCCGTGCCGGGCCCCGGAGACTACATGGTCTTCTGGGACAACCCGAATCCGGCGAATGTCACCGTGACGTATGCGTTCCAGCTGATCGCCCCGCCCGACCTCACGCCCCTCCTCGCGTTCCCCGCGGTCCTCGCGGGCATCGGTATCGCGATCTGGTTCGACCGACGGCGCCGGAAACGCTCGAAGTCGTGACCGCGGTGTGATCCGGGCGGGACCTAGAGGCCGTCTTCGTCCTCGGGAGGGAGCTCCTCGGGCGCGAGCTCCTCCGGAGACGGCTCGGGGGCCTCAGATTCGGGCTCCTTCGATTCCGCGGCGGGTTCCTCCTTCGCCGCTTGGGCCGGAGCCTCCGCCGGGGCCGCCGCGGGCGCCTCGCTCGGAGGCGGGATCTCGCCCATCGCCCACACCTCGGACTTGCGGACCTCCACCCGCGACACGGGATGGATCGGCTTGCACCCAAGGGCAATCGCCTTCGCGAGGTCGCCGCTGATGATCCCCTTCACGAACTCGCCGATCGACTGCTTCGCCGCGACATCGGAGACGACCTTCGCCATGATCGTCCGGAGGACCCGCTGCTTCGCCGTCTGGATCCGCCGGTCCGTGATCGCCATCGGCTTCACGCGGACGTTCCAGTGGTCCTTCGTCACGACGTCGACCGTGAGGTCCGTGCGGGTCCGCTTCCGCCGCGTCAGCCGGCGGATGTAGTCCGACGTCATGTCGTGCCCGACGAACTGGGTGAGGGCGTCCTGGCCCTGCACCTGGTTCACGCGGAACGCGAGCTTGATGTGCATCTTGCTGAAGTCGCCGGTCAGGTCCTGGACCGTCACCTCGGTCACGCGCCCGACGAGCTTGTCCGGGGTATCCGTCGGCGTCTCCCCGAGGGGCTGCTTGTTGAACATCTCCGGCGCGAGGAGGTTGTACCACGCCTTCGCCTTCCACTTGTCCTTGATCTTCCGGGCGGCGGCGCGCGACTTCTTCTCGGCCATGAGGGCCGCTCGAAGGAGGATGGCCTACTTAAGGGTTGGCGGGTGTGGGACGGCGACGAGGGATTCCGTCGGTAAAGGAAATGGAAAGGGTGGCGCAGGTCCGAGGACTCGGACCCACGATCGGCCGTTGCGTGAGGCTTCGGTTGCGGGTGTTGCCGGCCGGAATTTCCGCATCAGACCTCGCGGGCCATTTGGCCACAGGCCCTCTAGACGCACGCGATGAGGCCGCTTGTGGTGGTCCCACAGGAGAGGCAGCGGCTCCGATCCCGTCCTCAGGTCACCGCTCTTTTCTCGAGCGCATCTTCGAGGAGTTCAGCTCGATCGCTCGGAGAATGAGCGCCTTCAGGGCCACTTCATTTACAGAATCCTCTTCATGGAAGTCGATGGCTCGAACCGTGTTGCTATCGAGACGCGTGTTGAAGAGCTTCGCCTGATCCTTGATCTGAGCCCCTTTGGGGAAGGTCAGCCTCACGGCGTTCTTCAGCGTCTCTCCGATGCATATGATTCCATCATGAGACCAGACCGGGACTCCCATAGGGTTGCTGGGTTTTTTCCACTTCCCCCCTTCGACCACGGCCGGGTCGGCATCCTTGATCACCGTGCGCAGCCGTGATAGGGTCTGACCTCGCCAGTCATCCCGCTTCTTGATGATTGCGTCGATCTGCCGTGAGGGAGACTCGCCTTCCGGAGAGGGACCCGGACTCTTCCTCATTCTCAGCTCACGGCTTTCTTCACGAGCGCGGAAATCCTTCCCTCTTCGGCGGCGGTCAACTCCTTGAGGGCGAAGGCGATCGGCCACATGTTGCCTTCGTCAAGCTTCGCGCTGTCGTTGAAGCCGAGCGTCGCGTACCTCTCCTTGAACTTCCCCGCGTCGCGGAAGAAGCAGACGACCTTGCCGTCCTTTTCATACGCGGGCATCCCGTACCAGGTTTTCGGCGAGAGGGCCGGCGCGTTGGCTTTGATGATCGCATGGAGCCGCGTGGCGATCGCGCGATCGGATCCCTGCATCGCGGCAATCTTCGCGAGCACGGCCTCTTCCCCTTCACCCTTGCCGCTCCGTTCCTCGATGGTCTCCTTCAGCGCGGCACGCTCCTCGGCCGTGAGGCCCCTGGACGTCTTGCCGGCGCTGCTGGCTGCGGACTTTGGCACGGCCTTCTTTACAGATTTCCTCTGAGCCATTGTGAAACACCCCGCGAGAAACGCCAGGCCCGCCGGGACGGACGCTTGGCTTCGAAACGCGGATGCGGCCGCGAATGGAGGCCTCGTATAAACACTTTGGCGAGTGGTCTGAAGCATGGACCGCCCGACGCAACTGGGAGCCGCGCGCATGACGCTGAAGGCGCAGGAGGTTGAGGAATATGGCATCGGACGGACGAGGGCTCAAGGGCGTCGGACGGGCTTGTCGACGTAGCAGCGTGCGGGATCACCCCAGACGTACACCCGCTGAGCTCGATGGGCCCCCGTCCCGCTGATCACGATCACGCGACCAATCTTTCGCACGACGGCGGCCAGCTTCTCCCCTTCCACGGAGTCCCCGAGGTTTCTCAGGCTAGCCAATGACCTTCCCCTCCTTGGCCAGGGATCCGACGACCCGGAAGGCGAGGTCCAGTTCCATCCCGAGCGCTTCCGCGATATCGGTTACATACGTGGCGGTCCGGCCCTTGAGAAACCGTAGGATGGCAAGTCGAGCCTTCGCCTCGGTCCAGTCTTTGACCACGATGACACGAGCCTCTTTCAGCTCCTGCACGTAGGCCTCTACCGCGCGTTCCACAAGCTCCGTTCGGGAACGCATCCGGAGGCGTCGGACCAACGCATCGATTTCATGGAGAAGATCTCGGGTCAGTCGGAGAGAAATCGTCACTTTGCGGGCCTTGGAAGATTGCATGCATTGCATGCATTGCGTTAGTCCTATATCAACCCCGGGACTACAGGTACGCCACCTGCGGCGAAACCTTCAGATCTTGACCGCCTCCAGCACGAGGTGGAGAGGGATCGCAGCGATGAATGCGCCCTGAGGACTCCCGTCGACGAACTCCTGGGTCGGAGCGGGCTCCTCGAGGGAACGAATGAGGAGACCCGACTCGCGGAGCACGCGGACATACCACGAGAGAGGCCGATGGTATCCCGTCGTCGTGACGGTCTGGCCCGGCGCGATATCCCATGGGATCTCATCCGCGAACGGCTCTCGATACCTCTCGATCTTCCGGTACGTCTTGGCCGTCTGGAAGAATCGTTCCGTCAGCCACGTCGAGGTGGGCCCTTGGTCGAAGCAAGGATGAGAGAGGCTCGCCACGAGCCGGCCACCCGGTCGGAGGACCCGACCGACCTCCCGGATGGCCCCTTCCGCATCCTCGATGTCCATCAGGGCCATGTTGCTGGCCACCAAATCGACGCTCGCCGCGAGAAGGAAAGGGAGGTGCGCGGCATTCGCGACGTGGTACTCGATGCCGAGCGGCAGCCGCGATTCTCGGGCCTTGGCCCGTTCAACGATCGAGGCGGACGCATCCATCGCAACGACTTTCGCTCCGTCTTGCGCGAACCGACGCGAGAGGTATCCGTTCCCGCACCCGAGATCTAGGACCCGGAGACCGCGCACCTCTCCCACGACGCGGAGGAACGCCGGATCGATGAGGGTCCGATGCCAGAAATCACCGGTGTCGCCTTGCCTCTCGTCCCACCACGCAGCGAGTTGGTCCCAGGATCCCGCGGTCATCCGACCACGGATGGGCTACGCGGCCATGAAGGTGGCGCAGCGCCGTGGTTCGGTCACCCGAGGACCTGGACGACGAAGATCCGATCGCCGGGAGGACCGGCCACGTAGAGGACCCGGTTCGCCGCCAGGAACTCGCGGACCGCGTCGGGCGATACCATAAGATTGGGCGCAGGATGGATCTGGGCGCCTACGGTCGACCATCGCTCGAGGACGACCGCGTAGCCCGGCGGAGGGGTTTCGTTGTCTCGGATCTTGGCCGGCAGCAGGGCGTCGGTTGAATACCCGAACCACCACGCACCCACGCTCGCGAGCCTTTCGTCCGTCGTGACGTTGTGGGCGCCGATCGATGCGAGAAACGCGAGCGCCTCGAACTCCTCCGTCGTCGTAACGTTCTGCACCCCGAACACGGCGGGAGTGTCCCACGCCATCGGCGTCGTCGCCAGGAGGACTCCGAGGAGCCCAGCGACCAGCAGGCCGCGGAGGGGCCGCGCGCGGCCCAGCCCCCTCCACATCCCTACGAAGGCCACCGCGACGGAGGCCGCCAGCGCGTAGTCCATGAAGTCGAACGCGCGGTAGACGAGCGTCAATCCGAACGCATCGAGCCCCCGCAGGAGGCCGAACAGGATGAGGGCGATCGGGGCCGTGAGCATGGACACAATCAGGTCGCTCGCGCGATTCGTCGTGCGCCGGAGGAGGGAGAGGCCGAGGACGACGAGGGCTGCGATCGCCAGGATGGCGGGGAGGACCCGAATCAAGCCCGCCTGCGTCCCCACGGCGCCCGCGAAGAGGCCGTTCCCTTGGTTCTCCAGGATCACGAGGAAGCCGATCGCGGGGACGAGGAGGACCCGGGTGAGGGGGTTCGCGAGACGTCGGCCCAGCCGCCGCGGCACGGGGCGCGACATCGTCGCCAGGCCTGCGGTCAGGAGGACGACGATCCCGAGGAACAGGGCGAGGGACGCCGGAGCGAGGACGTCGGAGAGGAACGGCAGGTCGACCGCGGCGTAGTAGGCCCACGCGGGAATCGCGAGGCCCGGCCCCGTTGCGATGTCGAGGGCCAGGGCGCGGGCGGAGAACCGACCCCGGTGGATCGCCCGGCGGTGGCCCAGCACGACGAGGGCGGCCGTCGTCCCAAGGGCGAGGAACGTCGTCAGGGAGTGGAGGAGGGGCAGGAAGATCAGGAGGACGAAGGCGAGGGCTCGCGTCCGCGGATCCTCCCGCTCATGGAAGAGGAGCACCGCGACGGGGAAGACGAGGAGCGCGACCGACTCCTTCGCCGTCCCGCTCGTGAAGGCGAGGAAGCTGCCGAACAGGGAGAGGAAGAGGCCCGCGGCGAGGCCGCCGAGGCGCCGGCCCGTCGCCTTGACCCCGATCAGGTACCCCGGCAGGACCGTGAGGCACGTGATCGTTGGCAGGACCAGCTGTACGTGGACGGGGGGCGAGAGGCCCGCGACCTCCAGGAGGGCCGCGAAGAGGATCGAGAATCCGGGAAGCTTCATATTATAGCTATTCACGTCCGCGGGATCGAGCGCCCACCCGCCGCGGGCTACGATGTCCGAGGAGATCCGCATGAGGGAGAATCCGTCGACGCTGTAGGGCAGCGGGCTCCAAGTCAGCGGCACGAGGCGCGCCGCGAGCGCGACGCACGCCATGGCGGCGACGACCGCGCCGTCGACCTTCAGCCTCGCAGGACCACCTCCAGGGATTCCGGCGGTTCCACCGCGGGCACCTCCCGGATCGACTCCGTGGGCCGAGCCCGCAAGGCCTGCGACAGGAGCCGTTGCGCCGACGCAATCGAAATCGCCGCGACCGCGAGGACGATCGCACCGATGGGCGGGAGATCGAACGGCACGGGGACCTGGTGCCCGAACAGGAAGAGGCTCGAGGCGGGCTGCAGGACCTTGCCCAGGAGGAACCCCGCCAGGGCCCCGAGGCCTCCCGCGAGGAGCGCCGGCGGTCCCGTCTCGAGCAGGATGCGGCGCCGCATCCATCGATTCCCCGCGCCCACGGCCCGGAGGACGCCGACCGCAGGGAGGCGGTCCGCGAAGGTCCTCGCCTGCGCCGCGTGGACGCCAAAGGCGACCAGGAGGCCCAGCAGCGCCGCGGTCCCGTAGGCCACGACCCGCACGGACGTCGTCGCCTCGCCGACGGCGGTCGCGAGGTAGTCGCGCGGGGACCCGCC
>DASQXV010000033.1:0-2947 GCA_035639595.1 Thermoplasmata archaeon | reverse complement strand
CGAGCTCCGCAAGTCCGCCATCGACCGCTTCGACGCCGTGGGATTTCCCACCCAGAAGCAGGAGGACTGGAAGTACACGAACCTCGCGCCCCTCCTGCGGATTCCCTTCAAGCCCGCGATCCTCGCCCGTCCCGACGGCGTCGTCGCCGAGAAACTGGAGCCCTTCACCTTCGGCGTCCTCAAGACGACCTTGCTCGTCTTCGTGAACGGTCGGTTCGCGCCTCGCCTGTCGTACCTGCGTCCGCGGCCCGAAGGGGTCCGGGTCGCCTCCCTCGCGGAAGTCCTCAGAGAGGAGGCGGCGACCCTCGAACCGCACCTCGGGCGCATCGCGCGATCTGAAGACGACCCGTTCGCCTCCCTGAACATGGCGCTCTTCGCGGACGGAGCCTACGTGGAGGTGCCGAACCACACCGCGGTCGAGGAGCCCATCCATCTCCTGTTCGTCTCGACGTCGAAGGACCTCCCGATCGTGGCCCATCCGCGGAACCTGATCCGGATCGGCGCCCAGAGCCATGCGACGATCATCGAGACGTATGCGGGCACGGGCCCCGATGTTACCTTCACCAACGCGGTGACGGAAATCTCCGCCGGTCCCGCGGCCGTCTTGGACCACTACAAGATGCAGCGCGAGTCGGAGACGGCCTACCACATGGGCACGATGACGATCCATCAGGACCGCGATTCCGCGGTCTCCTGCCACTCCATGTCCTTCGGCGGCGCGATGGCCCGGAACATGGTCCACACCCGTTTCCGCGGCGAGGGAGGAAGCCTGGTCCTGAACGGCCTGTTCATGACCTCCGGGGGCCAGCAGGCGGACAACTACACCCGGATCGACCACGTCTCGCCCGCCTGCACGAGCGTCGAGCTGTACCGCGGCATCTTGGACGGCAAGTCGAGAGGCGTCTTCAACGGGAACATCTACGTCCGGAAGGACGCCCAGAAGACCGTCGCCCGGCAGACGAACAAGAACCTGCTGCTCTCCCGCGAAGCTTTCGTCGATAGCACGCCCGGCCTCGAGATCCTCGCCGACGACGTGAAGTGCAACCATGCCTCCACGATCGGCCAGCTCGACGAGAACGCCATCTTCTACCTCCGCTCCCGCGGGATCGACGAGGAGGCCGCGCGGCAGATCCTCACCTACGCGTTCGCGGCCGACGTCGTGAACCAGGTCAAGGTCGCGCCGATCCGCATCAAGCTCGATCAGCTCATCCTGTCCCGGCTCCCGAAGGGGTCCGCTCTCAGGGAGGGCTTATGAGGCACCGCGACGATGAATGCAACGGGGGATCCTCAGGGTCCCGGGGGGCGTGACGATGGCCGATCTGCGCGAGCTGTATCAAGAGACGATTCTGGACCACAACAAGAGGCCACGCAACTTCCACGAGATCCCGGGGGCCGACGCCACCGCGGTGGGTCACAACCCGTTGTGCGGGGACCAGGTGACGGTGTACCTGCGGCTCCGAGACGAGACGATCGAGGACATCGGTTTCGTTGGGAAAGGGTGCGCGATCTCGAAGGCGTCCGCCTCCCTCATGACGGATGCCGTGAAAGGCAAATCCAAGGTGCAGGCACGACGCCTGTTCGAGACGTTCCACAAGATGGTCACGGGGAAGCCTGGGGATGCGGTGGACACCGCCACCTTGGGCAAACTCGCGGTCCTCTCGGGAGTCTCCGAATTCCCCGTGAGGGTGAAGTGCGCAAGCCTTCCCTGGCACACCCTCGAGGCGGCCCTCGAATCGAAGAAGGAAATCGTCTCCCTGGAGTGAGGATGACGGCCCGTGAGGCCCCGCGGACCGCGTCGATCGTGCCCCACGACGAATCGGTCCCGTTCGAGGTTCCCCTCGGTGTCGTGAGGGGTCTGTCGGCCCGACGTTCGGAGCCGGATTGGATGCTCGGCCTGCGGCTCCGCGGTTCGGAGGTCCTCCGCTCCGAAGGCCTGCCTCCCTGGGCGTCCTTCTTGCGCGGCGTGGACTTCGATGGGATTGCATCGAACGAACCCTCCGCCCCGGAATCCCACGAGGGCCCTGGAGGAGGGTCGCGGTCGCCCGGCCTCCTCTCCCTCGACGCCTCCGAAGAGGCCTACCGGTCCCTCCGGGCGGACCTCCGCGATCTCGGCGTCCGATTCGACGGATTGCCCCGCGCCCTCGCCCTCTATCCCGATATGGTCCGCGCCCATTTCGGGTCCGTCGTGTCGCCGGATGGGAACCCCCTCGCGGCCCTGAACGCCGCGCTGTGGTCGGACGGCTCGTTCCTGTACGTCCCGCCCGGCGTGGCGGTCTCCGTGCCCCTGCAGGCGGAGATCCGCGAGGACTACGCGGGCGTCGAACCGTTCGAGCGGAACGTGGTCATCGCGGACCGCGGGTCCGAGGTCACGTACATCGAGGGCTGCACGGCTCCCGTCTACACCCCAGACCGGCTCCATGTCTCGGCGATCGAGGTGGTGGCCCTCCCCGCCGCACGGGTCCGATACATCGCCCTCCAGAATTTCTCGAAGGAGGTCGACAACCTGGTGACGAAGCGGGCGTTGGTCCACGAGGGCGCGTCCGTCGAATGGATCGAGATCAATCTCGGCGCGCGACGGTCGTGGAAGGTGCCCCGAGCGGACCTCCTGGGACCCGGCGCCTCGGCGGAGTTCGTCGGCTTCACCCTGTCCGGTCGGGGCCAGTTGGCGGAGATCGGCGCGGAGATGGTCCATCTCGCGCCTCGCACGCGGTCCCGGATCGGGAACCATGCGATCGTCCACGGAGGGGGTGGGGCCGTGCTCGACTCGCGGGTCCAGGTCGCGGCGGGCGCGACCGAAGCGGCGTCCTCGATTGAATGGTCCTCCTTGATGCTCGACTCGGCATCCCGCGCCCAAGCGGTCCCGGCGATCGAGGTTGACGAGTCGGACGCGCAGATCTCCCAGTCCGGGGCCGTGCGGAAGGTGGGCGAGGAGATGCTCTTCTACATG
>DASQXV010000032.1:0-21694 GCA_035639595.1 Thermoplasmata archaeon | reverse complement strand
CCGCCAAACCCGGGTCCGCAGGGACCGCCTCCGGCGTCCGGCGCGCAGGCCGCGCCTGCCCCTGGCGGATGGCCGGGTCAGACGCCGCCCCCGCCGAGCTCGTGGCCCCAGCATCAGTGGGACTCCGAGGGCCACCTGATCAAAGAGATGAAGTTCTGCACCGCCTGCGGGGGCCAGCTCGTCGCCCGCGGCGATGAGAAGCTCACGTGCGTCCGCTGCGGCGCCGTCTACTGATCAACCGAATCCGGCGCGGACCCAGAGCACGTTCCCGAGGACCATCGCGAAGTAGCTCGACGTGAGGACGGCCCCCGCGCGGGACGTGATCCGCCAGCCCCCCAACAGGAGGGCGAGGAGGAGGAACGACGTGAAGACCATCGCCGCGACGACGGGGAGGAGCAGGTCGACGGAATGGGCGGATGGACTCACGAGCCCGACCATGCCCACGGTCAGCAGCGTCGTCACGACGCTCGCCCCAATCCCCTCGCCGAGGACCAGGTCCGTGTAGCCGCGGCGGGTCGCGTGGAACCCCGCGGCGATGTCCGGGAGGGAGGTCCCGAGGGCGACGAGGGTAATCCCGATGAACCACGGGTTGAGGCCCGCGGCCGACGAGAGGCCGATCGCCCCCCGGACGAGGAACTGCGCGCCCATGACGGACCACAGGATCCCGAAGACGAGCCAGCGCAGGCCCGCGCGGATCTCGACCTTTCGGCCGAAGATCCATCCGGTGAACTCGAGGCCGATCCGCATGTCCTCGAACCGCTCCTCGATCTCGTCGGCCGGGCTCGTCCTCTGGGAGATCGTCAGGTTCAGGACGTACGGGACGAAGAGGGCGATCAGGGCGATCCCTTCGTACTGGGTCAGGTTGCCGTCCAGCAGGAGGACCGCGGAGACGAGGGTGACCACCGCGAGGAAGACCGCGTCGCGCAGCACGATCTCCCGCGAGGTCTTAATCGGCCGGACGAGGGCGCTCGCCCCGATCACGAAGGCGATCGTGACGACCGTGGAGGCGAGGGCGTTCCCGAGCGCGATGTCCGGACTCCCTTCTTCCGCGGCGAGGCCGCTCACGAGCAACTCCGGGACCGCGGAGAGGGTCGAGACGAAGAGGGCCCCAACGACGAAGCGGCTTCGTCCGATCGTGGAGGACACGCGGATCGCGTTGTCCGTGATGAACTTCGCACCTTGGTTCAGCAAGACGAAGCCGACGGCCATCGCGCCGAACCAGAGGAGGAGGCCCTCGAGCATCTGACGTCGAACCCCTTCTGACGCGGGGCCCATGAAACGCGGCGATTAAGAAAGTTCGTCGCACGACCCTGGGTTGACAAAGGGCGTGGGGGGCGGGCTATCGCTTCGCTCAGGTCACGAGCTCCGCGAGCCGACCGCTCTCCACACTCCGGCGGATTTCCATCGCGATCCGGCGGCCCGTGCTCATCGGTCGCCGCCACAGGGCGTTTCCGTACGCGTGGCCGGCGGACATGTGGACGTTCGTCCCGCCTCCGATCCGCGGCGAAACGTCGTAGACCCAGAACTTGAGGTCCTTGTCGACCGCGGTCTGCAAGGTGAACGGGCCGATCATCCCCGGGGGGAAGTGCTTCTGCGTCGCGGCCACGTACCGCTCCGCCATGTCGAAGACGTCCTTCAGGCTCGACTCCCGGAGGGTCGCCGCGTTGTGGCCCACGACGACGTATTCCGGGATGCGCTGGGCCTCGGTCAAGCTGAGCTGCTGGTCCGCCGGGAGCCGCACATGGCCATCCAACGAGGTCTCGAACCGCCAATCGATCCCGAGCAGCTCGATCTTCTCGCCCTCGTCCTCGATCGGCGAATAGAAGAAATCGAAGTTGAAGATGGGGCCGATGATGTACCGCTCGATCCGCGCCGACGCCAGGTCCTCCTTCGAAATCACGTTCCGCTTCAGCAGCGCGTCGGACTTCTCCTTGAATTCCTTGAACGTCGCCGCGGTGAAGAAACCCCGTTCGAGGGTCTTGACCTTGTGAGGGAGCTTGACGATGGAGAGGCCGTCGATCTCCCGAGGATCGTCGATCTTCTCCGGGGCCGGGAGCTTGGCCTTCTCGAGGATCCAATAGTAGCTCTTCGGCTCCTCCCGTTCCTCCGTCCTCAGGAGGTTGCGGCTCCCGAACAGCGGCACCTGGAATGCGTCCTCGATCGCGTCGAGGTCGCAGTACGAGGTGAAGGATCGGTTCGGCACGAAGATCGCATTCCGGTCCCGGAGCTCGGCCTGCATTTTCAGGGAGAGGACGTCGCGGAACTTGTCCAGCACGATCGCGTCGTCCACCATGCCCCGGAGCAGGCGTCCTTCGGAGTCCCGCATCCCGCGGAAGTACCGGGTGTACGGAGCCTCCCGCCCCCGCTCGCAGACGACGAAGGTGCGAAAACCCTCCTCGACCGCGCCGTCGCAGACGTCGAGGGCGGAATGGGAACCGATCGTCGCGATCCGGATCCCGGAGGGATCGTACCGCTCGAGGACCTCGACGATCGCCTCGCGGTCGATCATGTCCGCACCGGTGCGGGCCCCATGTTCCGGTCGAGTTTAATCCTTTGCGGACGGCCCGGGTATGCGGCGACGTCTTTATCGCGCCACGAGGGTTCGGCCCGGGCCATGGAGGAGAAGCCCGCAGGCATGGCGAGGACCGCCGATCCTGGCGGGCCTACAACCTCCGAGTTCTCCTTCCGGACGCGATCCGCGAACCTCTCCCGCATGCGCGACGCGACGTTCGACTTTCTCGTCGTCGGAGGAGGGATCGTGGGCGCGGGGGTCGCGCGCGACGCGGCGAGCCGCGGGTACCGGACGGCCCTCGTCGACCGCGGCGATTTCGCGGGCGGGACGAGCGGCAAGACCTCGCGGCTAATCCATGGCGGCCTTCGGTACCTCCGCAACTATCGCGTCCGCCTGGTGCGACTCGCCGTCCGAGAGCGGGACCTCCTCGTCGACCGGGCTCCGACCCTCGTCCATCCCATGCCCTTCCTGATCCCGGCCTACCGGGACCGCGGCGCGGGACCGTTCCTCCTCCGATTCGGCCTGTTCCTCTACGACGCCCTTTCCCGGAAGAGGCTCCCGAGGCGGGCCTGGGTGTCCCGCGGCGGCATCCGAGATCGGGAGCCCGGCCTCCGAACGGAACGGCTCTCCGGTCTGGGCATCTACTACGACGCTTGGACGGACGACGCCCGGTTCGTGCTCTCCGTCGTCCAGGATGCCGCCCGCCTGGGGGCGGTCGTCGCGAACCACGCGGAAGTCGTCGAACTCCTCCGGGCTGGGAATCGGATCGAGGGCGCGCGAATCCGCGATCGTCTCGATGGGACGACGATCGAGGTCCGGGCCCGCGTGGTCGTCAATGCGACGGGCGCGTGGCTGGACACCTTGCGGGGACCTCGTTCGACCCCGACCCTCCGGCCGACGAAGGGGGTCCACATCTTCCTCCCGCGGGCGAAGGTCGGGAACCGCCACGCCCTCGCCCTGACGACGCGGAGGGACGGGCGACTCATGTTCGTCCTACCGTGGGGCGACCTCACCCTCGTCGGCACGACGGACACGGACTTCCGGTCCGACCCGAATCGAGTCCTCCCGGAGGCCGACGATGTCGGATATCTCCTGGAGGCCGTGAACGACGCGTTCCCGGAGGCGCGGGTGGGACCCGAGGATGTCGTGAGCGCCTATGCGGGCCTGAGGCCCCTCGTCCGGAGGGGTCGGGCCCGGTCCGAATCCGACGTATCCCGCGAACACGCCGTGTTCGAGGACCCCGATGGGCTCATTTCGGCCGCCGGAGGGAAGTTGACGACCCATCGGGCCATGGCGGAGTCCGTGGTCACCCTCGCGGCCCGTCGCCTCGGGCCGCCGCGGGCCTCTGGGACCTCCGGCCGGAGGCTGGGCCCGTCGGTCTCGCCGCTCGACGCGTTCCTGGACCTGGGTCTCGAGGAGCCCGCGGCGCTCCATCTCCAGGGGCGCCACGCGCCGGATCAGATTCGGAGGTACATCGATGGACCCTCCGCCCGGGAGCGCATCCTCCCAAGCCATCCGTCGATCTGGCTCCAGGTGGACCTCGCGGTGCGGGAGGAAATGGCGCTGACCCTCTCCGACGTGCTCGTCCGTCGGCTCGGCCTGTTCTACGAGACGCCGGGTCAGGGCCTCGATGCGGCGGAGGCGGTCGCCTCGAGGATGGGGCCTCTTCTCGATTGGGATGCGGAACGGATCCGTCGGGAGATCGAGGGATATCGGGCGTTCGTCGTCGCCCATCGGACGTTCCGTGCGGACCGTCGGCGAGGACCGGGCGGCGGTGCGGAGCCGGCCGACCGGGAGAGGGAATAGCCCCGGGCAGATTCGAACTGCCGTCGCGAGGTCTCCCCTCGACAAGCGAGTGTCGATCCAGAGCCTCGAATCACTGGCCCGCGACCGCATCGCGGTCACGATTGGCCGCTAGACCACGGGGCTGTGACCGCGATTCATCGGAGAGGACGTATTTGTGGATTCCTACTTCGTCGCCTCCTTGAGGCGCCGCAGCACCCATTCCTTCGGGAGGACCGCGAGGAACGGCGCGGCCCGCGGACCCCGCTCCGTCCCGAGGAGGACGAGGTACAGATCGCGGAAGAAGCGAGGGGTCTCGACGGGGAGCGCCCCGGCCTTCGTCAGCGAGACCATGGAATCCTTGATCGAATCCTCCGTCCACGGCAACGCCCCGGCCCGGGCCGCGTAGAGGCGAAGGGCCTCTCGGTCCTTGGCGTCCAGCTGGGAGACCACCTCGGGCGTCAAATCCTCCAAGAGGCGCACCCGGTTCTCCGGGGCCCATTTCTCGACCCAGGCCCGCGATTGCTCGAGTCGCCGTCCGATCCGATCCCGCTCGACGTCGGTCGGAGGGTGGTCCAGGATCCCGGTGTCTCGCAGCCGCTTCAGGCTCCACTCGAGCCGCCCTCGCTCCGGGCTGATCTGGGACAGGAAGGCGGCGTGGCGGTAGGAGAGGGCGAACGGCCTCTCCTTCGGAGGCGCGGAGAGCTGCGCGAGCTCGTACGATCGCGCCTGATCCTCCTCATCCCCCTCGCGCTCCGCGGAGAAGAAGAGGGCCTCCGCGCGATCGTACAGATCGTTGTAGGAGTCCACGCGGTACAGGTCCAAGACGACACGGCGGAAGATCGGGTTGTATGCGTACACGTACCGCAGGACCTCGGGGTCCGCGACCTCGACCCATTGGGCAGGGGTGAAGCCCAGGAAATCGGAGGAACCCATGTCCCCGAGGTCCTTGCCGCGGTCCGCGATCCCGACCCATTCGTACGGGATGCCCATCGGCGGCCAGAAGCGCATGATTGCCTCCGCGATCTCCTTGCACGAGTCCCGCGAGCCGCCCGGGGTGGCGTGGTCCTTCCCGAACGGCTCGATGTCCACCCGGTACACCTTCCACAGGGCGGGCCACTCGAGCCGCCAGTTCAGCTTCCCCTTCTCGATCGACGAGGCGCCGGCGCGGCCGCACCGCTCGCACGCATACGTCGCGGTCATCCCTTCGATCGCGGCTGTTTTCGCGCCGATCGTCTGGCAGCCCTCGCAGAACGCCTCGAACGGGATCCAGCCCGGAGGATACGGATGTCGGGCGCGGTACTTGTTCACGAGAAGGCGGACCTCTTCGTGGCGCGCGGCGAGGTCCCGGACGAGGGCCTGCATCTCCGGATTCTTGTAGGCCTCCGTCGTCGTGACAATCCGGACCCCGGGCGCGAACCGTTCGAGGACTCCGCCGAAATCCCGCCAGAAGTGGTCGACCCAGTTCGCATGGCAGCCGAGAGGGTCCGGGACGTCGATGAGGCGTCGGCCGACATACTTCCGGCCCTCGTCCCCTTGGAACTGGGAGAGCTGCCCCTCCTTACCCTTCCACTCGTCCTGGGTGTACAGCACGAGGCTCTGGACGACCTGTCGCCCGGCGTCCCGGAGGCCGCGGGAGAGCAATTGGGACAGGGTAATCTCCCCTCGGAGCCGGCCCACGTGCTGGAGCCCGCTGACGCTCAACCCCGCATTGACGACGAGCTCCCGCCTCTCGCCGACGTAGGCCTTCGCCTGGGGGAGAAGCTCGTCAAACCAATGGGTCAGACCGGCTCACCGGGCGCGCAGGGGGGCCCGAGGCCTAAAGGTTTGTGGGCTCCCGGGCGACGAACCACAAGATGCCGACGAGTCCGAGGATGCTGGGCAGCATCCACAGCCAGCCCGTGTCCCAGGAAGGCGCGGACACGACGAGCATCTCAAGGAGGATGCCGAGGCCGAACAGGACGATGACGAACTCGAAGAACGCGAGGTTTCGTCTCGCCCTTTTCCGGCGGCGCAGTTCGCGGGCGATCCCCTTCATGACCGGACCTAGGGACGTCGGCCCCTTTTAACGGTTGCGCAAATAAAAAGCGCCTTCATAAACCTCACCGGCGTCGTCCGAGCGGGATTCAGATCGACCGGGCCCGGATCAGGGCGCGCAGCGGGACGCCCGCGAGCTCGTCCTGGACCGTCTTGTTCACGAGGACGACCACGAGGATCGCGGTCCCGCCTGCGTCATGGATGTCCGAGATCGCCCCCTTGATCGTGTCGCCCGTCGAGACGACGTCGTCCACGAGGAGCAGCTTCTTCCCCTGAGGGGCGGCGTAGTTCGAGGAGAAGGCGCCCCCCTTTCCATGGCGCTCCTGGCTCGGCCGGTAGATGACGAGCTCCTTGCCGAGCTCCTCGCTGATCAGGGTCGCGAGCGGGATGCCGTTGATCGCGACGCCCATGATCCCGTCCGCGTCGATTTGGCGCTTCTCCATTTCCTCGAGCGCGATGTCCGACATCGCCGCGGCGACGAAGCCGAGGCGGTTCCCGTACACGCCGAGGGACCGCCAGCCGATCTTCACGTCCTTCGGCGGCTCGCCCCCCTTCACCCCGCGGGTCAGGAGCCAGGTGACCGTCTCAGGGGACAGGTGCAACTCGTCCGCGATCTCCTTTTCGGACAGGCCCTTCTCCTTGTATTCGAAGGCCCGCTTGGCGATCGCATTCACATCCTTCATCCGTCGGCGCGCTCCATCGCGCGCGATGCGGGATTCCGGATATCAAGCTATCGTGGCCGGACGCATGCGGGCGGCCGAGGGTCACACGGGAATCCGGCGACCGCTCTTGTCCCGTCGGAAGCGGCCGAAGTCTTCCGAGGCCGCGAGCTGTTCTCCCGTGAAGATCGGACCGTCGAAGCAGACGAGCTTGTCGTCCAGGGCGCAGGCGTCGCAGATCCCGATCCCGCACTTCATGTACCGTTCCAGGCTCGCCTGGACCGGGATCGAGTTTCGGCGGGCGAGCTCCACGACCGCATGCATCATCCGCTCGGGACCGCAGGTGAGGATCTGGGAGACCTTCTCCCGGGCCAGGAGCTTCTCCGCGAGCGCCGGCACGAAGCCCTGGAACCCGCGGGAGCCGTCGTCCGTGGCGATGTGGACCTCCCCGCTCGCGTTCGCGCGCTCGACGAACAGAAGCTCCTCCGCGGACTTCGCCCCGATCGCCGTGATCACCCGAGCGCCCTGTTGCGCATACGCCTCGATGGCGGCGATCATCGAGGCCATGCCGCTCCCGCCGCCCACCGCAAGGACGCTGTCCCCTTCCAGCCGGAACGCGTTGCCGTACGGCCCGCGCACCCCGATCCGGTCGCCCGCGTTGAAGGCCGCAAGGATGTGCGTGGCATCGCCGTAATCCCGGACCGTGATCCCCTTCACGCCGCCGAAGTAGGAAAGGGCCATAGGGAGCTCGTCGTACCGCGGGATCCAGACCATCAGGAACTGGCCCGGCTTGCCGCCGACGTCCGCGCGGAACCGGTACGTCATCGTCGACGGGGTCTCCCGCAGGACCTCGAGGAGGGAGACGATCTGGATCCTATGCATGGGCGACCCCGACGGCCTCCGGGACGGACTGGAACCCGCCCTCCTCGAGGAGGGCCGCCATCTCCTTCGTGATCTCGTTGAACACGCCGAGCCCACGGGAGAGGATCGCGGTCCCGACTTGGACCGCGCTCGCGCCCGCCATGATGTACTCGAGCGCGTCCCGTCCCGACCCCACCCCGCCGACGCCAATCACGGGGATGTGGACCTTCTCGCAGATGTCGTACACCGCGCGCACGCCGATCGGCCGGAGGGCGGGGCCGCTGAGGCCGCCGAACTTGTTCGCGAGGGAGGGCATCTTCAGCTCCGGCGTGATCGCCATCGCCTTGAGCGTGTTGACCGCGACGATGCCGTCCGCGCCGCCTTCCTCCGCCGCGACGGCGAAGGTCGCGATGTCCTGCACGTTCGGCGAGAGTTTCGGGAACACCGGGAGGTCGACGACGTCCTTCACGGCCCGCGTGAAGTCCCGAACCGCCGCCTCGTCCTGGGCGATCTCCGTCCCGAGGCCTTTCGCGTGCGGGCAGGAGAGGTTCAGCTCGATCGCCGCGACGCCGTACGTGGACATCTTCGCCGCGACGGCCGCGTAGTCGTTGGCATCCTTGCCGTAGACGGAGCCGATGATGACGGCCCCCGCCGCGCGGGCGCGCTTCACCTCGTGCTCATACTCGATGACCCCCGGATTCGGGAGACCGACCGCGTTCAGGAGGCCGGCGTCGATCTCGACGATCGTCGGGTTCGGGTATCCTTCCCGGGGCTGCGGGCCCACGCTCTTCGTGACGACCGCGCCCGCGCCCGCCTGGTACACGCGGGCCATCGACCCTCCGGTCTCATCGAGGAACCCGGACGCGAGCATCGTCGGGTTCCGCAGGGACACGCCCGCGATCTCCGTCCGGAGGTCCACCATTCGGGGCCTACGGAACCGCCGGGTCGCCTAAAGGCTTTGGGTGGTGAATCTCCCGAGGCAGCGAGAGAGGACAATCTTCCCGACGCCATTCTAGCCTCCCGCTCCTCTTTGGCGACCCCTTCTCCAGTCCGCTCCGGCAGTTCCGCTGCGGTGGGAGAAAAGTATATCGAATATATCGAGTATACTTATCCACTATGTCCGCGACGACCGTGAAAATCTCAAAAGAGGCGAGTCGGAAGCTCGAAGCGCTTCAGGCCCGTTACCGCCTCCGATCCGGCAAACGCACCACCAAACAGGCCATCCTTGAGGAGTTGGTCGAACGGGCGGTGGAGGACCCCGCGCCTTTGATCATCCTTCGACCGCCCCGACCCCAGCTACCCGCGAAAGTTCGAGCGAAGATTCGAAGGTACCCGATCGACTGGGGCATGGAGACGCGAGAGGAGGAAATCGATGAGATTCTCTACGGAGGCGACCGGTGAGCATCTTCCTCGACACGGGGGTCTTCGTCGCGTTCGAAAACCCGCGTGACGCAAACCACCGCCCCGCGGTCGGGCTCATCGAGGCGGCAGCCGAAGGAACTTGGGGTGAGGTCTACACATCGGACTACGTCTTTGACGAGGCGGTGACCGCGACGCTCATGAGGACCCGTCGGCCCGAAACGGCCCTCCGCGTAGGACGCCTCATTCTCGGGACCGGTCCACTGGGAAGGCTTACAGGCCTCGTGTACGTTTCGCCCGGAATCTTCCTACGCTCCTGGCAGCGGTTCCTACGACTCGTCCAGCGGGGTCTCAGCTTCACGGATTGCACGACCCTTGAACTCATGAGGAGCCTGCAAATCGAGACGATCGCGAGCTTCGACCGAGACTTCGACGGGTTGGTCGTTCGGCGATCGAAACGGTCCGACTGACTCGGCGGGCCAGTGTACCGCCAAGAGCCGGACACCGCCTCCCGCCTTTGCTCCGGCGTGGAAGCCATCGCGAAAATGGCCATCCCGTGCCCGGCAAAGCACGAAGGGCGCGCTCAGCAGGTCCCTGCTCACCCCGCCGTGTCGTCCGACGTTCAATTTGGCCCTCTACGAATGGGAGCATCGCCTAGCCCGTTGGACGAACCGGGGGATCGAGCGGGCTCTTCTCTCCATCTATTATACTGGGGAACTCTATTCGCCCATCGGGAAGGCTGGAGGAATGACCGTCGAACAGAACCTTCGCATGGTAGACGCTGCGCACGAAGCAATCAACGACCAAGACTGGGATCACCTGTACGGACTGCACATGGACAATGTCGTCATGTCGGTCCCTGACTTCCCGGATCCCATGAAAGGTCGGGACGCGGTTCAGGCACGCTTGCAAGCGTGGGCGGAAGCCCTGCCGGATCTCACGTTGACCCGTCTGCGAGGCTTCGGGCAGGGAGACTGGGTATGTATGGAACTCCTCATCAGCGGGACGCACAAAGGACCGCTTAGACACGGCCTCGACGAGGGGATCCTTGAGAAGCAGGATGACGCGCTCGTCCCGGCCACCGGGAGGCGGATCGAGATCCGCGCGTGCGCCGTCTACAAGGTGGAAGGGGCCGAGATTTCGGAGAGCCACATCTACTACGATCAACTCAATCTCATGAAGCAACTCGGGCTCGTGCCCTAGAATGAGCGGTTGATCCTAGCGATCGTCCCTCTCAACAAGCTCGTCCGCCTGGGGTTCGGTGGGGCCCTGTGCCTCCAACGGGCGTTAGGGATCCGAGGCTGCGACATGCCTCCCCCGGGAACCTTTATTGGGACCGCCCTGGATATGAAGCGAGATGCGCATCGCGGATCTCGGACTCGACCCCCGAATCGTCGAGATCCTGAAGGGACAGGGGATCGAAGAACTCTACCCGCCGCAGGTCGACGCGATCGGCCCCGCCCTGCTGGGCGAGAACTTGGTCCTCGCGATCCCGACCGCGAGCGGCAAGTCGCTCGTCGCGTACCTCGCGATCCTGGCCTCGGTCCTCCGACACGGCAAGGCCCTCTACATCGTCCCCTTGCGCGCCCTCGCCGCGGAGAAGTACGAGGACCTCAAGGAGTTCGAGGCCCTCGGGATCCGGGTCGGCATCAGCGTCGGCGACTACGATTCCGTCGACCCGACCCTCGAGAAGTTCGACGTGATCGTGGCGACGTCGGAGCGGGCGGATGCGCTCCTCCGTCACCGGACGAATTGGCTCCAGCAACTCTCGATCGTCGTCGCGGACGAGGTCCACCTGATCAACGACGCGGACCGCGGGCCGACCCTCGAGGTCACGCTGGCCAAGCTCCGACAGGTGAATCCCAAGGCCCAGGTCCTGGCCCTGAGCGCGACGATTCGCAACAGCGCGGAACTCGCCCGCTGGCTCGAGGCGGAGCATATCACGAGCGAATGGCGGCCTGTCCCCCTGAAGGAAGGCGTGTACCACGATGGGCTCGTCTACTTCTCGGACGGATCGGTCAAGGAAGTCAAGGTCGACGAAGAGCATATGTCGGGCCTCGTCACGGACATCATGGCGGAGGGAGGCCAGGCCCTGGTGTTCGTGAGCACGAGACGGTCCACGGAGGCGCTGGCTCGGTCCCTCGCTCGGGACGTCCGGGCGAAGCTCGGCGAGAAGGACCTGGACCAGCTCAAGAAAGTCGCCGACCAGCTCGTTCGCGGTCAAGACGAATCGACTTCGATGGCCGCGCGCCTCGGCAAGTGCATCGAGGGTGGCGTGGCCTTTCACCATGCAGGCCTCACGAATCCCCAGCGCGCGCTCGTAGAGAAGGAATTCCGGAAGGGGCGCCTCAGATGCCTCGCGGCGACGCCGACCCTCAGCGCAGGACTGAATCTCCCCGCGCGCCGAGTGGTCGTCCGCGACCTGAATCGGTTCGATGCGAACCTCGGCCTCACACCGATCCCCGTACTCGAAGTGAAGCAGATGTGCGGCCGCGCCGGGAGGCCCCGATACGATCCGTACGGCGAGGCGATCCTCTTCGCGAAGGATTTCGACGATGTCAACGAGCTGATGGAGACCTACTTCCGCAGCCCGCCTGAGGCAATCGAGTCAAAACTCGGTTCCGAGCCGGCCCTGCGGATGCATGTCCTGGCGAACATCGCGACCGGCCATGTCGGCACGGAGGAGGAGCTGTTCGCGTTCTTCAATCGGACCTTTTTCGCATTCCAGGGGGACGTCAACGCAATCCGCGGGAAGATCCTCGAGATCCTCGAGTTCCTCGCGATGGAGGATTTCATCAACCGTCGCGATGAGTTCCTTCGGCCAACGTTCTTCGGAAAACGAACGAGCGATCTGTACATCGATCCGTTGAGCGCGGTCAAGATGCGGGATGCGCTCCGGCAAGCGCGAGACGATCCGATCTTCCACCTCTGGAGCGTCTGCACCACCCCGGACATGCCGAAGCTCTACCTCCGCCGCGGCGACTATGCCTGGGTGGAGCAGAAAATCGAGGAGGCCGATTTCACCTTCCCCGTGGAGGACTATGACTTCTTCCTCGCGGAGATGAAGACGGCATCCCTCCTCGACGACTGGATCGCGGAGCGGACGGAGGAGGAGGTCACGAAGAAGTTCGGAATCGGGCCGGGGGACATCCGAAGAATGACGGACCAGGCCGAATGGCTCCTCTATTCGATGGCGGAGCTCGGGAAAATCTTCAGCAAGAAGAAGGTCCGGTCCCTGACGCGGCTCACGACCCGAGTCCAGTACGGCGTAAAGGAAGAACTCCTCGAGCTGATCTCCCTCCGCGGGGTCGGCCGCGTCCGCGGACGTGCCCTGTACCAGCGGGGGTTCAAGACCCTGCGGGACGTGCAGAAGGCGAACCCCAACGACCTCTCGCGCATCCCGACGATCGGCTCGAGCCTCGCGGCGAAGATCAAGGAGCAGGTCGGGGCGCCCGTCGACGTCCGCGAGATCGAAGGTCAGGCGGCCTTGGGAGACTTCACGTGAGGCATGCCATCCTAGGAGCTCGCGGATCGATCCAGGACCCGGAAGCCGCCCTGGGTAAGATCCGAGAATGGGGACAGACTCACCACGCCGAAGTCCTGGCGATGGACGCTCGGTCCGTCTTCGGTCGGGATCATCTCGAGTCGGCCGTGACCCACGCGGAGCGGGCCCAGGCCCAGGAGACGATGGGCGCTCGCACCCTCGCGGCGGAGACGCTTCTCTACGCGTCAGGCCAGCGCCAGATCGTCGATGCGATTCGTGTCGCGGGCCTCCGGAAGGGGACGGAGACCGTGGCCCTCATCGCCTGGACCGCCGACGATCCGGAGGACCTCTTGAAATCCCTCGGATGGGTTCGGGACGATCGCGTCCTCGATGCCCGGGGGAAATCACTCGAGATGTTGGGCGTCAACGACCTGGAGCGCGGGACGGTCCCTGAGGAGGAGGCCGCGGACTTGGCCCTCGAGAAGGTCGCCCTCCTCGACGTCCTGCGATGACGGATCCCGTTCATCCCGGAGGACGGCCAGTTCCTTCTCCAGGATGCGGATCAACCGTTCCCGCTCCGGAAGTTGGTCCGGATACTCGTCGCTCCACCGCCGCCAGTGGGGCCGCTTGTGGGCGAGCTTGTACTTCAGCCCCTCCATGAACGTCGTGTAGGTGTCCCGGTCGACCTTCCGGACCCGCTGGTGGGCGAGGATGTACCAGTGGAACTGGGTCCCCAGCGGGACGCCCGATCCTTCCGGTGCGCTCCGTTCCCGCTCCTTCGCCGACGCGAACGTGAACTCCCAGCGGTCCGGCGCGACTTTACGCTCCCGCCACCGTCCGTTCGGATAGAGCCAACGATGCTCGCCGCCGACGGACATGCCGCTGTACGCCTGGCCGTCGAATTCCTTGAGATCGTCGTAGGCCATGAGTCGACTCTCCAAGACGTCGGGAGTCATCAATTTCCACCTGGGAGAGGCGGGCGAAAGTATTGCTTCCCCAGGCCTGCGAGTTCCGCAGGCACGCGGCGTACCTCTAAGTGGAGGTATGCGCGGCGAGATGCCGCGCCGCCGTCCCTGAAGTCTCCCGCGGCAGGCCCCTCAGCCGATGTTTCCCTCATACCTCTGAGTAGAGGTACGTCGGCGGAAGGCCTCGCCCGTCCTCAAGATGGACCTGCTCTGGTCGGCGATGCGGCGGCCAGGATTTGAACCTGGGAACCCCTGCGGGACGAGACCCTAAATCTCGCGCCTTTTCCAGGCTAGGCTACCGCCGCGCGCGTCGCAATCGTCAAAGTGTAGATAAGGGGTTCGAACTCAGGAAAGTACATGGCCCGAGCGGGCATGAGGCACGCGATGGCCTTCGCCCACCTCCCGGTCGACAGGGAGACCTATCTCGCGGATGTCCGCATGTTCGGACAGGAGGGTTTCGGCGCGATCTACCTGATCGATGACGACCGGAAGGCGATCCTCGAGACCGGGACCTCGTGGGATGCGCCGCGGATCTCGGAGGCGGTGGAGGCGTTCGGCCTGAAGCCCGCGGACATCGACGCCCTCGTCGTCTCCCACATTCACCTGGACCACGCAGGAGGGGCCGGGTTCCTCGTGCCGGAGATGCCTCGCGCGAAGGTGTACGTCCACGAACGAGGGCACAAGCACCTCATGGATCCGTCGAAGCTCGTCGCGAGCGCGGCCGCGGCCCTCGGGCCCGACGAGGCCCAACGGTTCGGCACGATGCGCCCGGTTGGAGCCGAGCGGCTCGTCTCGGTCAAGGAGGGCGATCGACTCGACCTCGGGACGCACGCCCTCCGCTTCCTCGATTCCCCAGGCCACGCGCCGCACGAGCTCACGATCCTGGACGAGCGGAACGGGTGCGTGTACACGGGCGACGCCGCCGGCCTGTACTTTCCCGTGGACGAGATCCTGATGCCGATCGCGCCCGCCCCCTCGTTCGACCTAGAGAAGAACCTCGAAACCCTTCGGAGGCTCATGGCCCTCCGGCCGAAGGCCCTCCTCTTCAGTCATTACGGACCGCATCGCGATCCGAGGGCCGCGATCGAGGCGATGCTCTCCCTCTACCCGGCGTGGGCCCGGATCGTCCGGGAGAAGCTCGCCTCGGCAGGGGAGGACGGCGTCCTGCGGGAGCTGTACGACATGACCTGCCGCGCCGCGAAACGGTACCCGCGGGACTTCCTGGAACGGCGGATCCAAACGAGCATCACGGGATTGGCCGCGTACCACGCGAGGTTGGAGCATGCTGGGTCCGGTCGTTGAAGAGGCCATCGAAGGGCTCGCGGGGGACCGGACGAGCAGCGCGTCCCGCCTCGCCCGGGTCGCCCTGGAGACGATGGCCCTCGCGACCCTCGAGGGTCCCGCCTGGCGAGATCCGAAGTTCCTCGCGGAAGCGGCCCGGCGGATCTCCGAGGCCCAGCCCGCGATGGCGATTGTCCACAACGTCGTGCACCTGTACGCCCGCCTCGTCGCGGAGGGGCAGGAGCCGATGGCCGTCCTGCGGGAGATCCACGGGGAACTGGAGACGGCCCGCGAGCGGATCGGGAAGACGTTCCTGAAGGTGGCGCCGGACCACGCGACCGTCCTGACCCTGAGCTTCAGCGAGGGCGTCCGGGCGTGCCTCCTCGCCGCCAATGGCAAGCGCCGGGTCGAGCAGGTGTTCGTCATGGAGGCGGGACCGGTCTTCGAGGGCCGGTCGATGGCGAAAGTGCTCACGGAGGATGGGGTGACCGCGACCGTCATCACGGACGACCTAGGCCCCGACATGGCGGCGGACGCGACGTACGTCCTCGTGGGGGCCGACTCGATCCTCCGAGACGGGTCCGTTGTGAACAAACGCGGGACCCAGCCCCTTGCGAAGGCCGCGGCGGGCCTGCGAAAGCCCGTCTTCGTCGCCTGCGAGACGATGAAATTCGACGCCCGCTTCGACGCCGCGACGTGGCCGCGGACCCGGCAGGCGGACCTCTTCGACGTCACGCCCGCGAACCTCGTGACGAGCATCGTGACGGAACGCGGGTCCTACACGCCGGACACGGTCGTGACCCTCCTTTCCCCCCAACGTGCGTCCGGGGACCGTCGGTAGCGCGGCGACGAGCTACAAAGTTTCATCCTTGTCGGACCCGTTTCTGCGCCCGAGATGGCCGACGACTCCGGCGACCGAGGCCTGGATCCAATCCAGGAAGGGATCCGGCTTTTCAACGACCGATTCTTCTTCGAGGCCCACGAAGTCCTGGAGGGGGTGTGGCGCGAGGAACGCGGGGAACCGCGACTCTTCCTGCAAGGCCTCATCCAGATTTCCGCGGCCTACCACCACACGCAGAACGGGAACCTCGTCGGTGCGATCACCCTCCTCCAGCGAGGGGCCGAGAAGATGCGGCGGTATCCCGCGGGGTACTTGGGCATCGACACCGAGGATCTGCTCGCCCACGTCGATGCGGACCGCGCGCGGCTCGAGACGATCGGACAGGGAGCCGATCTCGGATCGGCCCTCGTGTATCCGACGATCGAACGGAAGCTTTACGGAAGTCCGTCGACGTGACTCGAGAGGACCATGGGAGCCTTGGAACCGTCCGTCGAAGGGCTCGACGAAGGCCTGCGAGGAAAGGTCCGACGGACCTTCTCGGCCCTCCAGGCGCGGGGCATCGCGTCCGCCTACGTACCGAACCGGCACGCCGCCCTCGAACGCGTGCTACAGATGATCCCGAAGGGCTCGTCCGTTGCCCATGGGAGCTCGACGAGCCTGGAGGAGATCGGATTCGTCGCGCGGGCGAGGGACCCGGCGCTCGGGTACCGTTACCTCAATGCGGAATGGACGTCGGAAAGCGACGCGGCGAGGCGTGCACGACTGCGAGCGAAGCTGTCCGCGGAGGCGGACGTGTACCTCGGGAGCGTCCAGGCCATTGCCGAAACGGGCGAGGTCGTGGGGGCCGACCAGAGCGGGAGTCGCCAGGCCTTCTACCTTTACGGTCCTCCGCACGTCATTTGGGTTGCCGGAATCAACAAGCTCGTGCCGACGCTGGCCGACGCGATTCGCCGGGTCCGCGAGGTCGCCCTCCCCTTGGAAGATCAACGGATGAAGAAGTTGGGATTCCCCGGGAGTTCGATCGGGAAGCTTGTCGTGTACGAACGCGAGCGCCCGGGACGAATCGACTTGGTCCTCGTGGGAGAGTCGTTGGGCTTCTAGGATCCGGGACTCGCCTCGAGATGTCGCTCAGAGGAACTCCGACATGAGCTCGTCCGGATCGTCCACGCCGAGAGGCTGCTTGACCGGCGGCCCTTTTCGCAGGGCGATTTCAAGGTCCTCGTACGTCGGGACCTCCGGATTGCGGTAAAACAGCCCGAGGGGGATCCGGTCCCGCTGCACCGCGGGCCACTCGATCGCCTTCGCGAAGGCGGCCTTCATGTCGCTCGGATCGTGGCCCTCCTTCGCCAGATCGTACACCCGCTCGCGGAAGAAGTCGTACGTGTTGATCTTGTTGTACGTCACGCAGGGGGACATGCAATCGATCAGCGCGAACCCCTTGTGCTCGATTCCTCCCTTGACCAGCTCGGACATCGTCTTCACGTCTCCGGAAAAACCGCGAGCGACGTACGTCGCCCCGGAGGCGAGGGCAAGGGAGATGGGGTCCACGGGGTTCTCGATGACCCCCTCGATCGGCGTCGATTTCGTCTTCATCCCCTTCTCCGACGTCGGGCTGGCCTGGCCCGTCGTGAGCCCGTAGATCTGGTTGTTCATGACCAGGTAGGTGATGTCGAAGTTCCGACGCATCGCGTGGATGAAGTGCCCGACGCCGATCCCGTATCCGTCGCCGTCCCCGCCCGTCACGATGACGTGCAGCTCGGGGTTCGCGAGCTTCACGCCCTCCGCGATCGGCAGCGCGCGTCCGTGGATCGCATGGAATCCGTACGTCGAGAGGAAGTGGGGCAGATTGCTCGAGCAGCCGATGCCCGACACGACGACGACGTTCCACGGCTCCAGCTGGAGGGCGTGGATCGCCGTCTGCAGGGAGCGGAGCACTGCGAAGTCCCCGCAGCCGGGACACCAGGTTGGCTTGACCTCGGACTTGTACGTATCCATCTCGAATTCCATCTTCATGCGACCACCTCGAGGATCTTGTCCGCGATGTCGCGCGAGGCGAACGGCTCCCCATCGTAGCGGCCGTAGAAGTGGTCCGGCTTGTAGCCGGTCTCGGCGCGCAGGAGGCGCGCGAACTGCCCGGTGTAGTTCCCCTCGACGGCCAAGCTTTGCTTCACCCCGCGAAGGAGCTTCTGCGCCTCGTCGACGTGGAAGGGGAATACAGTCGGGAACTCGAGGCTGTTGACCTTCGTGCCGTCCTTCTCCTCGACCTCGAGGATCGCCTCATGGGCAGCCCCCCAGGTGGAGCCCCAGAGGATCAGGGTGAGGTCCGCGTTCTTCGGCCCCCACAGTTCCGGCGGCGGCGTGTCCTTCCGGAGGCCTTCGAGTTTCCGCATCCGCTTCTCGTGCATCTTCCGCCGCTCCTCGACGAACTCCGGCAGGCCCGCGAGGACGTCGGAGATGAGCTCGCTGCTCTCCATGTGCTCGTCCGTCGCCGCGACGTGCTGGAAGCCCTTCGTCCCGGGGAGGGCCCGCGGGCTTACCCCGCTCTCCGTGATCTGGTACCGCTTGTAGTCCTTCGCGGTCCCGACGCCGCCGTCCGCGGCCATCATGCCCCGGACGATCGGGACGTTGAAGTCGAACTTCTCCACCGTGCGGTACCCCTCGCCCAGGTACAGGTCCGACATCACGATGACCGGAGTCTGGTAAATCTCCGCGAGGTTGAACGCCTGGGCCGTGAGCCGGAAGCACTCCTCCGGATACCGCGGCGCGAGGATCGCCCGCGGCCAATCCCCCTGGCCCGCCCCGAGGGCGAGGTTCAGGTCCCCCTGCTCCGTCTTCGTCGGCAATCCGGTCGACGGCCCGCTCCGCTGCACGAGGACCGCGACGAGCGGGGTCTCCGTCATCCCGGCCTGGCCGATCGCCTCGACCATGAGGCTGAAGCCGCCGCCCGACGTGGCCGTCATGGCCCGGACGCCCGCGAAGCCCGCGCCGACGGTCATGTTCATCGCGGCGAGCTCGTCCTCGACCTGCTTCACGACGACCCCGTACTTCGGTCCGTGGGCCGCCATCCAGTGGAGGATCGACGAGGCCGGCGTCATCGGATACTGCGCGAGGAACTTCACGCCCGCGGCGAGGGCCCCGAGGGCGAGGGCCTCGTTCCCCGTCATCAGGTACTTCGGTTCGTTCGAATACTTCAGGCCGAGGCCGAGGGAGCCGCCCATCTCGCGGACCGCGTCGGCGCCGAGCCGCGCCGCCTTCACGTTCTGCTCGACGATCTCCGGCTTCTTGTCCCCCCAGATATCCTTGAAGGCGCTCTCGACGTGCCGGAAGTCCATGTCGAACAGGGCCACCGCGGCCCCGAGAGCGACCGTGTTCCGCATCAACGCGTTCGGGGAGAGGGTCTGCGCTTTCTTCCGCAGTGGGATCCCGAGGAGCCTCACGCCCTTCCGCACCTTCGTCGGATCCGGCTTGATCCCATCGACGTCGTAGATGATCGCCCCGCCCTCGAGGACGTCAGCCTGGTGCACGTCCATCGTCTGCTGGTTCAGGCACACGACGACGTCCGGGTCGCCCCCGTGGGACAGGAGGGGCTCCAATCCGCCGCGGACCTGGGTCCAGACGTGGCCGCCGCGGATCACGCTCTGGTACGAGGAATAGGTCCACGTATGGAGTCCGCTTCGCGCGCTGATCTTCGCGAAGCTCTCCGCCGTCGAGGACACGCCGTCCCCGGCTGCGCCGCCGATGCGCAATGCGAGATCTTTCTTCGCCATGGCGACTCCCCCACCCGGCGTTCCGGTGTCGGGGGTTGGCCTCCTTCAACAACGTCCCTCTGTAATAGAATTTTGCATGGTTTGACCCGGTTCCCATGGGCTCCGCCGGGGCCGCCGTGTACGAGGGCCGGGAGGGCCGTCGGCGCCCTCCGATTCAGTTATAGTCAAATAACCATAACCCGGAGGGTGACACAATCCTTTTGCGCGGGCCTCCGATGACCGCCGCGGTGCGGGCGTGAAAGGGATCCCAGACCTCCGGAACGTCCCGGCCCCGGTGGGGCCCTACTCCCACTGCGTCGTGGCGAACGGCCTCGTCTTCATCTCCGGCCAAGCGCCACTCCTTCCGACGTCGAAGCCGGGGGAGTGGGCCGCCCCGGACATCGCGGGTCAGACCCGGCAGTGCCTGCGGAACGTCCGGTCGATCCTCGAGGAACTCGGACTCGAGATGCGGTCCGTCGTCCGGACGACGGTCTTCCTCGCGGACCCCGCAGACTTCAAGGCGATGAACGAGGCGTACCGCGAGTTCTTCCCGGAGGAGCCGCCCGCGCGGTCCACCGCGAGGCTCGGCGTGGACCTGCCCGGGCTGCGCATCAGCATCGACGCGATTGCGGTGTACGAACCACGGAAGGAAGGATGAGGTGTCTCCGTAAGGCGGCGTCGCTTCCGGAAGAACGGTCTTTTATTAGCCGATTCCCTTGCGGACGGCACGATGCTCACCGGGAAGAAAGTGGTCCTTCGGGCCTTCGAGCGCGAGGACCTGAAGCATCTCCACCGATGGCAGAACGACGAGGAACTCATGCGGCTCGCACGGTCGTGGCCGGACCACGCGATCTCCACCGAGGCCGTGCAGGCCCGGTACGAAAAGGCCGTCACAGGCGACGAGGGCGAGGATCGCTACTATATGATTCAGGAGAAGGACGGCGGAGGGCCGGTCGGCTGGGCCACGTTGACGATCAACCGCTGGACCCGCCGGGTCCTCGACGCGGACCTCGGCATCGCGATCGGCGAGAAGGACCGATGGAGCAAAGGCTATGGGACGGAGGTCGTCGCCCTCTTGCTCCGAGAAGCCTTCGAACAGCTCAACCTGCACCGCGTCGGATGGTGGACGAACTCCGACAACGCGGCGAGCCTGGCCCTCGCCAAGAAGATGGGATTCCAGGAGGAGGGCCGCCTGCGGGATGCGCTGTTCTTCGACAACCGGTACCACGACGGCGTCGTCCTCAGCATCCTCCGGGACGAATATGAGAGGGGGAAGAAGGAGTCCCCGACGGGGGCCCGCTCCGGGGGCGGCCGCGGCCGGGTCAGAAGGCCACGCGGGCCAAAGTCCTCGTCGCCTTCACGCCCTCGATCGAACGGATCTTAGACACCACGATGGAACCGATCGCGTCGTAGCTTTCTGCCTCGACCTTCGCGATGAGATCGTATTCGCCGAACAGCGGATAGAGCTCGACGATGGGCTCGATCGTCATCAGCTTCGCGTAGACCTCCCTCTCGCGGGAGGTATCGATGTCGATCAGGACGAATCCGATGGCCGTTTCGGCGCACCCCTCGCGGATTGCGTAGAAGGGTGTCGTAGATAAGTCTATCCCCGTGGTCTCACCGCAATGATTCTTTGCGCGTGCAACCGACTCTCACGCCGGATTTTCAAAACTCACAATACATATATCGTGGGACGAATCGATTCCTCCGTGCCCGGTAGGCGCATCCGGTCGGGCGACGAGGCACCCTCCTTCCCGGTCGAGACGCTGCGCGACTGGTACGTGACGCCGTTCGGAGGCCTGTCGCCGGAACTCGGCCTGTTCCAGATCGGTATCAACCGCGAGGCCCTGGAGCGGAACACGTCCCTCGATCCGACGATGGACCGAGTGCGGGTGACCGTCCTCGGCCGCGTCCGCCGACCGATCCTCTTCGACCGCTTCTTCGAAGTCGTCCCGCTCGACAAGGCCCATCCGGACGCCCTGCGGCACTCCCCGATGGGCGAGGCCGTCCTCCCGGAGGGGGACCAGGTCCTCCGACCGCGGGAGTCCCCGCATCCCGGGGACGAGGTCGTCCTGAGCAGCGCCGCGAGCCGCCGGCTCGGGCTCCTCGCGGACTCGGAGGCCTTCGCGGGGATCGTGCAGGAGCTGTTCCGCAGCCGCCGGGAGCT
>DASQXV010000031.1:0-14098 GCA_035639595.1 Thermoplasmata archaeon | reverse complement strand
CGGAGCGGGAGTTCCACGAGGGGTTCGTCGCCGTTCGGAGCTACAAGGACGTCGTCGATGTCCCGGGCGAGGTCCGTCAGCACCTGCCGAGTTCCTTTGACGTCGTCGGCGATATCGCCTTGATCAAGCTCCCGGAGGAGCTTCGTCCCCATCGAACCGGGATCGGCTCGGCCATCCTGCGGTGGAACCCCAAGATCCGGGTCGTCCTCGAGGACCGGGGGGTCGCCACGGAACATCGCGTGCGCCAGGTCGAGGTCCTCGCGGGCGAGAGGCGGACGACGACGGTCCACGTGGAGCACGGCCTCCGTTACCGCGTCGATCTCGCGCGGGCCTATTTCAGCCCGCGCCTGGCTTGGGAGCGCAAGCGAATCGTGGACTCCACCAGGGATGGGGAAATCGTCGCAGACCCGTTCGCGGGCGTCGGGCCCTATGCCGTCCTGATCGCGAGGCGCGCGCGCCCCCGCAGGGTCTACGCCGCCGACGTGAATCCCGTGGCCGTGGACCTCCTCCGGGCGAACGTGGCGGCGAACCGGGCGGATCGAGTCGACGTCCGCGAAGGGGACGCGGGCAAGGTCCTCCGAGACATCGCCCCCGTGGACCGGGTCATCCTCGACCTCCCTCACTCGGCCCTGGAGTTCCTGCCCGACGCGCTGGCCGCCCTCGGCCCCTCTGGGACCGTCCACCTGTATGGGATCGTGGAGCGCGCGGAGGCCACCGCGCGGGAGGACGCGGTCCGCGCGATCGCCCGGACCACCGGATTCCGAGTGACGAACCTGACGCGGCGCGCGGTCCGGGAGTACTCGCCCACTCGGTTCCAGGCGGCTTTCGATATCACGGTCGCTCGAGCGTGACGCCCCTCTGACCCTGGTAGGTCCCGGACCGTTGCTCATAGGTCGCCGACGCCGGAGTGTCGAGGGTGAGGAAGACGACCTGCGCAAAGCGGTCCCCGAGGGTCAGCTCGAGCGGGTCCGACGATCCGTTGAAGGCCCCGAATGTCAGGGTGCCGGAGAAGCCGGCGTCGATCATGCCGAACGAGGCGATGACGCCGCGACGGGCCCAGGTCGTGCGGAGCCATATCTGCCCGGCCACGTGGCGACCCAATCGGATTGACTCGCGGGTGCTGACCGCGAAGCGGGTCCGCGGCGGGATCCGTGGGCCCTTGGACGGACCCTTCGTCGCCGGGACGACGACTTCCTCGATCGAGACGTCGTACCCGTTCGGCGTGAGGTTCCTTTCGTCAAAGGGATCGATGCGAATCTCGCCCTTCGCGATGTGGTTCCGGATGTCCGTATCGGAAAGGAGGCCCACGCGCGTGGTAATCCGTGTCGCGGATTAATCCTTCCTCCGAGAATCAGGGATGAAAAGCGCGTCCAAGGGTCCATACCCCCGGCGCGCACGAAGGAGGGGTGTCAAACACGACCAGGAGAGTAAATCCATGTGCGCCCTGTTTCGAGACCGGATGCCCGATGACGAGAACCCCGCGGCGGCGAACTCCCGACGGATGCAAGCGGCTGCGGAACTCCAGCGGACGAGAATGTGGTTGCTGATCAGCGGGCTCCCGGCGGGGCACAACTGGTCCGTCCGCTGATCCTCGCTCCGTCCGCGCGACGCCTCCCTCCGCGGCCCGTGCCGAAGGTTTAAGCGACTTGTCCAGATAGGCGGCCGGAGGCCTGTCCACGGACTTCCGCCCCACGGACGAGCAGAGGCTCGTCCAGGAGACGGCCCGGGATTTTGTCGACCGGGAGCTGATCCCCCACGTCAGGGAGTGGGAGGAGAGGGGCGAGATCCCTCGGGCCTTCTATGACAAGATGGCGAAGCTGGGCTTTCTCGGCGCCCCCGTGCCGGAGAAGTACGGCGGCGCGGGCATGGACTACGTCTCGTTCATGCTCCTCGTCGAGGAGCTGAGCCGCGGCTCGTCCTCCGTGCGGACCACGGTATCGGTCCAGACGTCGCTCTCCGAGACGTCCCTGCTCTGGTTCGCATCCGAGGAGCAGAAGCGCCGATGGCTCGTGCCCCTGGCGAAGGGCGACCTGTTCGGCGCGTGGGCCCTGACTGAGCCGCAGGCGGGCAGCGACGCGGGCAACCTGCAGACGACCGCGCGGCTCGAGGGGGACGAATGGGTGTTGGACGGCCAGAAGCGCTTCATCTCGAACGGGAGCATCGCGGACCTCGTCCAGGTGTACGCCCGCGAACCGGGGACGAGCCGTCACGAAGGGATCTCCCTCTTCATGGTGCCAAAGGACGCGCTCGGGTTCAAGGTCACGAACGTCGAAACGAAGACGAAGCTGGGACTGCGCGCGAGTCCCACCGCGGACCTCGCCTTCGAGCATTGTCGGATCCCGAAGGACCATCTCATCGGGAAACGAGGGGACGGATGGAACCAGGCAATGAGGACCCTGAACAGCGGCCGGATTGGGATTGCGGCGGGCGCCGTCGGCGTGGCCCGCGCCGCGCTCGAGGCCGCGGTCCGGTACGTGAAGGAACGGAAGGCGTTCGGACGGCCGATCGGGGACTTCCAGCTCGTCCGCGAGATGATTGCACAATCCGCGCTCGAGATTGACGCAGCCCGACTGCTCACCCTGCGTGCCGCCCAGATGCGGGACCTCGGCCTCGACAACACCCTCGAGGTCTCGATGGCCAAGCTATTCGGGGCCCAGATGGCGCAGCGGGTGACGGACTGGGCGATCCAGGTCCACGGCGGCTACGGCTTCAGCGGGGATTTCGACGTGGAACGGTACTATCGGGACGCGCGGATCCTCGGGCTGTACGAAGGGACGAACGAGATCCAGAAGCTGATCATCGCGGACCGCACCCTCGGGCCGACGACGAAGAAGTAAGGTCGATGCCGACCACGGACCCCGACTGCATCTTCTGCAAGATTGTGAGGCGAGAGGCGCCCGCGAGCGTCATCGCCGAGGACGCGAACACGCTCGCCTTCCTCGACATCCGCCCGATGGCCCCCGGGCACACGCTCGTCGTGCCGAAGGCCCATGGCGCCTACCTCGAAGACTTGCCCGAGGGTGCCGCGGGCCCGATCCTCGAGGCCGCGAGGAAGGTGGCTTCGGCCCTCCGCCGGAGCGGCTTGCGGTGCGAGGCCGTCAACCTGTGGCTGGCGAACGGCCCGGAGGCGGGCCAGGTCGTGTTCCATGTCCACATGCACGTCATCCCAAGGTACCGCGGCGACGGGCTTGGAATCCGCGCCGGTCCGAGTTATGGCAGAACGGCGGACCGCCAAGAACTCGAAGGGATTGCCGCGAAAATCCGAGGCGCGATGGATTAGTGAGCGAACCGCTCGCGAATCGCCTGCAGGTCGAAGGTCGGAAGGCGCTCGCGGGCGGTCGGATAGAAGCTCATGCGTTCCTTCCGGAAATGGTCCCAGAGGAACTGTACGAGGAAGATCCCATGGCGATTCACCTCCTGGATCGCCGCCCAAGAGGGTCGCGGACCCATCGCTTCCCGCGATTCCTTGAACTTCTCCACGCCCCGGCGGATTTCGTCGTGCTCATACGAGATGACGTTCACGAGGGTGCCGTACCGCCCGATCGCGGCTTCGACGCGCGGCAGGATGACCTCGTCTTCGGCCGCCAGGTGAGGAAGGAGCTCCTCCTCGAAGAAGCGTACGGACTCGTCCAGGATGATCTCGTTTTCCTCGCGCGCCTCTCGCGTCGCGACCATCTCGTCCAGCGTCGCCTCCAGTTCCGTCAGCTTGTCGACGAAGTCTTCGTGGACGCCGAGGACGGCCTCGAACGGATCGTCCTCCGGGATGTCCCCCATCGGGGCCGCCACCCGAGGCGGAGACTATAAGGGTGCGCCATTACGGCGAAAAGCGTGCGGGAGTCCGGGGAAACGGCACGGCGTCCCGGATGTGTTCCAGCTTGCAGATCCACTGGATTAGCCGTTCCATCCCCATCCCGAAGCCCGCGTGCTGGACGCTGCCATACCGCCGTGAGTCCAAGTACCAGTCGTACGCCTTCGGGTCCTCTCCCTGTTCGACCAAGGCCTTCCTGATCGTCTCGAGGTCCGTCTCCCGCTCGCTCCCGCCGACGATCTCGCCGACCCCGTCGCCGCCGATGACGTCGAAGCCCAGGACCAGGTCCGGGTGCTTCGGATCCCTCGCCTTGTAGAAGGCCTGGGAGACCCGCGGGTAATGCGTCACGACGATCGGTTTCGACTTGCCGTCGGTCAGGGCCCGCTCCTCCAAGGTGCGGAGGTCCTTCCCCCATTCGAGCTCGACGCCTTTCGCCTTCAGGACCTTCAGGGCCTCGTCGTACGTGAGCCGTTCGAAGGGAGGCTTGACGGCCTTGAGGAATTCCGGAGTGCGGCCCAGGGTTGCGACATCGTCGGGACGCTCCTCCGCGACTCGCTGGCACGCATGGGAGATCACGCCCTCGGCGTGCTTGATCACCTCGTCCATGCCGGCCCACGCCTGTTCCATCTCCGCGTGCCAGTACTCGGTCAGATGCCGGGTCGTGCGGGACTTCTCCGCGCGGAAGGAGGGCCCGATGTAGTAGATCTTCTCCATCGCGAGGACGAGCGCCTCGGCGTACAACTGCCAGGACTGGGTGAGGTAGGCCTTGCGCCCGAAGTAATCAACCTCAAACAAGGTTGCTCCGCCCTCGCTGCCCGCGGGCGTGAACATCGGGGGCGACGCCTCCCAGAATCCCTGGCCCCGGAAGTACTCGTGGACGGCGCCGAAGGCGGTGTGTCGAATCCGGAAGATCGTCGTCATCCGCTGCGACCGGATCCACAGATGGCGGACGTCGAGGAGGAATTCCTCGCTCTGGTCTTCCTGGATCGGGAACTTCTCCGCGAAGTGGACGACCTGGAAGTCGTCCGCGCGGACCTCGTATCCACCGGGCGCGCGCTTGTCCGCCATCACCTTGCCCTTGACGATGACCGCCGACTCGATGAGCGCCTTCTCGGCGGCCTCGAACGCCTTCGCGGGCACCGCGTCTCGCGAGATCGTGACCTGGATCGTCCCCGTCGCGTCCCGGACGACGACGAACGCCTTGCCGCCGACCGTCCGCGTGCGGTAGATCCAGCCTCGCAGCTCGACGGCCTTCCCCGCGAACTTGTCTTTCAGGATTTCTCCGATGGAAACCATGAACCTGTCCCCATTCGAGTGGGTCTAGATTATGGTTTCGCGCGTTCGAAAAGGACAATTACCGGACGTGCGCTTTTCGCCCCGTGTTCCGCGCCGCCGGACCCACGGACCTCGAGGCCCTGCATCGGTTCGAGTTGCTCTGCTTCCGAGAGCATCCGTTCCGGCGGGACCACATCGCGTGGATCCTCGAGAACGACCACGCCCTGACCCTCGTGGAGGAACGGGACGGCGAGGTGGCCGCGGCGATGATGCTCTTGTTCGAGGGACGCACATGCAGGGTCCTGTCGGTCGGGGTCGCCCCGCAGGACCGACGTCGAGGGACCGCGACGCGGCTCATGCGGGTCGCCGAGGCCTTCGCCCACAAGCGTCGCTGCTCGACGATCCGTCTCGAGGTGAGCACCGAGAACTTCGCGGCGATCGAACTGTACCGGCGGCTCGGCTACCGCACGGATGGCGTCCTCTACGGCTACTATTCCTGGGGCGAGGATGCCTATAGCATGGAGAAGTCGATCTCGCCGCTGGAGGAAAAGGGATCGGAACCGGATGCCGTTCATCCATATGGCATAATAGATATTAATCAATAGATATTATTAGCGAGCCCGCGCCAGTACGTTTCTGCAAATCCTTAAGTCCCCTCCGACAATGCGCGGCCCGCGGAAGCCATGCTGCCCATCCCGACGAAGTTCTTCGTCACCTCGGGGAAGGCCGTCTCCAAGGTCTCGGACCTGAACGCCTTCGACGAGGCCTTGCAAAATGCGGGCTTGGCCGAGCAGAACATCGTGTCGGTCTCGTCCGTCCTCCCAATCGGCATCCATCCCGTTCGGCGACGCGACCTCCCGATGGGCGCGATCACGCATTGCGTCCTTGCGCAACAGCGGGGCGGCGAGGGCGAGACGATCTCCGCCGGGATCGCGTACGGCTTCCGGGACGACGGCTTTGGAGGCTACGTCGCGGAGGGCCACATGCATGGGACGAAGAACTCCCTCCGAGAGGTCATGGAGTGGAAGATGGGGGAGATGGCGAAGCTCCGCGGGATCCGGTTCCGGCGGATCGACTATCGGATCGAGGAACTCAGCATCCCGATGGACCACTACGGGGCCTGCCTTGCGGCCCTCGTGTTCCTCGTCTGACCATGTACGGCGTCCTCGTCTGTCCGCGATGCAAACGCGCCAAAGGCGTCGACTTGAAGCAGAAGACCACGACATGCATCTGCGGCTTCGAGATCCGCGTCCGCTCCGCGAAGATCCGAGCGCGGACGGAAACGGCACGGGACCTCGCATCCCTCGTGGGGCAGGTGAGCGCGGAGCTCGCGGGCGGATCCGCCGCCGTTCGAGAGGCCGCCCGACCCGCCCGTCGGGCGAGGTCGCGAGACCCGCACCTGCGAGTCGTCGGGATCGCGTCGAAACCGCGGGACCGGGCCACCCGCGTGCGGACCGCCGCCGTGGAACTGACCCGGGAACTCGAGGTCTTCTCCTTGGCGGACTGGAGGCGGGTCCTCGTCGGCCTGGGCATCCCGCGACCCGAAGAAGCGCTCGAGTCGCTCGTCCGATCGAATCTCGTAATCGAACCGAAGGAAGGCTTCTATCGCGCGGTGAGCCTTAGTCCCTAGGCGTCGCACGACGACGCTCCCGTCGCAATTCCCTCCGGATCTCTTCCGGCAGCGTGCCCGGAAGGATCCTCAGGTAGACGTAGACGTACACGATGAGGGCGAATCCGACCGAGGTCGCGGCGGAAAGAGCCGAGTACGGTTCGATGACTTGCAGGAGAAACGGGAGGAGGAACCCCCCGTGGGCGAGACGGACGACCAAGGCCCGTAGGAAGGCCAGCCATGTGTCGCCCCGGGATGCCCCGAACCCAATCAAGGCGCCCGTGTCTGCGTTCACGAGTCCGAGGCCGATGGAAAAAAGGAGGAGGAGTCCGAACGTCTCCGGAGCGTACAGGTTGGCCTGGGACGCCTGGGTCGCCCAACCGGCGGCGACCACGCCACTCGCGGCCGCTCCCACGCCGAGTGGGATCCCGTAGAACGTCGTGTCGAACCGCCCTCGGTACGTCTTCCGGTTCAGCCAAACGAGCTTGAACGATTCCTCGAACACAAGACTCGCGACCAGGGCGACAAGGAAGGAAGCGAGATCATTCTGCGGGAGCGAGAGGGTGAAGACGCTCGCGACAGTCCCGAAGACGAGGCCGACGGCAAGGCTGCCAAAGACCCGACGGTCGTCGAAGAGCGTGTGTTCTACATAAGGCCGGTCGAAGCGACGAAGGGATATCCAGAGGATCGCGAGCCCCGGAAGGATTCCCAGGAGAAACGCGACGAGGAAATCGACGTTGGAGGCCACCCTCAACGGCAAGCGGGGCCTCTACTTAAGCGCGACTTTCGCGCGGATATCGGGTCTGAGAGAAGAAGGCGTGACTTTATGCGTTTCTAAGACGTGGAACCCGCGCCGATGCCCGGGAAACAGGCCCGGGTCCTTTGTCCCGTCTGCCAGGAGCCGATCCCTCCGGATGAGACGGAGTGCGAGACCTGCGGGGCCTTCGTGATGGACGAGGCCGTCGTCCGCCTCAGCCGGGCCTTCGGGCTCGACCGGGATCACGCGCTGAAGTTGTTCGAGGCGGGCTTCCGGCACCCGACCCAGTTGCGGGATCGGGACCCGAACCGGGTGCTCGAGAGTGGCGAGGTCGGCCTCCTCTTCATCTGCACGAACTGCGGCGGATTCGTGGCCGCGGGAGATTCGAAATGTCCCCGGTGTGCGGCGGAGTTCGAGGCGGAGCCGGAGTCCCCGGCGGCGGAGGAGGAAGAGGACATCCTCGACCTCGTCCTCTGTCCCGTGTGTGGCGCCGACAACGACCCGGAGCTCAAGGAATGCGAGATCTGCGGCGAGGCCCTCCACGGCGAAATTGCGCGGCCGGCGGCCGCACCCCGCCCGACGCCCCCGTCCGTCCTGGAACTCCCTGAACCGCCGACCTGGCCCGAACGGTTTGTGCCGCGGCCCGCGCCCCCGGCGCGGCGTATGCCGGAACCGGCACGGCCGCCCTCGGTCCGCAAGGTTCCTCCCCCCGCGATTGCCCCTCAGCGCGCGGCACCCACGATGAGGAAGGAGGCCCCGAGGACGGGCCGCCCTCCCGCCATCGCCCGGCCTCCAATCGAACGGCCGACGCGAACGTTGCCTCCCGCGAGGCCCGCGGTCCCGCCAAGACCGACCCCGCGTCCGCGAAGCGAGGCGAAGGTCCGGCCTTCCCCTCCGACGCAGGCCAGGGCCACGCGCATGCGGCCGCCCCCCGCGGTCTCGGAGAGCAGGAGGGAACCCATCCGGCCTCCGGCCCCGGTCCGTCCTCCGGCGCCTCGAAAGGCCTCGGCCCCCCGATCGACCGCGCTTCCTCAGAAACAGATCCGGCCGCCCGAGCGGGTCGAGTTCTCGCCGGAGACCTACGCGGGACTCGTCCTGGCGGCGGGCGCCGGCCTGCTCATCGCGGGGATCCTGGGCCAACGGCTCGTCAGCGTGGGCATCGCCGGGGTCCTCGCGGCCCTGAGCAAGAACATCGTCGATCGGCTCCGTCGGCACACTCTCCCACGACCGCCCGACCTCGAGGTGGACGTCCTCATCGTCGGGGTCGCGTTCGGGATCTTGGCCCCGTTCTTCCGGGGCGGCGCCGCCCTCGCCGGCATGTCGCTCGCCCTCGCCAGCGCCTCGTGCTTCGCGTGGCTCACGCTACGCCTCGTGCGAACCCCGCAGCGGATCTTGCTGGCGGCCGGATGCGGGCTCGCGCTGTTCGCCCAGGGGCTGGTCGAATACCTCGATCCGACCTATGCGATGACGCCATCCTGGATGGTGGGCGTCCTCGTGGCGATGCCGTGGCCCGCGGCGGTCGCCGCCGTGGAAATCCTGCGCCGGCAAGGCGCGACCGTCTTGCGCCACCAGGTCCTCCGCGCGGAGCAGAACGTCGAACGGAACGATTTCGAGCAATCCCTCGCGGAGTACGACCGGGCCATCGCGGCGACCTCCCCGGACACCCCGGGCGCCGAGGTCCCCTGGTACGGCAAGGGGGCGACCCTGATCCTCCTCGGCCGGTACGAGGAAGCCCTCCGAGCGATCGACCGCGCCCTCGACATCAACCCCCACAACGAGGTCGCCTGGGTGAACAAGGGGAACGCCCTATCGCGGATGGGGCGACCCCTCGACGCCCTTCGGACCTTCAACGCGGCGATCAAGGTCAACCCGCTCTACGAGGTTGCCTGGAACAACAAGGGGAACGCCCTGGCCCGCCTCGGGAAGTACGAGGAAGCCCTCCGTTGCTACGAGCGCGCCCTCCATATCGATTCGGGATACCGCGGCGCATGGGTGAACATGGGATTCGTCCTCACGAAGATGGGGCGGTTCGACGAGGCCGCCTCGTGCGCCGACCACGCCCTCCAGCTCGAGCGGAAGGGGCGCGCCGAGCCCTCTTGACGGACGCGACCTTCGGGCGGATCGGGCGGCCCAGCGGCTTCCACTCCTCGGCGGACACCGGCTGCTTCAGGTCGAACACGTTGCCGTCCGGGTCGGCGAACTGACCCAGCCACTCGCCCCACTCCATCTTTTCCGGCTCGACCGGGAACTCGACGCCGAGCCGCCGCATCCGTTCGTAGTCCGCGAGGATGTCGTCCGTCAGGAACGTGATCCCGGTCGGCCCCGGCTCCGTCTCGTCCATCTGGCACACGTGCACGCGGGTCCGCGGACGGCCCGGTCCCATCTCGATCCAATGGCCCGCATGGTCGGGGGTCCCCTGGACAGAGGGGTCGGGGTTCGAGACGCTGGGACCGATGTACGCGACCTCGAGTCCGAGGACGTCCCGGTACCATTGAATCGCCTTGTGCCGGTCCGAGACGACGATCGCGACCGTGTCGACTCCGAGGACTCCCACGCTCTCCCCGAGCGGAGGCATCGAGCCGCGGGACTATGAACGTTGCCGAGGCTCGCCCCGCGGTCACTTCTCGGCGGCGCCGCGGCCGTACATCTTCGAGTACCACTCCATGACCTCGTGGTCGGAGATGCGCTCGACCTCCTCCTCGACGGCGATCTCGTTCTCCGCCTCCCACGCGTCGACGATCCGGCGGGCCGTGGCATCCCCCTGGAACTCCGTCACGACGAGCTCCGCCTTCCGGCGGCGGGCCTTGAACGCCGCGACGACTTCCGGGCCGTCGAAGACGACGTAGCAGGAGCCCATGTGGAACTTCGCCACGATCGACTCCCGCAGGTACAGGAACAGGTTGTCCAACGGGGTGAGGACGAATTTCCGCCGGAACTCCCGCGCGCCGATTCGATCGAGGTCCTCCTTGACGATCCAGAGGACCGTGCGCTCCCCGCGGGCCAGGAAGCCTTTCGCCAGCCACCCCTCCTTCTCGAACTCCCGCAAGAGGGCGCGCGTCTCCCCCATGTTGTACTCGAACCGCGTGTAGGCGGCGAGGGCCTCCGCGGACGTGACCCCGAGGCTCCGGATGAGCCGGCGAAGGACTTCGCGGCGCGCCTCCTCGCGGCCCATCTTCGCGTCGGGGACCGCCCGGTACCGGTTGTCCGCATCGCGGGTCACATGGGATCCTTCGTAGAGCTTCCGGAGGGCCGCGGCGGTCGCGGGGCGGCTCAGGTCCGAGAGGACCAGGAGCCGCTGGCGGGAGATCGGACCCTCTTCGACGATGAGCCGGAGGACCGCCCTCATGTCCTTCGTGAGCCGGGTCCCCTTTGCGGCCTTGAACAGGCTGAGGTCGGCAACAGTGCAGTAGGACCAGTATTCCGGGATCCCGAGGCCCTTCGCAAGGAGTCCGTTCCGGTGCAGCCGGTCCAAGGGCCGGAACTCGACGACTCGCAAGCGGGCCGCGAAGTCGGAGCGAAGGCCCCCGAGGACGCTCGCGGCCTCGATCGGATTGGCAAACCGAGCCTCCGTGGCGATCCCTTGCTTCGTCAAGGTGTAGGCGAGGAGGTCTCGCCTCTCGAAGTCGCGGGGTACGATGGGGCCGTGAGCGAGGAAGTCCGAGAAGCGGACGAACCCCGCCCGGGTCCAGGGGGACAGGTCCTCGACGTCCGGCACGTCCTTGTTCAGGAAGCGCGTGACGCGGAGCACGTCCACGCCCCGCGTCGCGTAGAAGGCCATCATCCGGGCGAGGCCCTCGATTGCCTCCGGGAGGAGATCGGGCGACGCGACGTCGAGTTCGCGGACCTCGATGCATCCGCTCATCTCCCAGACCTCGGCCATCCCGACGAGATCGCCGTCCTTCACAAGGGGGAAGAACCATCCTTCGCCGTAGCGGCTGGCGACCTGGGCCCACAGGGCTTGCGTCCACGGATCCAGGAGGGAGAGGACCCGCAAGGGATCCGCGAGATCCTTGCCCGTCGTCTTCCGGAGGGCGGGCAGCTCCTCCTTGAGCACGAACATCTCGGACTCCGCCTTACCGGTGACGAGGATGCGGGCGACGACGCCCTGCTCCTCGAGTCGATCCATGACCCGCTCGAGGTCGTCCCACTCGAACCGCGCCCATTCCCGGATCCCGGAGAAGGGGACGGGCCCGTACGCCGCGAGGAAGCGCTTGACAATCGTCTCGAGCGGATCCTTCACGGCCTTCTCCGGCGGATCGAAGGCCACGTAGAGGTTCCGCGCGGTCCATCCGTCTCCCTGGAACTTCCGGATCACGTAGACGTCGTAGTCGAGCTTGTCGAGGGCCTCCTTGACCCGCTCCTTCTCCTCGCGGACCTTCGCGACGATGCCCCAGACGTCCAGCCCGTCGGAGGCGCGGATCGCCTCGAGGACCCGCGACTCCAGCTCGGTGAGGGGACTTCGCGGGAAGGCGGCGAGGAACAGGGGCACGTCCTTCGCCCGGACGTACCGGACGCGGCCGTTCAGGAATCGCCCCTCCAGGATCTCCCCGGATTCTCGCCGCCGAAGCCACTCCTTGTAGTCGAATCTCGAGGTGTGGTTCCACACGTCGAGGACCATCCCGGCCTCCAGGAACCGGTCGAAGTAGTCGTCGGTCGTCTCGATGCCGTGGAACTGCTTGTCCAGGAGGAACGCCTTGATCTGCACCTCGTCGAAGACCTCCCTCGTCTCGCCCTTCCGTTGGAGGCGCTGCAGGTCCCGTGTGAGCATGAACTGGAATTCCTTGTCGACGAGGAAGTGGCCGGAGGAGACGACGCCCTCCGATTCCAGGTCGCGGAGCACCTCTTCGACGAGCTCTGCCTCGAGGCCCAAGGCGACCGCGAGCTCCGTCGCGCTGTACGGTCCGTCGACCTCGAGGCGCTTCACGAGGACCTTGTCCAGGGACTCCTCGAAGTTCCCGCGGACCGGTTCCCTCGCGGCGAACACGGTCTCCTCCACCCCCTTCCGAAGGACGAGGTAGGACCGCTCGAGCTTCCGCACGGCCTCGTTCAACGCGTCCTTCTCCATCTTCGTCGCCCGGAGCAACTCCTTGTGGGTCCGCGGCCCTTCCCGGAGGATTTTCAAGACCTTCTCCTCGGGGGGCTTCAACCGCGAGCGCTGCGCGTACACCGCGACGTAGGTCGGCACGTGGTCCTTGAGCGCCCAGTGGATGCCTTGCGGGGTCCAGACGCTCTCGACCTGCCCTTCGTCCATGAGCTGCCCGGCCCACTTGCGGATGTCCGCGAAGGAGGCCGTGGCCACCTCGAACACGTTGCGGCCCTTCTGCTGCAGGAGGTTCGCGTCGCCGACCCGGTCCAGGTACGAGAGGAGGTCCTCCTTCCGGGCGACCTTCGGAAGCTTGCGGTGGAAGTATTCCGCGATCTCACCGGGCTGGAACTGGATCGAGCTGATCTGGTCCGTCGGCATCACGCGTTCCAGGACCTTGCGGTGAAGCTCCCGGAGGAGGGCGGAGCGGTCCTCCATGAGGACGAGGTCCGAGACACCCTGCAGCACGACGTTGTGGGCGAAGGGGGACGGCAGGCTCGCGAAATCGCTCTCCACGACGGCGATCTCGCCGGCCTCGATCCGCCGCAAGACCTCCCGCGCGTGGTCGAGGTCCATCACCTCGTGGAGGATCTCGTTGTACGCCTCCTTGACGACGGGGAAGTCCTCCAGTTCATGGAGCCAGTCGAGCACCCGCTGGGATCGGAGCTGCTGGCGTCCGATCGAGACCTCGCGGCCCTTGTAGTTGCGGAGGATCATGAACGACCGGGTCGCGCAGTGCCGGAACCTCTGCTTGAACAACTCCGTGTTGCGGATCGCCCGCCGCAGGCGGTCCTCGAGGGTCTTGCTCGTGACGAGGTCCGCGAGGCCCTTCAGCTCGATCTTCTTCGGGACCGTGATCATGAAGTTGTCGTCCGTCACGCTGACCCGCACGTTCGTGTGGTGGACCTCCGTGATCGCGAAGGCGTACGCGCGGCTCAGGGCGTCGTTCACGCGGCGGCCGAAGGGGAAGTGGAAAATGACGTTCCGGTTTCCCTTCACGTCCAGGTATCCCTCCAAGAGGACCTGCCGGTCTGTGGGCAGGTTCGGGTTGATCGCCTCCTGCTCCCGGACGTAGGACACGAGGGATTGCGCGGAGCCCGCGTCGACCCGGTAGGCCTCCATGAGCCATTCCTTCGCAGCCGCCTCCCCGTCCTTTCCGATCTTGGCCGCGAGGTCCCGGCGGAACTGACCCACAAGGATGGACAGGTCGAAGGAGCGGGGCAGCATCTCTCCCGTCCACGAGGGGACGGTCGGCCGCCGGCCGGACGCGTCCTTCACGTACACGGAGGTCCCGCGGGCCCGGACGAACTGGTATGTGCGCCCTCCGAGGACGAAGATGTCGCTCGGGCTCAGGTATTCCACGAACTTCTCGCTCAGCTCTCCGAGCGGCGAGCCGCGTTCCGAGAAGACGTGGTACGTCCCTTCTTCCGGGATCGTCCCGACGTTCGTGTAGTAGATCATCCGCGTGCCCTTCTTCTTGCCGAACCGGGCTTCGGGCTCGTCGAGCCAGATCTTCGCGAACACCTTGATGTCCGGGTTCCGGGAGGAGAGGTAGTCCAGGACCGC
>DASQXV010000030.1:0-23470 GCA_035639595.1 Thermoplasmata archaeon | reverse complement strand
CTGCTCGATGTTCTTGGCTGCGTTACGATGCAAGTCTTCGTCGACGATTCCTGCCTGATGATCGCAGCACCCGTCCAATGTGACGTTGATGGAATACCGAAGGGGCCGCATTACGTGCTCCTAAGCGGGCTAACGCCTCATTCAGCGGTTTTCCCGTGAACGGGAAGACGGACCGCACTCATATGCTTGCCCGCCCCGGCCGGGCCAGCCCGACCAGTGACCTTCTTTATGGCGTCCATGCCGGGACGCAAGTTCACCACACGCGCCTCCGTGGGTGCGCCGAGCTTAACATGCTAACCACCGGAGTACTTTCGCCTACCCCTGCGGCAAAGACTATTATATGGCTCTGCATATATATATGACATGACCCTCGATGCAACTTCCAGTGGGGACTGCTACCTCGTGTCGTACGATGTGTCTGGTAGGGCCCGATCCGTCGCGGCCCGAGTATGCCAAATCATCTTCGGCAGGAAGAGGACCGTCGACGGGAGGGTGCGAGAGGAACCCGGATTCATCCACCGGAGTGGGGTCGTGTGGATCGGTCAATCGGTCCTCGCGATGCCGGCCCACGAGGCCGACGCTCTCGCGGCCCGCCTGCGTCCCCTGGGCGTCCGAGTGGCCATGGCTCCCGTGACAATCCCACGGGCCCATCTCGAGGCGTTCCGTCGGCCGAGCGCGTAGCATGCTCGACGAGGCAGAGTGGGAAAGCCTAAGTAGGCTCTTTGACGATTTCCTCGTGGATGTCGCGGACAGCCTCACGAGCCTCGCGGCCGCGGCTGAGGACGCTTACGGAAGTTTTGAAGGAACGGATGCCGCCCGAGCTGTATTCGCGGATCTTTGGACCCGACTCCTCGCCACCATTCAGGAAATCACCGAACGAACGAATGCCTTGACGATCGAGATCGACAGGCAGTTCGCGCCTGAGTGAGAACACGCAGATTCGGCTCGCTTACTTGAGGCGCGGTCTGTGGTTAACATGTTAACCGCGCACGAGTGGCGATTGGTCCCTACGCTTCGAGTCGGCCGGCGGACCGCAGGACCGCGAGGGCGTCCACCGTGACCCACTCGTTCATCCGCCGTGCCCCGGTCCCGCCCCAGTCCACGTAGTCGGAGTTCGCCTCGAACGTCGCGGGCCGCACCTTGTAGTATCGTTTCTCCGCGGGCCATCCCCCGTCGGGGAGTCGCTTGGACTCGAGGAGGTCGAGGGCCTCGACACAGCGCGGATCTCGAATCCTCCCGATAGACGCCATCGCCTTGAGGCCGCCGAGGACGTCGTAGTGCCAGTAGAGGGGATAGTGGAGGGTCGCGAAGTCCCGATGGATCACCTCGCCATTCGTGACGCGCCGGAACAGTTTCCGACGGAGGAACACCTCGCTCGCCCGCTCGACCGCATGGGAGAGCGCCGCGGACGGATGGTCCCGGGCGTGGGCCGCCAGGCCGAGCATCGGGAGCCTCGTCTCCATGAACGACGACGTGTCGGCCTTCGGGTGACGGTCGCAGTTCCAGCCTCCGTCCGGCCACTGCCAATGCAGGAGGCGCTCGACGAGGGAGTCCGCGCGTTCGTCCGCGAGCCCCAGGGTCGTGAGGGAATAGAGGGCGTTTCCCTGCTGGGAGGCGCACCGACGGGCCCGTCCTCGCATAATCGGAACGCCCCTTCGCCGGTAGGCCTGAGCCTCCGTGCTCGCCTCGAACTCCTGGAAAAAGGTCGGACTGACCCAGTACTCCAACACTCGATCTCGGATCGGACGGAGGTCGGGATCCTCCCGCGGATAGCCAAGGTCCGCGAGGCTCGCGACGACCCAGTGGACCCCCTGCCATTTGTAGTACACCTTCCGAGCGGTCCCCGGTCGCCCGAGCTCGTGACGTCGCGCGAGGAGGGCCCGAACCCTGGGAGACTTGCGAATCTCCTCCTCGAGGGCGCGAATCCGCTTGGAATCCCGGTCGTCGTCGAGGACCTGGACACGGGTCTTCCAACGGATCGAGGGTTCCCGGGATTTCAAGAGGGCGTCCACGACGGAGCGGTCTCGCGGCACGCGGACCGGATTCGCGACATCCGACAAATGGGTTTCCAAGCCACGGCCGACCGCGGGTCCCCAATCCTCAGGGTCCGATGGAGAAAGCGTCCTGCCAGGTCCCGGAGAGGACCGTCTTGGCCGTCAGCCCGGTCTCCGAGATCGTCACCCGCAGGAAGCCCCAGCCGTATCCCGGCGTGGTCGACCCCATGCCCACGGCGAAATACTGCCTCTCGACATCCGTCGTCAGGCCGACCGGGGACAATCCTCGACCGCCCGTGCCGACGATCGCGATCACGGACCCGGCCCCCTTCGCGAACTGTCCGTCCGCATCCGCGATGCACTCCGGGAAATAGGCCCCCGCGCTCCGGATCGCGCAGCGCAGCTGCTTCGTCCGTTGGTACGAGTGCTGATCGCCGTGCAGGATGAGGTCCACCTTCTTGATCAGAAGGACGTCCAAGAGGTCCTGGCCCATCGAGCACGCCGTGCCCACGAGGCCGATGCACGGCTTGTGGACGGAGACGATCACCCAACGGATCCCGGCCGCGCGGGCCCCATCGATCGACGCGATGAGCCACCGGAAGTGGGAGTTGTTCGCCGTGTAGGTCCACTTCGCCGCGGGCGGGAAGATCAGGTCCGGCGAGATGTGGATGAACCGCGCCAGGGGCGCCCCGGAGGGGAAGTCGAAGTAGAACTCCTTGCCGTAAAGGCCCGTGCTCCCGAGCTTGTCCGGCAGGCACGCGGTGAAGTTGTCGATCCGCACGGGATCGTTGTCCTCATGGTCCCCGGCCAGGAGCTCGAACGGGAACGTCGGGCCGACGTACGACTTGACGAAGTCGCACCACCCGCCTTCCGTCCCCGCGGTCGTGTTGTAGCTCAGGTCCCCGGGCACGAGGAAGAAGGAGAGGTTCGCCTGGTCCCGATGCAACAGCTGGAGCATGACCCTCGACTTCGCGCCGAACTCGTCCCATCCGATGTCGCCCGCGACTCCGAAGGAGAACGTCGCGTCGACCTGGAGACCCGCGGGCGCGGGCAATGCGAGGACGAACGCAAATGCCAGACTGGACACGATGATGCTCACCGCTGAGTCATGTTTCTTCATTTCGGAACCCCCACGGAACGATCTGTGGCCCACACGTGGTACGGCCGAGGAGCTCTTAGCGATTCTGCTTCGGGCCGAACCACGTCAGGGCCGCCTCAAGCTGACTTGTGCCGCGGCGAGGAGCGAACCGACCCAGAGGCCATCCTGGTCAGGACGTCACGGCACGATGGTTAACATGTTAACCACTCACGTTAACATGTTAACCGGAGGCTCCGATCCGGCGAGGGGCCCGCTCAACGGCCTTCGCGAATCCTCCGCATCCGCTCGACCTTCCGTCGCACGACCTCGGGCTTCCCGATATCCCGCCGCGCGTAGAAGCTCCCCGCGACGAAGGCTAGGGCCTCCTCGGAGATCGACTCGGCCTCCTCCAGATGCTCCGCGATCCCGACGATCCCAAGGGACCGCGAGGTCGTCGTGTACAGGTGGCCGCCCTTCTCCTCGACGCTCGCGTAGTAGAGCTTCGCTCCCGTCTGGCGGATGCTCTCCTCATCCACTTTGAGCCGCTCCCTCGCTCGGGGATTCGAGCCGTACCCCATCGGGACGACGTACTTGCAGACCGTCGCCCGGCGCGCGAAGCAGAGGGAGGCCGGGAGGCGTCCCGCGACGAGTCGCTCGCACGCCTCGAGGAAGTCGTCCTCCAGGATGGGCAGGACGTTCATCGACTCCGGATCCGCGAAGCGGACGTTGAACTCGAGGAGCTTCGGTCCGTCCTTCGTCGCCATGAAGCCGCCGTACAGGATCCCCTGGAACGGCGTGCCGCGTTCCGCCATCGCGGCGACCGTCTTCTGCATCGTCTCGAGGGCGGCCTCCCGGTCCGCTTTCGTCAGGAAGGGGAGGAGGTGATCCGCATCGCTGTACGATCCCATCCCTCCCGTGTTCGGCCCCTTGTCCCCCTCGTACGCGCGCTTGTGATCCTGCGCAAGCGGCATCGGCACCAGGGTGCGTCCGTCGCAGAGGGCCTGCAGCGAAAACTCCTCTCCGACGAGCTTCTCCTCCACGAGGAAGCGGGCCACGCCGCCGATCCTCTTGGTCAGAATTTCCTTCCCATACGCGAGGGCGTCCGCCCTCGTCGAGAAGTGGTCCCCCCAGACGCGGACCCCCTTGCCTCCCGTGAGGCCGAGCGGCTTGATCACGAACTCGAAGTCGGAGTCCTGCACGAATTCCTCGAAGCCCGCGGGGTCTTCGAAGGCCCAGAATTGTGGGCATCCGGGGATCCCATGGTCTCGCATCAGGGTGCGGGTGAACTCCTTGTTCGTCTCGAGCCGGGCCGCCTCCCGGGTCGGGCCCACGGTCGGGATCCCCGCGGCCAGGAGCGCGTCCGCGATCCCACGTTCCAAGGGCGCCTCCGGCCCGATGACCGCCAGCTCCACGCGGTGCTCTGACGCCCACGTCACAATCCGCTCGACCGCGGTCACGTCGACGAGGAGGACGTCCTTCGAGGACCGTCGGATCCCGGGATTCTGGTTCCCCATCGCGGCGTAGACCTCGGCCTGGCTCCGCCGAAGGGCCTCGACGATCGCATGCTCGCGGCCACCGCCCCCGACGACGAGGACCCGCTTCGCCACATCGATGGAATCGGCGGGCCCGATAAGAGCTTTCGTTTCAGGAAGACCCGGACATCTCGGCCGCGCGGACCGTGTTCGACAGGAGCATCGCAATCGTCATGGGTCCGACGCCTCCGGGTACGGGAGAGATGGCCTTGGCCTTCTGCCGAACCGCGTCAAAGTCCACATCCCCCACGGTCCGATAGCCGCTCTTCGTTCCCGCGTCCGGGATGCGGTTGATCCCGACATCGATGACGACGACGCCGTCGCGGACCATGTCCGCTTTGACGAATCGAGGCGAGCCCATCGCGGCGATGAGGATGTCGGCGCGACGCGCATGGGCTGGGAGGTCCCACGTCCCACGGTGGGCCACCGTGACCGTCGCATTCGCGCCTTTCCCCTTCTGCATGAGGAGCGCCGCGAGCGGCTTCCCGACGATGTTGCTCCTTCCGAGGATGACGACGTGCTTCCCGTCGGGAGGGTTCCCCGAGCGCACGAGCAGTTCGACGACCCCCGCGGGGGTGGCGGGAGCGAACCTCGGACGACCGATCAGGACGAGCCCGACGTTCGCAGGGTGGAAACAATCGACATCCTTCGCGGGATCGACCGCGGACACCGCGGCGTCGACGGAAATCTGCGGGGGGAACGGTTGCTGCACGAGGATCCCGTGGACCTTCGGATCGCGGTTCAGTCGTCGGATCTCTTCGTGCAACCGCGCCTCGGAGGCGTCCGCCGGAAGTTGAATCGTCCAATGGGCGAGGCCCATTTCCTCCGACGCCTTCCCCTTCATCTTCACGTACAACTGGGACGCCGGGTCCTCGCCGATCAGGATCGCCGCCAGGCCGGGCACGATCCCTCGGGAGGCGAGAGACGCGATCCGAGGCTCGAGCTCGGAGCGAACATCGTCCGCGATTTTCTTGCCATCGATCAGTTCGCCGGCCGTTCGACTCGCCCCGGACATCCGCATGGCACCCCGAAGTTATACCCTTCGAGACCCCATGGCCCGGGGCCCGAAGCCCTGGGGCCCAGTTGCGCTTTCCCGTCGCGTCAGACAATGGCCCCTTCGATGAGCTTCCAAGAAAACCCTTAAGACGGGTCCAAGCCTTGCGGCCGCGGATGCACTCTAGCGACTGGTTTCGACTCCTCACGGAGCGCCAGCGCGAGGTCCTCACGCTCGTCGTCGAGAACAAGGTATACCGGAACCGCGACTCGAAGATCTCGGAGCTGGCGGAGCAGATGGGGATCGCCCCCGCGGCCGTCGCGAAGCACCTCCTCGAGATCGAGAAGGAAGCCCTCCTGCAGGTCGTCGTCAGCCCCTCGGAGCAGGGGAAGCGGGTGTACGAGCGGCTCGAGCTGGAGCCGCGCCCGGAGAGGCGGCAGACGTCGGAGGCCTTGGACCCGCAGAAGGTCGCCGTCCTGCGGTTCCTGCGGGCCCACCCCGATGCGAGCACGACGGAGATCGCGGAGGAGCTCGGCCTGTCCGAATATACGACGGTCAACGCCCTCCGGGTCCTGACCGCGGTCCAGCTCGTCACGAAGCAGCGCGGGCCCGCCGTCCGGCGAGGCGTGCCTCCCTACGTCTACCGGGCGACGGCCCACGGCGAGGATTTGGCGGAGCAGTTCCCCGCCGCGGCGACGGCGTAAGGCCGAAATATCGTGCGACCGCTCCGGCCTCCGTGTTCGACGCGGTGATCATCGGGGCGGGTCCCTCCGGAGGGATGGCGGCCCGCGCCCTCGCGGCGTCCGGGTTCCGCACCGCGATCCTGGAGAAGAAGAAGGTCGTCGGGGAGCCCGTCCAATGCGCGGAGGGGGTCAGCGAGTTCGGCCTCCTGTCGAACGGGCTGCGGCCGCGCGACGAATGGGTCATGCAGCGGGTGCGCGGCGCGAAGTGCATCGCGCCGAACGGGAAATGGTTCTACGTCACCCGCCTCCCGGGGTTCGCGATCGACCGCCCCGCCTTCGACCGATGGGTCGTCCAGGGGGCATTGGACGACGGCGCGGTCCTTCGGACGGCCACGCGCGTGACGGCGGTCTCCCGCCGCGATGGAGGCTGGAGGGTCGCGATGAACGGGGACCACATCGACGCGCCCATCGTGATCGGCGCGGACGGACCCGCGAGCCTCGTCGCCCGCCAAACAGGGCTCGTGCGCTCCCTCGAGAAGACCGTCGCGTACGAGTACCGGTTCCGGCGGGAGGACGTGCCGGACCTCGACCCGGACTTCTTCCTCCTCTACGTGAGCGAGGCCTACGGCGGCGGGTATGCGTGGGTGTTCCCGCGCGGCGAGACCGTGAACGTCGGCGCGGGGGGGCCGATCGATGGGCACGCGGCGACCCTCGCCTTCTGCCGGTCCCTCGGCGTCGACCCGGCGAAGCGCACGCAGACGATCGCGGGCTCCGTGCCGTACCGGTACGACCTCACGAGCCTCGCGGTCCCGGGCCTCGCGATCGTCGGGGACGCCGCGGGGATCACGAACCCGGTGAACGGCGCGGGGATTCATCCCGGGATCTTCAGCGGACGGATCGCCGGCGAATGCGCCGCGGCCGCCTTGGCCTCCGAGGACCCGGACCGCCTCGTGGCCTACGACCGGATCCTGCGCGCCTCCCCGTTCCTCGACCCTCTGCTCTGGTGGATGATCGACCGGGTTCGGGGCTGGAGCGACCGGTTCATGAACTCCCTCGCGGGGGAGATCCACGGGCTCGAATGGAGGGCCTTCGACGTGCGGCTCGGCCTCCGGGCCTTCCTTCGGAAGCCATGGCTGTCGGCCCACGCCCGGGAGGTCCTCCGAATGATCCGCACCTTGGAGTTGTGCGAACGGTACGGATGGTAGGTCGCCCTCGGATCGAGCGAAGCCTAGAATAGCCCCCCGGGCCTTCCACCGCCGATGGCCACGGTTGAGGTGCGGGCCCTCCATTCCGGCAGCCGACTCGAGCGCGTCCTGGCGTCCGGCGAGTTCGCCCTCACGGCGGAGATCGCCCCGCCCGCCTCCGCGGACGCCGCGGCGATCCGCGCACAGGCCGCCGCCTACCGAGGCCTCGTGGACGCGTGCAACGTCACGGACGGCGCGAGGGCCCTCGTCCGGATGTCGTCCCTCGCGGCGGCCTCGATCCTCGTCCAGGAGGGCGTTGAGCCGGTCCTGCAGCTCGCATCCCGAGACCGGAACCGGATCGCCCTTCAGGCGGACCTCCTCGGGGCCGCGGCCCTCGGCATCCGCAACGTGCTCTGCCTCGCGGGAGACCCGCCCGCGGCCGGGGGCGAACCCGGCGCGAAGGGGGTGTTCGACTGGAGGACGGAGGAGATGATCGAGGCGTTCCGGACCCTCCGGGACAAAGGCGTCCTGAGCGGGGGCGAGCCGGTCGAGTCCCCGCCGAAGGTCTTCCTGGGCGCGACCGCGGACCCCTTCCAGGATTCGCGGGAGGAGTCCTTCTCCCGGCTCCGGGCCAAGGTCCTCGCCGGGGCGGATTTCATCCAGACGCAGGCCGTCTTCGACCTCGAAGCGTTCGAGGAATGGATGCGCCTCGTGCGGAAGGAATGGCTCCACGAGAAGGCGTACATCCTCGCGGGCGTGATCCCCCTGAAGTCGTCGAAGATGGCGCGGTTCCTGGCCGACTACCTCGGCGCGTCGATCCCGAGGGGCATCTTCGACCGGATGGAAAAGGCGCCCCACCCGCAGACGGAGGGCGTGAGCATCGCCGTGCGGACGATCAAGGCCCTCCGCAAGATCGAAGGGGTCCGCGGGGTGCACCTCATGCCCGTCGGTTGGGACGACGTCCTTCCGGCCCTCGCGAAGGAGGCCGGCCTCACGCCCCGTCCCGACGTGCCCGATTGAAGCACACGGGGCGAGGCGCCGGCGACGCAGACCAAGGTTTAATTGGCCTCTCCGTATGGGGACCCGGTAATAGGGATGGCCACGTCCCCTCGCGCGCTCCTGAGCGTGTCGGATAAGGAGGGGCTCGTGGATTTTGCCCGGGGCTTGCGGGGCCTCGGGTTCGAGTTCCTCGCCTCGGACGGGACCGCGAAAACCCTCAAGGACGCCGGGTTGCCGGTCACGACGGTCGCCGAGTACACGGGCCTGCGGGAGGGACTGGGCGGCCGGGTCAAGACGCTCCATCCCAGGATCTTCGCAGGGATCCTCGCCCCGACGGGCAGGGAGGCCGACCTGCGAGACCTCGAGGCCCTCGCGATCGATCTCGTCGTCGTGAACCTGTACCCGTTCGAGGAGACCGTCGCGAAGCCCGGGGTGACGTTGGCGGAGGCGATCGAGAACATCGATATCGGAGGGGTCTCGCTGATCCGCGCGGCGGCGAAGAACGCGACCCGCGTCGCGGTCGTCGTCCGTCCGGCGCGATACCCGGAGGTCCTGCGAGCCCTCCGCGAATCCGGTTCGGTCCCCGCCCCGCTCCGGGAGGCCCTCGCCCTCGAGGCGTTCGAGTACACGTCCCGCTACGACGCCGCAATCTTCAACTACTTCGCGTCCCGCAAGGGGGCCGCGCTGCCGCCGGCCCTCCGACTCGCGTACGACAAGATCGCGGACCTGCGGTACGGGGAGAATCCGTACCAGAGGGCGGCCCTATATAGGGAGCCCTTCGCCTCGGCCGCGACCGCCACGGCGGAACGGCTCAACGGCCGCGAGCTATCGTACAACAACCTGATCGACCTGGACGCGGCCCTGCGCGTCGCGACGGAGTTCGAGCGGCCCGCCGCGGTCGTCATCAAGCACACGAACCCGTCCGGGGTCGCCCTCGGGGACTCCGTCGGGGACGCGTACCGAAAGGCGCACGACTCCGATCCGGTCTCCGCCTACGGGGGCGTCGTCGGCGCGAACCGCCCGATCGACCTGAAGACCGCGAAGGCGATGGCGCGCCACGTGCTCGACGCCGTGATCGCGCCCGAATACGATCCGAAAGCGCTCGAGGTCCTCCGGGCGAAGAAGAAAGGCGCCTTCCTCATCCTGCAGACGAAGGGTCCCTTGGGGAAGGAACACGGGATCGATCTGACCCGCGTCCTCGGAGGGGTCCTCTTGCAGACGACGGACATACCCGAACCCCGGCCGGAGTCGTTCAAGGTCGTCACGAAGGCCTCGCCGACCCCCGAACAGATCCAGGACGTCCTCTTCGGGATCACCGTGAGCCGCTACGTCAAATCGAACTCCATTGTCCTCGTCAAGGGCGAGCGCACGGTGGGCATCGGGGCGGGTCAGATGAGCCGGGTCGACGCCTGCATGCTCGCGTGCTTCAAGGCGAAAGGGGCGGCGCGCGGGAGCGTCGCCGTGAGCGACGCGTACTTCCCCTTCCGGGACGGGCTCGACGAGTTGGCGAAGGGCGGCGTCGCCGCGGTCGCCCAGCCCGGGGGATCGATCCGCGACGCCGAGGTCATCGCGGCCGCGGATGAGCACGGGATGGCGATGGTCTTCACGAACCTCCGGCTTTTCAAGCACTGAGGCTCGGCATGCCGCGAATCCGGGTCGGCGTCCTCGCCTCCGGGAGGGGAACCGATTTCCAGAGCCTCGTCGACGCGCGGGACCGAGGCGATCTCGATATCGAGCTGGCGGTGCTCGTCTGCAACGTGCCCGGCGCCCCGGTCGTGGAGCGGGCGAAGCGTGCGGGCATCCCGGTCGTCGTGATCGACCACCGACCCTTCGGAAAGGATCGGGCCGCGTTCGAGCGCGAGGTCGTGAAGGTCCTCAAGGAAAGGAGGGTGGACCTCGTCGTCTTCGCGGGCTTCATGCGCCTCGTGTCGAACACGTTCATCGGCCAATTCCCCATGAAGATCCTGAACATCCACCCGTCCCTACTGCCGGCGTTCCCGGGAGCCCACGCCCATCGGGACGCGCTCGCGGCGGGCGTGAAGGTCTCGGGATGCACGATCCACTTCGTCGACGCCTCCCTCGACGGCGGCCCGATCGTCCTGCAGAGGGCCGTGCCCGTCCTCGACGAGGACACGGAGGAGACGCTCGCCGCGCGGATCCTCGAACAGGAGCACCTCCTCCTCCCTCTCGCGGTGCGCCTTTTCGCGGAAGGCCGCCTACGGGTCGAGGGACGCCGCGTGAGGATCGACACGAAAGGCATCGCGGGACTCCCGCCCGCACACGACGAACGAAAATAAAGGGCCGTCCAGGAATCCTGAACGGCCTCGTTGTGGAGGGATGCTTGTCTAAGCAAAGGCGATAACGACTCGAGTCTATAAAACGCTTTTCGAATCCGTCTGGCATCGTCCATACGACGTACGAAACAGTCGGCGCCTGCTGACGAAAAACGCGCATAACCGCCCCTCCCATTGGATGGCACTCGGAACGCCTCCAAGGGGGCTTCCGTCCGACGAGGCCTCGCGCGGGTATATCAACCCGAGGGGGACGTTGTTCCGACCTGACCTCCACCCCCCTCGCGGCACACCCCGATGGGACGTGTCCCGGGCCGGTCGCGCGAGCGGCCGCCGGAGGCCGCAAGGCTTATGGCCGGTCCGCCCGTTCGATGCGCCGGAGCGGTGTCGTGAAGGGCGTGGGGAAGTTCGGCGAGGTCATGGCCGGGGAGAAGGGCAAGGTGTCCTACGATGACGTCGCGACACGCCTCCAGAAGATCGTCCATTCCGGCAGCCAACGGAAGGCGATCACCGACTTCGTGTGTCGCGAGCTTCGCAAGATCCCTCATTACACGTGGGTCGGCATCTATGTCGTCGAGGGACCGGAATTGGTCCTGGCCTCCTGGTCCGGCCCATCGGCAACCCAGCACAACCGGATCCCCGTGGGGCAGGGAATCTGCGGGGCCGCGGTTTCGGAGAAGGCCACGATCATCGTCGGCGACGTGAACGCGGACCCGAGGTACCTGCAGTGCTTCATCAACACGAAGGCCGAGATCGTCGTCCCGATCCTTCGAGGCGGGGCCGCCATCGCCGAGATCGATATTGACTCGGATCAATTGGACGCCTTCGGGCCCGTCGACCGGGAATTCCTCGAATGGCTCGCGGGCGAACTCGGCGGCATCCTCTGACGTCCTGGTTCGGGCCTTCGGGCCCTCCGGCCGCTCCTCAAAGGCGGAACTCGCCCCAGACGCGGATGAACGTGTCGATCTGGTCCGCGGAGGCCAGTTCATACGTCGCCATGAGCCTCGCGACCCCCTTCGGGTCCACGATCCGGTACCCGCGTTCCCCGGGGTCCGACCGGTCGATGACCCCCGCCCTCTGCATCTTCTTCAGGTGATGGGACAGGGTCGACGGGGAGACGGGCACCTGCTCGAGCATCTCTTTGTGCGTCGCGGCCTCCCGCTCCATCAGGAAGTTGACCACCCGCAGGGGCACGGCTTGCCGAAGGAAACCGAGGACCTGGCGCTCCTGCTCCGTCAAGGCAGGCCGGAGGTCCGCCTGACCCGGCAGGGACCGTGGATAGAAGCGCTTGTACTCCCCATCCATGGACGACGTGATGAGCTCGTGCCGCTCGAGGAACCGCAGGTGGTAGTCCGCGAGGGTGATCGACAGATCCAGCGAGCGCGAGATCTCCCGCAGATGGAAGCCCGGATTCTTCCGGACGAAATCGTAGAGGTCCTTGCGGGTCTTGACCGCCAGTATTCCCTCGTCCATGGAACCCACGCGACGGTCAGCGCCTCAGGGTGAACCCGTAGAACAGGGCGAGGATCGCGAGATCGAGGAACCCCGAGAGGAGGAAGAACCCGTTCAGGCCGATTGTGTTCATGAAGAAAAGGTAGGTCAGCAGAAGGCCCTTCAGAAAGAAGACGCCGAAGGCGACCGCGAGGAAGACCAGGTGGGGATCGCGGCTCCGGCGAAACGCCAGGACCGCGATGACGGTCAAAGCAAGTGCAAAAACGGATTCCGCCGCGAGCAGGACGTTCTCGATGGCCACCATGTGGACCAGCGAGGACGGTAAAGGGCGTTGGCGTTAAGGTTTCCGACCTTCCTGCTCGCTCCGGACACGACGACGGTTCGAGAGGAGGACGGTGGCCGCGACGAGGGCGGCGACGGTCGCGAACGTGGCCGTGAACAAGTAGAGGTCGGGTTGGAGCGGGGGCGGCGGGGGCGTCGCGCTCTCGATCGATTCGAAGGCGACGCTCCGGATGCCGAACGCCATCTGGTGCACGATGGACCCCGTCTGCGTGGACCCGCGCGGATAGGCCAAGGTCAGGTTGTAGTCCTCGGGTGCCCGGGCCGAGGGTATGGAGTCGACCGCCACGGACTGCCCGGAGTCGCTCGCATCGTTTGCCCAGGAGAGGAACGCGGAGGCGCTGCGGCCTTGGTCCGTCTCGGTCACGTTGATCGCGTGCTCGCCCGGGGCGAATCGGTTCTGCTCATCCCAGCTCCGGTTCTCGAACGTGACGACGTCGTGACGGCCCGTCTGGAAGCGGAGTTCGAGGGCGACGCTCCGGCTCGGATCCGAGAGGTTGGGCCGGACGAGGACGTCCATCCGGGCCTCCATCGGGGTCAGGGTGACGCCGTCGAGGCGCGTGAACCGCTGGGCGACCGTGACGTTGAGGGAGACCCTTCCGTCCTTGCCGTTCACGACGAAGTTGTAGACGTGGCCGCCGTCCGGATCCCTCTTCTCCGCGCGGACCACCGCGACGCCGCCGAACGCCGACGTGCTCAAGGGAATCGCGCCGAGGATTTCCGACGGGTCCATCCGCCCGTTCCCGTCTTGATCCCGCCACTCGATGAGGTTCCGCAGCTCGACGTTGTACGTGATGCTCGCGCCGTCCCATACGCCGTACCAGACGCCGAAGTGTCCCGCCCAATACCAGAACTCGAATTGGTCCTGGATGCTCCCGGTGCCGAGGTGGCTCGACACGTTGAACTCGTCCCCGGCCGAGGAGACGGCAACCGTCCGTTGGGTCGCATCCTCCAGGTTGTCGGGGACCCCATCCTGGTCGGAATCGACTCCTTGCGCGACGGCGAAGGTCGAGGCGAGGACGAGGGCGAACGCGGCGGACGAGGCGATGGCTATCGCACGGGAACGGACGCGGGACAAGGAGAACAACTCCGGTCTTTATTGGGGGCCGCCATATATAAGGAGATTATTCGACGGTCCTCGAAATCCGGTCCTCCTCGCGATTCGACGGTCCTCGAAATCCGGTCCTCCTCGCGACGTCGGAGGGACGCTCCGCCGGGCGTCCGACGGACGTCCGCCGGACTTCCCGGCGCAGGCCGAGGTCACTCGGGCCGGCGGCGCCGGACCAGCAGGCCCGCAACGACGGATGTAAGCGCAAGGGCGATTCCTACGCCGTTCGCCACGAGCGGCGTCGGGAACGCTCCCTCGCGGAAGACCCCGACGAGTTCGTCTCCGACCTCGAACACCCGCACGTACGTCCCGTCGAAGCGAACGACCCCACCCGCCGGGCCGATGTGCGACCCCTCAGGCGACGAGTCGGACACCCAGCGATCGACCTCTCCGTCCGCGAGGATCGGATTCGACACGTCGCGCCGGAGGGCCTCGGACCGTCGGCTCTCCTCCTCGAGCGGCGAAAAGGGCCCTCGGGAGGAGCTGGCCCGGGAAAATCCCGCAGCGGGGGCCGCCGGCGCTGCGATGAGGCCCCCGAAGAGGGACCCCGACTCGTAGGATCCGGCTTGAGTCCCAGCGGGGGCTCCTGATTCGGCGGCCGGGATCGTGACGAGGAGGGACGTGTACGGGGTCACAATGCGGTTCGCGGTCGCGAACGACTTCAGGCCTTCGACGAGTCCCGGATCCTCGTGAGCCCGCAAGGTCCTCAGCATCTCGTGAACGCGCAGGAGGATCCATTCCCGACGGAGCAAGGGTTGCACGGGGACCGTCGACCCCTCAAAGGTGCCTCCCGTCGAACCGGAAGACTCCGGCCCACCCCAACCGAGGTGGAACGCAATCGGGTCTTCCGCGCGGCCGCTCGCCTTCGCGAGGATTAAGGCTTCGCCTCCCTCGATGAGGAGTTGCGGATTCGGATTCGCGTATTCCGGGTCCGGAGTTCCGGGCAGGTCCGCGAGGATGCCCGGCAGGACCGGGACGCGGATCGATGCGAGGAGCGCGGCCGTCGCCGCTCCCGCGTCGACTCCGGAGATCGTGAACAGGTCTCCCCCCTGGAAGTGGCTCAGGTTTCGCAGGAGGTTCTCGTCGGAGTGATCGGAGGGACGGACGGCCAGGGCGAAGATCGGGAGCGCCCGGTCCACCGCGATTCGAGAGTACGCCCGTTCGAGGTCGAGGCCGACGTCGCCGCGGGTCGGCCGACCGTCGGAGACGAGGACGAAGACCGGCTGCGCCCTCCGCGCCGCGGCCTCCCTCGCCCATCCATCCATCGTGGGGATCACCGCCGCGAAGCTCGTGCTCCCGCGCGGGTCCACCGCGTCGAGGAATCCCTCGATCTCCGATCTCACGTCCGGCGTCGGCTCCCGCAGCCCGGGCGCAAAGGTGCGGACGGTGGGGCCGCCAAAGACGACCAGGCCCAGGCTCTCCCCGGGCCGGAGATCCGCGAGGAGCTGTCGGACGGCGTCTCGGGCCACGGCCCAGCGTCCGTTCCGTTCCATGCTGGCCGACGCGTCGAGGGCCACGAGGAGAGACCGCGGGAGGGGCGCGAGGGAGGACCGGAACAAAGGATCGTTGGCCCCGATCGCGTACCGGATGTAGCGCGACCCATCCGCGTCCACGAACTGGGAGACGGCGGGTCCGAGGGACCCGAAGTGGACGTGGAGGTCGCGGCCTTGGACCGCCGCGCTATCGTTCAGGTAGACGTCCGCGACCCGGTCGCCCGATCGCAGGATCGGGACACCGGGATGGCTCGCGAGGTGCACGTGGAGCGGAGCCGCCGTCTCGAGCCGGACGTGGACCCGAAGGTACGCGACGCTGTCTCGGGCGTCCACGGAAAGCCGGTAGTGGTAGTCGTAGAAGCCATCCCGCCGGGTCAGGGGCATCTCGAGCGTCGTGATCGTCGTGCGGGCCTCGTGCGGCGGGATCGTCACCGCGATCCAGTACACGTCCCGGGGCGGATCGTATTGGACCAGGGCAGCGTCTTGCCCTTTCTGGACCGCCTCGAGGAAGTTGTCGAGCGCGCCTCCGCGGTCCCCGGACGAGGAATTGTAGACGACGTTCCCGATCTTCAATCGGAGGTCGGTGATCAGCTCATGGCCCTTTTCCAGGGGGAAGAACACCTGACCCTGCTTGGACTCCTCACTCGGATTGTAGAATTCCTTGATGATCACGACTCGTGCGAATCCGTCCGTCAATTGAATTTCAACCTGGGTCCCGTTGACCTGGGTCGGCAGGGGCGACGGCGGCTCGAGGATCTCGCAGAACGCCGCCCCATGACCCATGGACAAGAGGAGGGCGGGCAGGACGAGCGCGATCACCAGGAGGACGGGGCGGCCCCTCATGGTCCCACATCCGGACGCACGCAGGACCGCTGGACCCGGCTCAGATGGACCGACCAGCCGATCAGGCCGACGACGAGGGCGATCGGAAAGAGGACGACGAGGAGCACCCACGCGCCGGTGTAATAGAAGATCAAGAGGAGCGCAATCCCGCTGAGGACCTGCCCGCGATGCGCGTCTCGCCGCCCAAGCCCCGGGACGGTCTCGGCGTGCGCCACTCGATCCGCCCACCGCAGGGAGCAGACCGCCGCGCCGAAGGCCCCGGCGAGCAGGGCGTAGGCCAGCGCGATGTGGAAGAACGGACCGAACGTGGCCATCGTCAGGCCGACCAAGCCGATCGCGGCCCATCCGGCTTGGACCGACCGCCAACCGTCGGTCGCGACTCCCTTCGCCCGCCGAGCCCGCCTATTCCAAGGGGCCATGCACGCCACCGCACCGCGGGCCGACATCGCGCGGCGGGCCATCAGGCCGCGGAATCCGTTAGCCATTCTCCGAACCGATGGCTCGCGGCAGGCCGGAACCCACGGGGATCGAACGTCATCGAGGTTCGAACCGGGAGACGCCAAGCTATCCGCTGAGCGTTCCGATCCCGGACTCCCCGCGATCGTCCCGGATCACTCGCGGACGACTTCTCCGAAGGCCATGCGGCGGTGGACTTTCGTGATCCGGACCTTCACCTCGTCTCCGACCTTCGTCCCGGGGACGAACACGACGAAGTTCTGGATCCGCGCGAGTCCATCGCCTTCCCGTCCGATATCCTCAATTTTGGCGTCGTACACCTTGCCTTCCTCAACCGGCACATTGGCCGGTCGAGCGCCAGCCCCCGAATACGACATTCCTCACTCCATGCAGCGACCCTCCGCGCTGCCTTCGTTTGAATCGGTGTTTGCGGTATATAACGATATAGTAGGCTTGGCCGAGGTCCCGCGTTCCCGCCGAGGCGTTCCCGCCCGGGCCGTTGAGGGCCGAGAGATTCGCCGTTGTGTGGCTGTCCGTGACGGGAACCTCGGATGGAGCCGCGTCGCTGGACGGCTAACCCCTTAGGCCTGTGGCCTAGGCCGGCCGCGCCCGCACGCACTCCTCGTCAGGGCCTGGGATTGATGATGATGGGGTTTCCGCTTTGCCCGACGATGACGAACACGGTATTCGGGTTCGTCTTGATGGCATCGATGTAGAGCATCGTGAGGTACGCCCACGTGGCGTTCGTCAGGTTCGGGTCGCTGATGCGAAGCTGCGTAATGATGGTCTCAATGGCAGCCGCTGTCCCATTCGCACGAATGACGGTGGCATTCGCCTCCGCCCGAGCCGCGATGATCATGGCCTGGGCCTCGCCCAAAGCCTTGATGACGACGGCCTGTCGCTGGAGTTCGGCCGTCACGACGGCCTGCTGAGCCGCCAGCTTCTCTTCGATGGCCTTGTCGACCGTATCGGGCAAATCGACGGATCGCAGGAGGAAGTCCTCCACGACGACGTGGTAGGCCCCGAGGGCGGTCGAAACCTTTCGGAGGATCTCCTCCTGGATGACCACGCGACCGATCCCACCAATATACTCTCCGGTGAAGTTGCTCGCCACGTCGCGGGGCACGTTTCGCAGGTATCGGTCGAGGATCTCGTACACGTTGCCGTAGTCGATGTAGATGTCGGCCACCTTATCCGGCTGAAGGTGGAACACGAGACTCTCGTCCACCAGGATGTTCAGGTTGTCGCTCGATCGAACCGTCAGGCCCGTACCCTCGGCCCCAATCATGTCGCGGGTTTGGGTGTTCCACCGGACGACCCGAACGTCGCTGACAAGGTACCCGAGACTCCAAGACCACCCCTCGTTGATTTCCTCCCGGCTCGGACCCGACGGACTCGCTAAGACGACGCCCTTATGTCCCGCCGGCACATTTCGGAACCCACCCACGAGCACCGCCACGATGACGATCATCAGCACGACGCCGATGACCACCAGTGGCAGCAGCCTCCTGGGCTTCAGTCGCTGCACCGCTCTCCCCACCTCATCGAGTTTGCTCATCCTTTCACCTCACCCATCACGACGTCCCTCTCCCTTAGGGAACAGAAACGTCGGGAGGAATATAACCGTATAGGCGAACGGTCGGCGGGCGCCGATCTCCTACGACTCGCGGAGGGCGTTCAGGTCCTTTTCGACATCCGAAGGGCGGGAGAACCGCAGGCTGAGGATCAGGAAGACGATGCCGATGATCAGGACGATCAGGCCGATCGCCGTCACGAGCCGGTTCCACGGTCCGAACACGTCGAACGCTCGGAACTCGCCCACGCCGATCCGAAGGGTATCGTGGAGCCAGGAGCCGAGCGCGATGCCCGGGCCGCCCATGAGGATCAGGAAGATCCCCGCGTAGAAGAGGAACTTCTCTCGGACCCCATGCTTCGCCTCGGCGGATTCAAGGGCGTCGGATTCAACGGTGTCGGCAGCCTCATCGGAGTTCCGGGACCCCGTGGGCGGCGCCTCCGGAGGGGCCGTTTGCTCGAACAGTTCCCCGCACCGTGGGCACTCCGTCGCGTCCAAGGGCACGATGGCCTTGCACGTAGGACACTCCGCGAGCTGGTCCTGGAAAGGTTCCATCGAGACCGCCCCGTCCTGCGGGCCAGATTATAGTCGTTTCTTCCTCTGTATCCGATTTGATAGATGAGTCCCGCCGACGGGCCGAGGGCCGCGTCGATGTCGTGGGGTTGGGAGCCCTCGGTTCAAAGGGTGGGCTTGGGCTTCGCAAGCCAGGGGACGTGGATCTGCCCAACGAGGTCGCGCCACTCCGCCGGCATCGGCTTCCCGTGTTCGTCGCGGCGGTACCAGTCGAGGACCTTCTCGACCTTCGCCTCTCGGCCGGAGATCGTCACCATCAACGCGTTCCGGACGTTCGCCGCTGCCTGGGCCGCCACCTCGTTCTCGAAGATCGCCGCGTACGGCGTCTGGGACATCCACCAGAGGACCAGGTAGTACGTCTTCCGGTTCGAGATCCGTGGGCGTTTCGATTTCATCGACGGAAAGCTTCCTTTCGACGGACATGGGCCCGTCGACGGAGGAATCGACGAGTTGCGACGATAAGGAATTTTTCAGCCGATTCTCAAGGCTGATACTCGTTCGGCTCAGTCCAGAAATCGGGCTCCGCACGAACATCGTGGGGCGTCGGCGGACACATGGGCACCGCACCGGGGACACATGTACGTATGCCCGGAAGAGAGCCCCGCCGATCGGAAGTCTACGCGGCACACGGGGCAGGCATCTCGACCGAAGGGCACGCTCGACGCGCACTCCGGGCACTCGAACGTCACCGCAAAGCGGACGCCGCACACGCATGCGGTGGCCTCCTCCGACACGTAGCGCGCGCATTCGGGGCATTGGTACCGGTACAGGAAGCCCTGCGGGCGCCGGGACGGTTTCCGGGACACGTTCCGGGACGATTCGGACAACTCTCGAATGCGACGCAAGTCCTCGACGATCTCGGCGAGCGACCGCATGCGTCGGCCCGAAGCCTTTGCGGGCGGGGACGGTTCCTCCCTCACGAAGCGACTCGACGCATACGCTCCGCCGGTGCTCCCCGCGAACGGGGACCCACAATGTTCGCATTGGTCCACCTCGAAGGGCGTGAGCTTCCGACACCTCCAACAGAGGACCTGGGGGACCGCGCTGAGGGATTTCATCATCCGATCGAATTCCCGCGGCTTGGGCTCCGCGTTGACGCGGGCTTGGGTCAGGGTGAGAGCTCGTCCCATGGGACCGCCTGGGGCAACGCCGTCCGTGTCCAATAGAGATTCGTCAAAACTAATCGGGTCTGATTATCAAGAAAGAGTTCGCGCCTCATGGCAAGGCACGGTCCTCCGTCGCGAATCCTTTAAGGCCGGCTCGTGCGTGCGCCCGCGGGACATGGCGAAAATTCTGGTGTGCGTCGCGTGGCCGTACGCCTCCGGGCCGCGGCACCTCGGCCACGCGGTCTCGACTTTCATCCCGGCGGACGTCGTCGCCCGCTACCATCGGATGAAGGGCGATGAGGTCCTCATGGTGGGCGGGAGCGACATGCACGGGACGCCTACGATGGTCCGAGCCGAAGAAGAGGGTGTAGCGCCGAGCGTCATCGCGGAGCGGTACCACGCATTGCACGCGAAAAACATCGAGCAGCTCGGCGTGAGGTACGACCTCTACTGGAACACCGCGGATCCGCATCACAAGAAATGGGTCCAGGAGATCTTCATTGGGCTCAAGGACAAAGGCCACGTGTACGAGGCGAACATGATCTCGCCCTTCTGCCGCGCGGGGAACCATTTCCTCCCGGACCGCTACGTGGAGGGCACCTGCCCGAACTGCGGCTTCGAGCGGGCACGGGGGGACCAGTGCGACAACTGCGGTCACCTGTGGGACCCATTCGACTTGATCAACCCGCGGTGCCGGACCCACGGGACGCCGCCGGAACGGCGGGAGACCTCCCATTTCTTCTTCCGATTCAGCGCCTTCGAGGCGCCCCTCAAACGGTGGATCGCGGACGACAAGGAGCACTGGCGGCTTCCGGTCGTGACGTTCGCCCGGAGCTGGCTCGAGGAAGGATTGAAAGACCGCCCCATCACGCGAGACCTCGACTGGGGAATCGAGGTGCCGGTCCCCGGCTACGAGTCGAAGCGGATCTACGTCTGGTTCGAGGCCGTGATGGGATACCTCACCGCGACGAAAGAGTGGTATCGGCGGTCGGGACGTCCCGACGGATGGAAGGACTTCTGGTACGACCCCGCGGCGCGCCAGCTGTACTTCGTCGGGAAGGACAACATCGTGTTCCACACCCTGTTCTGGCCCGCAATCCTCATGGGTTACGACGGGAAGCTCACCCTCCCCTACGACATCCCCGCGACCCAGTACCTGAATTTCTCCGGAGAACGGATGAGCACCGGACGCGGCCGCGGAATCTGGCTCCCTGACCTCCTCGAGCGCTTCGACCCGGACCAGCTCCGATACTATGGAATCGCGACGATGCCCGAGACGAAGGACACGGACTTCGAGTGGGAGGACTTCGAACGGCGGAACAACAACGAGCTGCTCGCGGTCTACGGGAACTTCGTCCACCGGGCCCTGACCTTCGCGGACAAGAACTTCAACCATCAGGTCCCCGAGGCGGGTTTCCTCGACCCGGCGGACAAGGCGATAGTGCGGGCGATCGAAGGGCAGTGGACCAAGGTGGGACAGAACCTCGAGTACGTACATCTGAAGGACGCCCTGAAGGAGGCGATCCAGCTCGCCCGCCTCGGGAACCAGTACTTCGACCAGAAGGCCCCGTGGGCCCTCCTGACGAAAGACCGCGCGGCCTGCGCCACCGCGTTGCACGTCGCCCTCCGCGTGGCCCGCTCCCTCGCCCTCCTCATGGCCCCGTTCCTGCCGTTCAGCTCGACGAGGCTATGGCAGGCCCTCGGCTACGATTCCGATGTGCATGCCCAAACGTGGGAGGCGGTGCTCGACGACCTCCCGCCGGGACAGAAGCTCCGGGTGGGCAGACCCCTCTTCTCCAAGATCGAATTGGAGACCTCCCCGGAGGACCCGGCCAATCCCTTCGACGTCCGCGTCGCGAAAATCGTGGACGCCCGGGAGCATCCGAATGCGGACAAGCTGTACGTGCTCCAGGTGGACCTGGGGGACGAACGGCGGCAGGTCGTCGCCGGAATCAGGAAGGACTACTCCATCGACCAGCTCCGCGGGAGGGCCGTCGTCCTCCTGGCGAACCTCGAACCCGCGAAGCTCCGGGGCGTCGAGAGCCGCGGCATGCTGCTCGCCGCGGAGGACGACAAGACCGTCGGTCTGCTCGTTCCGCCGGACGACGCGACGATCGGGACGCAGGTCCTCGGCACGAAGGGGGCGCCCCTGCTTCCCTTCTCGGAGTTCCAGAAGTACAAGTTCCAGGTCGGTCCCGGAGGGACCGCGCTCTTCCTCGGCAAGGAGGGGGAGGTCCGAGTGACCCTAGTGGCGAGTGGGACCGCGATCCGGGTCGATAAGGGGTTGAAAGAGGGGACATGGGTCCATTGAGCGGCCGCGGTCCCGACGGCAAATCGCCCTCGACAAGCCTTTAAACGACTCCGTCCCGTTCTTCACGGCTCCGTGCTCCTGGACCTCCACAACCACACGCAGTATTCCCCCGATTCGCGGGTCGCGCCCGCAGAACTCGTTGCCCACGCCCGGAAGAGCGGCCTCTCGGGACTCGCCGTGACGGACCACAACTCCGTCGGAGGGATCCGAGGGGCCGAAGCCGCGGCGGGGCGGGATTTCGTGGTCATCCCCGCGATCGAGGTGTCCACCCGGTCAGGCCATGTCCTCGGGTACGGCGTCCGGCAGGCGGTCCCTCGGGACCTCTCCGTCGCGGAGACCGTCGAGCGGATCGTCGCCCTCGGAGGGGTGGCCGTCGCGGCCCATCCGTACCGCTTCTGGTCCGGCCTCGGGGAGCCCGCCCTCTTCGAGGCCTCGTTCCAGGCGTTCGAGACGTGCAACAGCCGCACCCTTCGGCGGGGCAACCGGCGCGCCGGGGAGGCGGCCCGCGCCCGGGGGGTCGGGCAGACGGGAGGGAGCGACAGCCACTTCCTCGACGAAGTCGGCAGGGCCGCGACCGTCCTGGAGGGTGGCCTCCTTCCGGCCGACGACGTGCTGCAGGCCCTCGGCCAGGGACGTACATCGGCGAAGGGAATCGACCGAGGCGCCGCGGCGACGGCGCGGTACGTGTCCAAGTGCGTCGGAGAATGGCTCCTCCGCGGGATGCGCCGGATCTAGGCTACAGGTGCTCATCGAGCCGCGGGACGTACTTCTCGACCGCGTTTTTCACGCGCAGCGGGTCGGCCCCCATCGGGAGACGCATGACGAGGAGGGCCTTCCGGCCTCCGTGGACGATCAGGTATTGGCTCTGTTTCGATCGGATGACCACGCCCTCGAGGGTGTCCCTCAGCTCGGCCGTGACGGTCTCCGCGGAGCCGATCAAGACCGCGAACATCGAGCCGAACGTGTCCACGTGGACGCCTTTGGGGTACGAGCCCGCGAGGTACGTGCCCGCGAGGGACACGAGCATGGCCTCGTGGACCCCCTCCGAGCGCTCGATCTCCTTCAGGACGGATTCGAGCGCGCTGGCGTCCACCATGGAGGGCCTCGAGCCAGAGGGATGGCGGGGTCGCGGGATTAAACCTTGCGGCGTGAGTCTCAAGACCGCGGCCCAAGTCCCTGGAGGATTTCGTGCATCGCGAGGGCCGCGTCGACCGCCTCCGCGCCCTTATCCACACGCGCGGCGGCCTGCTCGTCCGTCATCCCCGGGCCGGTGATCCCGAGACCGACCGGCTTGCCCGCCCGGAGCTCGACCTCGAGGAGGGCCCGCGGCGCCGCCGCCATCAGGGCCTCATCGTGGAGGGTCTCCCCCTTAATCACGGCCCCGATCGCGACCGCCGCGTCCACGTCCGCGCGCTCCAGGAGTCGTTGGACGGCCAGGGGGATCTCGAAGACCCCGGGGAC
>DASQXV010000029.1:0-4098 GCA_035639595.1 Thermoplasmata archaeon | reverse complement strand
CCTTCTGGGTCTCCTTGAATTCCGTGATCTCGCGGTCCCCGACCATCCTCAGGTAGAGGTAGTCCGCGGTGACGTCCGTCGGGCTCCGGAGGTACTGGTTCTCCGTCCAGACCATGGCGACGTTCCGGTCTCGGAGGAGGGCGTAGACGTCCTCTCGGAACCACGACTTGTGTCGGAACTCGATCGCGTGCGGGTACTTCATGTCGAAGGCCTTCACGAAGTCCTTCATGAGGGCCCAGTGGGAGTCGAACTTGATCGAGGGAGGGAGCTGGGCGACGAGGGGCCCGGCCTTCTCCCGCAGCTCCTTCGCCGACGCGTAGAACCAGCCCAGGCTCTCCGCGACGTCCTTGAGCTTCCTCTCATGGGTGATCCGCCGCGGCATCTTCATCGTGAAGAGGAACCCGGGCGGCGTGGTCTTGTACCATCCTTTCGTCGCGGCCGGGCCGGGGTTCCGGTAGAAGGAGGAATCGACTTCGACGCAGTCGAAGACGCTGGAGTAGAGCTTCAGGTACGCGGACTTCGGCGTCTCCTTCGGATAGAAGCCGCCAAGCCAGTCGTCGTACCCCCAGCCGCTGCATCCGATCCGGAGCTTGTCCTTCAAGGCCATGGTCAGGTTTCCGTCCCAGGATGGCGGACCTCCAATGAAAAGCTGGCGCCTCGCGCGGACGCCCGCCGTTCTCATGTGAGGGAATCAGGTCGGATACCGGCGACCGTCCTCTTATCCTGCGGCCGGGGCTCCTTGCCACGCCCGATGGATATCCTTCTCAGTCTCCTCATCCTGCTCGCCACGGCGCGGTTCCTCGGCGAGGTGGTCGCCCGGGCAAAACTCCCCTCCCTCGTCGGAGAGATCCTCGCGGGGGTCCTGTTGGGCCCCGCGGTCCTAGGGCTCCTCGCGGCGGATGCGACGATGACCCTCCTCGCGAACCTCGGGATCTTTTTCCTCGTGTACCTGGCGGCCCTGGAGCTCACTCTCGAGGACGTGAAGCGATCGATCCGGGACAGCGGGATCTACATCGCGGTCGGAGCGTTCACGGTCCCGATGCTGGCTGGCACGGCCCTCGGCGGCATGATCGGCCTGGGCTGGACGTCGGCGATGTTCCTCGGAATCGCCCTCGCCTTCACCGCGGTGCCTGTGCTCGCGCGGATTTTGACGGAACTCGATCTCCTGCGTACCGCCCTCGGGCGGAGCCTGATCTCTGCCGCCCTTCTGTGCGACGTCGCCGGCCTCTCCTGCATCGGTCTGCTCCTGAACCTCAACGGTCCTGCGGGCGTCGACCTCTGGAGCACGGTGGTTCTGTTGCTCAAATTCGGCGTGTTCGTGGGCGCGCTCCTGAGCATCGACCGGATGTTCCGCGTCCGCCATGGAGCCCTCGGGGCGTGGCTCCTCCGAGCCTCGCGGCACTTCCTGACGAAGGAGTCGGCCTTCGCCATGCCCTTCCTCGTCGCCCTGGGATTCGCTTTCCTCGCGGACCTCCTCTCCCTGCACTTCGTCGTCGGAGCGTTCTTCGGGACCCTCCTCCTCTCGGAACACGTCATCGTGGACCGTGATGCGAAGGCCGTGCGATCGGCGACCTCGGCGATGACCCTGGGGCTGTTCGGCCCCGTGTTCTTCGCGTTCATCGGCCTCGCCCTCCAGATCGGAAGCCTCGGAAACGTGACCCTGGTCGCCGCCGTCCTGGGCGTGGCATCCGCGAGCAAACTCCTCGGCGGCTACATCGGAGCCCGGTGGTCGCGCATGCCCCATCGACTGGGCCTCGCGATCGGAATCGGGATGAACGGACGAGGGGCCATGGAACTCGTCGTCGCGACGATTGGGCTCGAGCTCGGCCTGATCGACTCGACGCTCTTCTCCATCCTCGTCCTGACCGGCGTGGTGACGACCTTAATGACCCCGTTCGGACTCCGAGCCGTCCTCCGAGAAGCGCCGGAGGAAGGTGCGGAGGCTCACGCAGCCCCCGGGCGTGACGTCGGCCGGGTGAACGGGGGGACGTAGGCCGTTCATTCGGAACGCACCGGAAGGCTGAAGTCGAACCCGAGGCATCGGCAGCGTGATGTCCGAACTCGCGGAGCGCGGGGCCCGCCGGATCGAGTGGGCGAGGGACCACATGCCGGTCCTCGCGGCGATCCGAGAGGAACTGAAGCGGAAGAAGACCCTCCGGGGCCTGCGGATCGGCATGGCGCTCCACGTCGAGGCGAAGACGGGGGTCCTTGCCCTCAGCCTCCAGGAGGCGGGGGCGAAGGTGCGCCTCGCCTCCTGCAATCCTCTCTCCACGGACGACAGCGTCGCCGCCGCCCTCGCCGAGGCGTACCACCTCGAGGTGTACGCGAAGAAGTGGCAGACGAACGAGGAATACTACGCGAACCTCCACAAGGTCCTCGACCTGAAGCCGGACCTCGTGATCGACGACGGCGCCGACCTGGTCTCGATCCTGCACACGAAGCGAACGGACCTCCTCCCGGGCATCCGAGGGGGCAACGAGGAGACGACGACCGGCGTGATCCGGCTGCGGGCGATGGAACGGGACGGCGCCCTGCGGTTCCCGATCATCGACGTGAACGATGCCCAGATGAAGCACCTGTTCGACAACCGCTACGGGACCGGGCAGAGCACGATTGACGGGATCATGAATGCGACGAACCTGCTGATCGCCGGCAAGACGTTCGTCGTCGCGGGCTACGGATGGACGGGCCGCGGGATCGCGATGCGGGCCCGCGGGATGGGGGCCCGCGTAATCGTGACCGAGGTCGATCCGGTCAAGGCGATCGAGGCCGCCATGGATGGTTTCGAGGTCCAACCCATGCGGACCGCCTCGCGGATCGCGGACTTCATCGTGTCCGCGACCGGGTGCAAGGACATCGTCACCGCGGCCCACTTCCCCGGGCTCAAGGACCAGGTCGTCCTCGCGAACGCGGGCCACTTCGACAACGAGATCTCGAAGGCGGATCTGGAGCGGCTCGCGAAGGGGAAGAAGAAGGTCCGCGAGTTCGTCGACGAATACGTCCTGCCGAACGGCAAGCGGATCCACCTGCTCGCGGAAGGCCGGCTCGTGAACATCGCGGCCGGGCAAGGCCACCCGGTCGAGATCATGGACATGAGCTTCGCGATCCAGGCGGCGTCCGCGGGATACCTAGCGGAGCATGCGGGGGACCTGAAGCCGCGCGTGTACCCGGTCCCCGAGAGCCTCGACCTCAAGGTCGCCCGCCTGAAGCTCCAGAGCTCGGGGATCCATACGGACCGGCTCACGAAGGCGCAGCGCGAGTACCTGGGTTCGTGGCGCGAAGGCACGTGACCCCTCCGGGTCCGAGGGGCCTTCGATGCCGACCAAGCTCGCGGTCCTGACGGACTTCGACGGCACGATCACCCGGACCGACGTCGTCGAGGCGATCCTCGAGGAGTTCGCACCGGCGACGTGGTGGGAGATCGAGGAGCAGCACCGGGCCCGCGCGATCGGGACCCGGGAGACGCTCGCCCGGCAGGTCGCCCTCCTCCGAGTGAAGCAGGCCGACTTGATCCGGTTCGTCGACGCCAAGGTCGAGCTGGACGAGACCTTCCGCGACTTCGCCGCCTTTTGCCAGGGGCGAGGCATCCCCTTGGAGATCGTCAGCGAGGGCCTGGACGTCTACGTCCACTATCTGTTGCAGAAGTGGGGGCTCGCCCTCCCCGTCCGGACGAACCGCGCCATCTTCGAGGAGCGCGGGGTCCGTATCGAGTACCCGTGGGCCGACGCGACCTGCACGTTGTGCGGCACGTGCAAACTGCTGCGCCTGTTCGAATTGCGGACCCAGGGACATCGAGTGGTGTACGTCGGGGACGGCCATTCGGACCTGTGTCCCGCGGTCGAGGCCGACCTGCTCTTCGCGAAGGCCGAGTTGGCGCGGCTGTGCGACGAGGAGGGCATCGCCTACACGCCCTTCGACCGATTCTCGGACGTCCATCGGACGTTGGTGGCCCAGACGTGAAGAATTACCTCGCGGCCTTCGGGCACGTCGTCCTGGACCAGATCATCGCGCTCCCGCGCCTCCCGAGGCCGAACACGTCCATCGAGACCGTGGACCGCGAACGGTACTTCGGCGGGACCGCGGGAAACCTCGCGCGGG
>DASQXV010000028.1:0-32307 GCA_035639595.1 Thermoplasmata archaeon | reverse complement strand
AATTGGGGGACGATCTCCTGGAACCGGACTGACCGTTCCCTGATCACCGATGAGTTCAACGGGGCGTCCCTCGATCCGAAGTGGACCTGGACGAATCCGCCGGCCACGTACGATGTCGGGACGACGACGCCGGGTCACCTGCATGTGGTCTCGTGCACCGCGTGCGACCTCATCGGTCCGACCTTCACAGGCAACGTGCTGGCGAACGAGGTCGTCGGCAACTTCACCGCGACGATGAAATTCACCACGAGTCCCACCTTGAACGGGCAGAAGGCCGGCTTGATGGCCCTCCTCGGTCCCCGCGACTGGTACAACGTTGGAAAGCAATACGTGCTCGGGACGGGCACGGTGAACTGGAGGATTCGGTCGACGGTCGACGCCGTGACCACCACCCGTGTCGACATGAACAGCGGGAACCCAAACCCGGCCTGGGTCCGGATCCAACGGGCCGGGAACACCTTCACCTCGTCGACGAGCTCGGACGGGACGTCCTGGACGCTGCAGGACACCTACGTCCCGGCCCTCGAATACCCGCTGCAGGTCCGGCTGGCCCTTTACACCGCGGACGGATTGTCCGGGACCGCCCTCGCGACGGACGTCGACTACGTTCGAGTCGCCCACGATCCCGATACGACGGTGACGGTCCGCACCCGGACGGGCAACGTCAGCCCCGTCGATGGGACCTGGAGCGGATGGTCTGTCCCGTACGCGTCATCGACCGGCTCGGCCATCGGCGCCGCCTCCGGGTACATCGAGTTCCGGCTCGAGCTTGGGGTCGTGCTCCCGGACCACACGCCCGTCGTGGGCGACGTCAACCTGTCGTGGTCCCGCTACCTGTCCGCGGGGACGCTGACGACGAACGATCTCGTCCCCTCGGATCTCGCGGGATGGGGGAACCTGACCGTGGTCCAGGCGGCGAATGGGCAGTCGATCGCGTACGAGTACTCCCTGGACTCCGGGGCCACCTGGAGCGCCGTCTCGCCGCCCGCCAATCTCGCGGGCGTGCCGACGACCTCCGGCCGGATTCGCTTCCGAGCCTCGCTGACGACGACCGATCCCCTCGTCTCTCCCACCCTGACCGAGATTCGGCTTACCTTCCTGCACAATCTCGACCACTTCTACGTGGCCGTTTCGCCCGCTGCGACCGCAGGGAGTCCCTTCACCGTCACCGTGGCGGCGAAGGACGCCGGGAATTTCACGATGACCGGTTGGACCGGCGTCGTGGCCCTGACGGCTCGCCTCGCGGACGGGGTCACGCCCGGAGGCGGCACGCTCGGGACGACGACGATGGCGATTTCCGCGGGAGGGACCGCGACCCTCACGACCCAGACGTACACGAAGGCGGAGACGATCCGTCTGCGTGCGACGTACCTCGCCGCGAGCGGGCTCAGCGGATCCGTCCTCGTCTCTCCGGGACCCCTCGCGCGGATCGCGGTCTCGCCGAGCAACGTGAGCCTCCGGGCCCTCGACACGCAGGCCTTCGCGGCGCAAGGCTTCGACGCCTGGGACAACATGGTTGGAGGCGTGAGCTTCACCTGGTCGGTCCTCGGAGGCGTCGGCACGTTGAACGCGTCCTCGGGGAGCGCCGTGACGTTCAGCGCCCGCGCGCCTCCCGCGTCCGGCGCGGTGCAGGCGAGCTCCGGCGCCTTTTCCGGGACCGCGGCGGTGCGCGTGGTGTCCGCGTATCCGCCCGTCGTCACGGCTCCCTTCTCCTCCGTCGCATTTGACGAGGACACGATCGACCTCAACGCGCTCGCGGGCAACGTGACGGCCCACTTCTCCGACGCCGACGGGGAGCCGCTGACCTTCTCCATCCTGGGAGCCCAGGACGTCGCCTTCCGAATCAACGGGGACGGGACGGTCGACCTGTGGGCGGCCGCGAACTGGTCGGGGTCGGAGACTTTGCGGGTGCGGGCGACCGACCCGACGGGCGCGTTCGTCGAAGCGCCCCTCGTGGTCCTCGTGCGGCCCGTGAACGACGCGCCGATCCTGGCCCCACTCCCCGAGTTCCGACTCGACCCCGGGACCTCGGCTTCCTTCGACCTGACCCCGTACATCAGCGACATCGACACGCCCCTCTCCTCGATCACCGTGACGACGGACAGCCCGTACGTCTCGGTGAGCGGCCACACGCTGACGATCGCCCTCCCGAGCGATCGCCCGCAGGCCGATTTCACGGTCACGATTTCCGACGGCGCCGCGACGGCCTCCCGTCCCGCGCGGGCGATCCTCGTTTCGCCGTGGTGGCAGGCCTCGTACTTCGCGGTCCCGCCGATCGGAGTCTTTGTGGTGATTGCCATGCTGGTGCAACGCGCGCGCTGGAGGCCCGCGAAGGCCTTCCTCGTGGACGAGAAGAATCGAATGCTCAGGGAATTCACCCTGGATCCGTCGTGCCGCGTGACCTACGATCAAGCGGTCCAGGCGGGCGTCTTGGACGCGGTCGAGAAACCCGTCAAGGTCGAGAAGTACCGCGGCCAGACCGTCCGTGGCGACGCCATGGCGGTCGTCCTCCTCGCGTACGGGCCGGTGACGTTGGAGCAGGTCGAGTTCGCACGGGAGATGCTCGTCCAGGTCCAGGACAAGTTCGCGGATGCGGTGAAAGAGCGCCTGGCGGAGGCCCGCACCCGGGAGGGCGAGCTCGATGCGAGGGCGCGCGAGCTGGAACAGAAGCGGGCCGAGCTCGAGGCTCGCGCGGGCGAACTCCGCGCGACGCAGGAAGAGATCGATCGGGTCCGGACGAAGATCGAGGCTGACCAGACCGCGATCGCGGCCGCGGACTCGGACGTCAAGCTCCGAGAGTCCCGACTCCTGGAAGAGCGGCAGGCGATGGACGTCCTGGCCCGCGAGGTGGAAGCGACGCGCGCGGGCTTCGATTCGCGCGAGGCGCAGGCTCGGGAGGAAGAGGCCAGGCTCGCTGCGAAGGCGGAGTCCCTCGCGGCGCGGGAGTCGGCGGTGGTGTCCGCGGAGGCCGCGTTGGACGAGCGGAAGGGGGGGATCGCGCGGGAGGAGGAGCGCCTCGCGGCGGAGAAGGACCGCCTGGCCTCCGAGGCCGCCGCAATCCAGGGGCGGATCGAAGCGGCCGAGGCGCGGGAGGCTCAGATCCGAACCGGGAACGAGGAGCTCGCCGCGGCCCGTCAGCGTTTCGAAACGGAACAGAGGGATCTCCTCGAATTCAAGCAATCCGTGGACGCGCGGGTCGCCGAGGTCGAGAAGGCCGAGGCGGACGCGGCGGCGAAAGCTCAGGAACTCGTGGCGAGGGAGGGACGCCTCGCGCCGTTCGAGGCCGAGCTCGCCGGCCGAGAGGCCGCGGCGAAAGCGGCCGAAGCAAGGGCGCGGGACGAAAAGTCCGACGCGGACGCACAGTTGGCGGAGCTGGCGTCCCGATTCCGGGAACTCGAAGCCCGCGAGGTCGCCCTATCGGAGGACCGCGTGGTCATCGAGGAGGCCCGCGCCTCCTTCGAATCCGATCGGAACGAATTCCAGGATCGCACGGCCCATTACGAAGAGGAACTCCGGCGCCGCCAAGAGGACCTCGCGGGCCAGGCCAAGGAGATTGGAGAACAGCAGTTGCGGCTCGCGTCGGACCGGGATACGTTCGAGCGGTCGAGGAACGAGAAGAACCAGGCGATCCTCGCGAAGGAGATCGAGGTCGAGGCCCGCGAACAGTCCCTCCTGGAAAAGGAGGAGTCCGTCCGGTCCCAGGCCGAGGACAATTCCCGACGGATCGCGGAACTCGCCGGCCGCGAGGAGTCCGTCGAAATCGAGGGCGCTCGGTTGGACAAGGAGCGCGCCGATTTAGGCGCCCGCAAGGAGGAACTCGCGACCCTCGCGAAGGAACTCGATGGCAAGGCCGCGCGACTCCGCGAGGAGGAGACGCGGCGGGCGGAGGAACTCCGGACGTGGCAGGCGACCCTCGAATCCCAGCAGGCCCTGCTCAAGGAACAGAAGGAAACGTTTGAACAAGAGGCCGCGGCCGCCCGCGATTCGTGGTCGGATCGGGTCATGCGCGTCGAGCGCCGCGAGGCCAAGGCTGCGGAGCAGGAGGAGAAGGTCCGGGCCGACCTGGAGTGGGTCGCCCAGAACAAGGAGGAGCTGACCCGCCGTGAGGCCGCGGTCCAAGAGGCCTCCCGACAGGCGGCTCAGTTGAAGGCGGAGGGGGAGCGGCTGAAGCAAGAGGTGGAACAGGAAGCCATGGAGGTCGGTTCCCGGGAACGCGCCCTCCGAGAGGACGCCGCCCGCCACGCGGTCGAGCTCACGAAGCGGACGAACACGCTGAACGCGCTCGAGGCGGACCTCAATGCGAAGCGGATGGAATTCGAGCGGGACCGGATCGCCCAGACGGAACGGATTCACGAGGCCGACCTGAACCTCCAGAAGATGTCCCAGCGCTTGGACGAGAAGGCCCGTGAACTCACGGACCGCGAAGGGAAGATCGCCACGACGGAGGAAGCGTTGCGGTCCGAGGCCGCTCGGTTGGAGCACGAGCGCGCCACGGTCCAGGAGACGGGGAAGCAGCTGGAGGCGCAGCAGCTCGAGCTCGAGCAACTGAGGGACCGGTACGAGGCGGAGTCCGCCCGCGTCCGGACGGAGACCGAGGCGATGCGGCAATCCCTCGCCGCCCGCGAGGCGGAGGTCCGGGCGGAGCGGGAACGGATCGAGCGCGACTCGACCGTGCTCCAGGACACCCTCGGGGCGAAGGCGAAGGAGATGGCGATCCGAGAGAAGGCCTTGGCCGCGCGGGAGGCGGAGCTCCGGGCCGAAGAAGAAGAGGTGGACGCGCGGATTCGAGAACTCGAGTCGAAGGAACGGCAGGCGGAGTCCCGGACGACGGAGTTGGCGGCCCAGGCGATGGGTCTCGTCCGCCGAGAGGGGGACCTGAACACCCGGGCCTCCCAGTTCGACGAGACGGTCAAGAAGTTCGAGGCCGAGGAACGGGAGAAGCGCCAGCAGTTGGAGGCCCTCCAAGCCGCGTTCCGCAACGAGAAGCGGCAGATCACCGCGACCGTGGAATCCCGGTCGGCGGAGCTCGCGCAGCGCCTCGAGGACGTCGAGGCGCGGGAACGGTCGTTGCGGGCCGCGACGACCCAGCTCCAGCTCGAACGCTCGAAGCTCGAAGCACAGGCGAAGGCTGCGAGCGCGAAGGCTTCGGAGGCCGAAGCGGCCTGGAGCCGCTCCGAAGGTCGCCTTGCCGAGTTGAAGACGATGGAGGCGGACCTCCTCAGGGCGCGGCAGGCGTTCGAGTCGGAAAGGTCGACCTGGGCCGTGAAGCGATCGGAGGAGCTGAAACAGCTCGAGGCGACCCGGGACGCGACCGCGGCGCAGGCCCAGCAGACGGAGCGGATCATCGCGGAATCCCAGCGGCGGGCCCTCGTCGCCGACGAGGCAGAGAAGGCGGCGAAGCGACAGGTCGCCGACGCCGCGAACCAACTCACCCAGCTGGAGCGACGGAGGTCCGAAGTGGACAAGTCGGAACGCGAGGCTCAGGCGACGCTCGCGCGCCTCCAGGAAGCATCGCAGAAGTTGGCGGCCAAGGAAGCGGAGATCGCGAGTGCGACGCGGGACCTGGAGGTCCGGTCCGCGAAACTCGTGGACTCGGAGAAGCAGGCGACCGCGGCGGCCACGGAACTGAGGACCCGCAAGGGGACGATCGACCTCGAGACGACCCGGCTCGCCACCCTCGGCCAGCAGCTCGCGGCCCGTCAGAAGGACCTCGAGACGCGAAGCTCGATCCTGGACGCGAAGCTCGCGGAGGCTGCTCAGAAGGAGCACATGATGACGACGGAACTCCAACGGGCGGACAACCTGATGGAGGACCTGACGAAGAAGGAACGGGATCTCATGGCCCGCGAGGAGAAGGTGCGGTCCCTCGAATCGGAGCTCGGGCGCCGCGAGTCCTCGCTCGCGGGTCGGGAAGGCCAGCTCGCGGAAGGCTTGAGGGGCCTCGAGAAGGCCCGTCAGGAAATCGAGGCGCAGCGGGCCCGGGCCGAGGAGGAGCTGCGGGCAGCCGGCGCGTCGAGGGGCGACGCGGAGAAGCTGCGCGTCCAAGCGGAAGGGATGCAGGCGGAGGTCTCGAAGAACCTCCGGTTCCTCCAGAAGAAGGCGCTCGACGTCCTGGACAAGGAGGAGAAGCTCCGGGAGCGGGAGGCCGCGGTCGAACACGAGGAGCGGGCGCTCGACACGCGGGCGGAGATCCTCGAAGGGAAGGAGCGCGCGATCGAGGCGGACCGATTGGAGCTGGAGACCCGGGCGGGCCGACTCCAGGCCGAGGTAGACCGGCTCCGGGCGCGGCTCACCGAGATCGACAAAGGGAGCGGGCCCTCGTCCGCCGCGATGGAAGAATGGAAGAAGGACGTCGAGAACCGCGTGAAGATCATCCAGAAGAAGGCGATGGAGCTCCTGGACCGGGAGCAGAAACTCCGCGACAAGGAGGCGGAGCTGCGGGCCCTCGCCGCACAGCTCGGCGTCGCCCCCTGAAAGGACGAGTCGGTCCCTCCATCCCCTCGACGTTCGGTCAGCGGGACGCTTTGCGGAGGGATCGGTCGAAGTCCTCGATCAGGTCTTCGGGATCCTCGAGCCCGACGCTCACCCGGACGAGCCCTTCCGAAATCCCGCTCGTGCGCCGCTCGTCGTCCGTCAGGGGTCCATGGGTCATCGACGCGGGATGCTGGACCAGGGTCTCCGTCCCTCCGAGGCTCACGGCGAGCGTCGCGACCTCGACCGACTCCACGAACCGTTTCCCCGCGCGATACCCGCCCTTCAGCTCGAAGCTCAGCATCGCGCCGAAACCCGACATCTGCCGCCGCGCGAGATCGTGCTGTGGGAAGGACCGAAGGCCGGGATAGTGGACGACGCGGACGGCGGAACGGCCCTCCAAGGACTCGGCGAGGGCCTGGGCACTCGCGGTCTGAGCCTGCATCCGGAGGGGGAGCGTCTTCAGTCCTCGACGGACGAGGAACGCCTCGAAGGGGCCCAAGGTTGGCCCTAGCATCTTGTAGACGAACCAGATGCGGTCGAACAGATCCTTCGTCCGCGTGATGACGGCCCCGGCGACCACGTCGCTGTGGCCGCCCAGATACTTCGTTGCGCTATGAAGGACGACGTCGACCCCGAATTCGATCGGCCGCTGGTGGATCGGCGACGCGAAGGTGTTGTCCGCGAGGGTCGTCGCACGGACGGACTTCGCCGCGGCGACCGCCTCTCGCAGATCCGTGATCATCATCGTCGGGTTCGCGGGCGTCTCGATGTAGACCAGCCGGGTCTCGGGCCGGACCGCGGCCTTCCAAGCGCCCGCCCGACGAGGGTCCACGAACGTCGTCTCGACGCCGAACCTGGGGAGCAGTCGGTTGAAGATTTCCGTCGTGGCCGTATAGAGGCTCGCGCCCGCGACGACATGGGTCCCCCCATCGACGCAGGCCAGGATCGCGGACGCGATCGCGCCCATCCCCGACCCCGTCGCCAGGGCGCGGGCCCCACCCTCAAGGTCTGCGAGCGCATCCTCGAGGTCCCGGACCGTCGGATTGCCCCACCGCGAATAGTACGCCTCGGGGGCGGTGGCGACCGCGAGGTCCGCGCCCTCCTTCGCCGACGATAGCCGCCAGGTGGAACTCGCCACGATCGGGGTCACCAGGGGGCCGGGTCCTGGGCGTCGCGGACCGTGGACGGCTCGAGTCCGCGGGCCCCGAGGCCTCTTCACGTCCGGGGGACCGGCGGAGCGGCGAAATAGGTTTGCGGTTCATCCGCCGACGCTCCAGGCCCTCCCGACTCCACGACGAAATCGGGTGCGATGCGAATAAAACCGGAAAGGTCAAGAAGGGGGGGTGTATTCGAACCACCGCCCGGCCGTGTTCGCGGCCGGGTACGAGACCTTCAGGAGCTGTGGCATGTCGCGCGAGGTGGACTACGAACCGAAGCCCATCGATCCCGACTTCATGAACAAGCCGGACGAGTACCCGGAGACCGGGACCCACTTCGAGCACAAGGTGTTCGCCGAGGGAATCACGCGGCAGGACGCGGACGGGAATCCCTATCCCACGGCCCTGGGGATCCACGGGTTGCACGTTGCGGTGGATTTCGAGGCCTGCGTCGCGGACGGCGTCTGCATGGACGTATGCCCCGTCGACGTCTTCGAGTGGCTCCTCGCCCCGGGGAAGAAGGGGACCGGGAACGACATCGGTCCTTTGGACCACAACAGCGGGGAGTGGAAGAAGTACCGCACGGACAAGTCCGACATGATTCGGGAGTCGGACTGCATCGATTGCATGGCGTGCGAGACCGCCTGCCCGACGAAGGCAATCAAGATTTCTCCCTGAGACGAGCCGGTCTCTGGGCCGCCGTTTCGGTCACGGAGCGACGTTCGGCTTCCGTCCCCGGCGCAGGACCCCGTGCCACATGCGCCGCAGCGGATCCGCGACGACCGCGATTTTTCCGGACCGGATCCCGAGATAGACGAGGACGAGGACGACCCAATAGGCAAGGTACGCGGCGCCTTCGAGGACCGTCGGCGTCGCGTTGTATCCGATGATCCCCCGGAGGAGATAGCCCGCGGGATTCGATGCGTCGTGCGGGAAGACGGCGCTGAGGTCGTACAGGGGCGCCGCCCCGAACCCGGAACCGGAGGCCTCTTGGAGCTCGTGGACCGCGTGGGCGAACAGGCCGGCGGCGATGACGACGAGGAACACGCCGGTCACCCGGAAGAACTGTTTCAGGTTCAAGCGCCACGAAACCCGGACGATCCCGATCCCGATGATCCCGGCCACGAGGAGTCCGAGGCCAATCCCGATGACCGCCTCGATCGGCGAGGTCAACTCCCCGACGCCGAACACGAACAAGGCGGTCTCGATCCCTTCCCGGAGGACGACGACGAAGGCGAGCAGAGCGAGGCCGAGGGCCCGGCGCTCGCCCAACGCCGCATCGATCCGTTGCTGAACGTGGGCCTTGATGTTGCGGGAGGCCTTGATCATCCACAGGACCATGGACGTGATCACGGCGACCGCGACGAGCATCGCCGCGCCCTCGAAGAGCTGCTCACCGACGCCGGAGAAGCCGATTGTCAGGGAGAACAGGATCCCGGCAATGACCGCGCTGAGGAGGCCCGCGGCCACGGTGCCTGCGTACACATGGCGTTTGAGATCGGTACGGCCGATCTTCGAAAGGTATCCGAGAAAGATGCCGATCACAAGCGCGGCCTCGATCCCCTCCCGAAGGCCGACGATGAGGCTCGGAATGACGCCGACGCTCGCCGCCACCGCAGGTCGCTCCCCGGCTCCGTCCGAGCCGACTCCACATGTGTCGATAACGGCGTAATATTTAATGGTTCAGCGCCGAGGATCGACGGGAGCATGACGCGGGTCACAGGCCCTCGTTCATCGAGCCGCTGCGGTAGCCGAGCAGGTCGACCGTGACGTACACGAACCCCGCGGCGCGGACGGCCTCCGCGACCTTCGCGGCCATCCCGGGCTCGACCAGGCGCGCGAGGTCCGCCTTCGGGACCTCGATCCGCGCGACGCCCTCGTGAGCCCGGACCCGGACGACCGGGAACCCGAGGCTGCGGACAGCGTCCTCCGCGGCCTCCACGCGTCGCAGCTTTTCCACCGTGATCACCTCCCCGTACGCGATCCGCGAGGACAGGCAGGCGTTGCTCGGCTTCGCATGGAAGCTGAGGCCCAGCTCCCGAGCGAGGGCCCGCACGTCCTCCTTCCGGAACCCGAACTCGACCAAGGGATGCCAGAACCCCGCCTCGTTCATCGCCTGGATCCCCGGCCGGTGGTCGCCCAGGTCGGAGAGGTTCACGCCGTCCGCGATCGCGCGCGCGCCCGTCTCCGCGGCGATCGGCTTCAAGGCCGCGCCCAATTCCGTCCGGCAGAAGTAGCATCGGTTCGTCGGGTTCGCGACATACGTGGGGTTCGCGAGCTCGGACACCGCGACCGTCTGCAGGCGGATCCCGATCTCCGCGGCCTCGGAGGTCGCTTCGTCCAACTCCCGCCGCGAGAGGGATTCGGCATCCGCGAGGACCGCCAGCGCGCGGTCCCCGAGGGCATCGTGGGCGACGCGGGCGACCAGGCCGCTGTCCACGCCGCCGGAGAAGGCGACGAGCACCCTCTCCCGCGAGCGCATCGCGTCGACCATGCCGTCATAGGCGCGTCGAAGGTCGAGTGCGGAGGCGCCGGTTCCCATGCAACGCAACGAAGACGCGTCGGGACGATAAAGGCATCGAGGGCCAAACCGTATCCGCCCCCGCTCCATGCCGAGCCCGTGCGTCCCGTGTTCCTCGAATGCACCGCGTGTTCGAAACACCACGCGGTCCAGCTGATCAACACCTGCGACTGCGGCGGCCCTCTGTTCGCCCGATACGATTGGGACGGATTGACGAAGGATCGCCTGCTCCGGCGGGGCGACCTGTGGCGATACGCGCCGCTGCTGCCCCTCGACGAATCGAAGATCCGCTCCCGGGGCGAGGGCGGGACGCCCCTGATTCGCCTCACCCGTCTCGGTTCCGGAGGACGCGTCGCCCGCATGAAGCTCGCGGCCCTGTATGTCAAGGACGAAGGACGCAATCCGACGGGGACCTTCAAGGCCCGCGGGATGGCCGTCGCGGTCCCCATGGCCCAGGCCCTCGGGGCGTACGACCTCGTCGTCCCCACCGCGGGGAACGCGGGGGCGGCGTTCGCGGCGTATGCCGCCGCGTACGGCTTGGGCTCGACGGTCCTCCTCGCTCGGGACGGCTCCGAGGACGCGGCCCGCGAGGCGATCGACTTCGGCGCTCGCCTCCTCCGGGTGGACGGGGACATCGTGCAGGCCGGACGCATCGCGGGGGAGCTCGCCCGCTTGACGGGTGCCTTCAATCTCGCGACCCTGCGGGAGCCCTACCGCGTCGAGGGGAAGAAGACCATGCTCCTCGAAATCTGGGAGGCGCTGGCAGGTCTCCCGGACTGGATCCTCTTCCCGACCGGAGGCGGGACCGGGATCGCGGGGATGTGGAAGGCCCTCCACGAGCTGCGGGACCTCGGATGGTACGATGGCCCATGGCCCCGCTTCGCGGTCGTGCAAGCGGAGGGTTGCGCGCCGCTCGTGAAGGCGTGGAAGGAGGGGAGGGACCGCGCCGAGCCGTGGCCCGATCCCCGCACGGAGGCGGCCGGCCTCCGGGTGCCATCGACCCTCGCCGACCGCATCGTCCTTGCAGCGATCCGGGAGACCCGCGGGGCCGCCGTCGCGGTATCGGAGGACGCGATGCGCGTCTCCGCCCAGAACCTCGCGACCTTCGAAGGGATCAGCGCGTGCCTCGAGGGAGCCGCGACCCTGGCCGGACTCCGACGACTCTTCGACGACGGCGTCATCACCGGGGACGACCGGGTGGTCCTCGTGAACACGGGAACGGCCCGCGGATCGGGCGGTCCGGTGACGGCGCCGGTCGTCCGCGGCGCCGACGAGGCCCTCCGGTCCCTCGGAATCAGCGGGCCCACTTCTTGACTTCCTCGAGGACCTTCGCGTGGTCCGGCGGCACCTTCGGGTCCTCCGTGACCCACTTGTACCGCACGACGCCGGTCCGATCGAGGACGAAGACGGACCGTTTCGCGACGCCCTGGAGCCCGAAGGTCCCGAACCGGTCGTACTGGACGCCGAAGGCCTTGCTGACCGTCCGGTTCCAGTCGCTCAGCAGGGGGTAGTTGATCCGGTTCTGCTCCTTGAAGATCCGGTGGCTGTGGTGACTGTCCGTGCTAATCCCGAACACTTTCGCACCGATCGCCTGAAGGTCGCCCAGGGAATCCCGCAACGAGCACAGTTGGCCCTGGCACGTCGGCGTGAAGTCGAACACGTAGAAGGACAGAATCACGGGGCCTTGCCCCAATTCCTTCGACAACGTCACGGGCTTGGCCTCGTCGCTCAGCATGGTAAAATCCGGCGCCTTTTGTCCCACGTCGACCATCGACGGACCGTCGCCCGCGACGAGAGACGGCCCCGGCATAACCCTTTCGTCTCCGGACCGGGGCCGGGGGCGACTCGAACCGCCGGTCGGAATCTATATCTAAGAGAACTCGCTCATTCCGGCCCCGCGCTCTCCGAGATTCGGAGGACGAGCGGGCCCCAACCACCCGGGGAGGGAATGCGATCGCGAAGTACGTGCTGGCGGCCGACTACACCCTGATGACGGACTACCGTAACGTCCCTCTCGCGACCTTCTTCAGTTGCATCCCGACGGACTACTGGCAATCGCGCCTGGTCTTCCGCATCCTCGCGAACCCTCCGCCCTCGGACGGCGGCCGGCCCACCCGCGTGCCGTACGGCCTCCGCAAGATCGAGGCGTCGCTCGTCCAGGCCCACGGCCGCGACTCCGTCGTCATCGCAGACCCCCGAAACGTCGGGGAGTTCATCGGCGACGACACGGAGGTCGTCGGCCTCCACTCAATGGACCCGCTCGGCTTGGGACCCGTGAGCATGTCCTTCACGATGGGCGGCATCCTCACGCCGTACACGAAGGCGAAGTTTCTCGAATTGGTCCATGGGGTCCAACGGTCGGGTCGCAAGTACAAGGTCATCCTCGGCGGGCCGGGCGCGTGGCACTTCGACTACCGCGAAGGAATGCAGCAGTCCCTCGGGATCGACCACATCGTCCACGGGGAGGTGGACCACCTCGTCCCGGAGATCTTCGACCGCGTCGCCCGCGGGGACGCGCCGCCCGTCATGCGATTCACGAATGCGACCGCGCCGTCCGTCGAGCAGATCCCGAAGATCCTCGGCCCGACGATGCACGCGATGAACGAGGTCATGCGCGGCTGCGGCCGAGGCTGCGAATTCTGCGAGGTCACCCTCCGGCGGCCCCGCTACTTCCCCCTCGACTACATCGCGGACGAGGTCGCGATGAACGCCCGGGACGGACAGTCGTCGATTCAGCTCCACTCGGACGACATCTTCCTCTACCGCTTGGAAAACTGGAGGACGATGGAGCCGAACGAGGACGCGGTGAAGGAGCTCTTCCGCTTCGTCATGGACCAGCCCGGCGTCACCCACGTCTATCCGACCCACGGGACCGTGAGCGCGGCGGTCACGAACCCGGGCATGATCGAGGACCTCACGAAGATCGTCCGCGGAGGCCCGCGGAAGTGGATCGGGATCCAGAGCGGGATCGAGACGGGAAGCCCCGCCCTCTCCCGGGCGGTCCTCCACCGGAAGGCGGCGCCCTTCACCGCGGAGGAGTGGCCCGACCTCGTCGTCGAGGGGACCGAGATCCTGAACCGCAACTACTGGTACCCGGCGTACACGATCATCCTCGGCCTCCCGGGGGAGACCGCGGACGACGCCTGGATGACGGTCGACCTGATCGACCGCATGGAGCAGATCCCGAACGGGCACTTCGTCACCGCCCCGCTGACCTTCGTGCCGATCGGCGTCCTGCGCGGGGAGGAGTTCTACGAGATGGACAAGATGATCGATGAGGCGCGGTTCAACATCGCGTACCGCGCGTGGAGGCATGTCCTCCGCGAGATCGACAAGGACCTGTGGCGCCTCACCGACCTCCCGTTGCCCCTCCGGACGATGGTCGTCCTGACGGGCCAGATCGGAGGCCGGTACATCCTGAACATCATGGAGCGGTACGCCCGGACCAAAGGGTTCCGGATCCGCGCCCCGGCGAAGACCCTCCGCCAGGCGGAGGGCCACTCGGTCAGCTTCCCGGCATCGTGACGCCCTGGTCGGGGCTTCACACTTCGAGCCGGGCCGTCACGGACTGGCCGCCCACTTGGAAGAACCCGAGAGACCGATACAGCCCGATCGCGGGATCGTTCCCGAGGGTGACGTACAACGCGATGCGCGGCTCCCCAAGTCCCGCAAGTCGCCCCATCGACGCCTCCACGAGGGCGCGGCCGATCCCCTGTCCGCGCCGGTCCTTCGCGACCCCGAGTTCCGCGATCAGCGGCATCCCCATCCAGTGCGCGAGGAGGATCGCCCCGACGATCCGCTCCCCCTCGAGGAGGACGTACGACGCGTCGGGCATGAACCGGCCCGAGTCCCCCTTCAGGAGGCCCGCCACGTAACCCCGCCACTCCTCCTCGGAGCCGACGTGTATCCCGTACTGCTGTTCCATGTGCCCGTCGTACACATCGTGGAAGAACCGCGTCAGGCCGAGGACCTCGTCCTCCTCGGGCGGCTGCAACGGCAGGTCCCGCGGAGGCCAGCGTCTCGTCGGCGCCTCCATCCGCATGCGTGCGAACACACGGCGGAACCCGAGGGCGGCGAACGCTCCTTCGTACCGTTCCTCGAAGTGGCCCGTGATCGACGCCGCGCCGCGGGCGCGCAAGAGGTCGACGGCCTTCAGGAGGACCGCGGGCGCCTCCTTGGCATGGCCCGGGTCCATCGAGAACCCGGAGATCTCCGCCGGCCCGAGCCGCAGCGTGCCGATGAGCCGACCATCCTTCTTCGCGGCGAAATGGGACCGCTGCTCCTCCGGGGGCAGCGACAGGTATCGGTCCAAGTGGACCGTCACGTCGCCCGTCGGGAGGTCGCTCCGGCCGGAGACGAAGACGCGCCAGAACGCATGGGCCTCCGTGCTCTGCAGCGGCTCGAGGGCGACGGCCACGCACCCGCGGAAGGGAAGCGGCGGCATGAAGATTCGGACCGCGGCTTTATGCGGCCGCAGGCCCTTCGACGGATCGGATGGACTTCGCGCCCACCGAGACCCAGGACATCACGAGGAAGTCGGTCCGCGCCTTCGTGGAACAAGAGGTCGTCCCGCACTCCCGCGCCTTCGACGAGAGCCAAGAGTTCCCGCACGCGTGGGCGAAGAAGATGGGGGAGCTCGGCCTCTTCGGGGTGTACGTCCCGGAGAAGTACGGCGGGTCGGGACTCGACAGCATCTCCTACGCGATCACGATTGAAGAGTTATCCCGAGGGGACGCGAGCGCCGGCGTGATAGCCGCCGTGTGCAACGGCCTCGTGTGCGAGCCCCTCCTCCGGTACGGGACGGAAGAGCAGAAGCAGAGGTACCTGATGCCGGTCGCCCGCGGCGAGTGGATCGGGGCCTACGCGCTCACGGAGCCCGGGAGCGGGTCGGACGCCGCCGGGATGCGGACGACGGCCGAGCGGAAGGGGGACGAGTGGATCCTGAACGGCACGAAATCCTTCGCCACAAACGCCTCCGTCGCCAAGGTCGTCATCGCGTACGCCCGGACGGGACGGCAGAAGCACGAGATCTCCGCCTTCATCATCCCGACGGACGCCGACGGATTCTCCGTCCTCAAGAAGGAGGACAAGATGGGGATCCGGGCGAGCGACACGGTGTCCCTCGGCTTCGACCACCTGCGGATCCCGAAGGACAACCTGCTCGGAGAGCTGCACAAGGGCTTCACGATCGCCATGGCGACCCTCGATGGCGGGCGCATCGGGATCGCGGCGCAGGCCCTCGGGATCGCGCAGCGGGCCCTGGAGGAATCCGCGAAGTTCGCGAAGGAACGGGAGGCGTTCGGCCAGAAGATCGGGGGGTTTCAGGCGATCCAGTGGAAGCTCGCGGACATGGCGACGGAGATCGATGCCGCGAGGCTGCTCACGTACCGGGCGGCGCAGATGAAGGACCTGGGTCGGCGGCACACGTACGAATCGAGCGTCGCGAAGCTGTTCGCCTCGGAGGCGGCCCATCGGGCCGTGGACGCGGCGGTCCAGATCCACGGCGGGTACGGCTTCATCAAGGACTATGTCGTCGAGAAATTGTACCGCGACCAACGAGTCACGGAGATCTACGAAGGGACGTCCGAGATCCAGCGTCTCGTCATCGCCCGCTCGGTTCTTGGGAAGTGAACCGGCCCCTGCGCCGAGTTGAGTCACTCCTTCCCGGAGCATCTCGGCTTCGCGCCGCGGCTTTTATGTTCCCCGGTCGCTTGGCCCGTCCCGATGGCGACCCGGGTCCTGTACATGGAGGAACGTCGGGGACAAGAGCCCGATCCCTGCTACGCGCAGGAGTTCGATGGGCACATCGTCGACCGAGGTCCCGATTTCATCGTCCTCGACCAGACCTTGTTCTACGCGGAGGGCGGCGGGCAACCGTACGATACGGGCGTCCTCCGATGGCCGGGTGGCGAGGCCCAGGTCCTCCGAGTCACGAAGGAAAAGGGCGTGATCAAGCACTACGTCGACCGGATGCCCTCGGAGGAGGCCGTCCACGGCATCGTCGATTGGGACCGACGATACAAGCACATGCGGATGCACACCTCGCAGCATCTCATGTCCGGCCTCGTGTTCCGAATCTATGCCGCGCGGACCGTTGGGAACCAGATCCACACGGACCACAGCCGGGTGGACTTCCAGCCCGCGAACTTCACCCCGGAGCATATGCAACGGATCGAGGACGAGTGCAACAAGGTCATCGGGACGGCCCAGGCGGTCCGGATCTTCGAGGAGGACCGTGTCGTGGTCCACAACAAGATCGAAGACCGCGCGCTCCTCGACCTGATCCCCGAATCGGTGAGGCGTCTCCGGATCATCCAAATCGGGAACGCCGACTATTGCCCATGCGGCGGCACCCATCTGAAGAACGTCTCCGAGATCGGCCGGGTCCATATTCTCGAGAAACGGTCGAAGGGCAAGGAGACGGACCGGATCGTGTACGAAGTCCTCCCCGCGTAGCGCCGATCCCGTGGAGACCCCGCTCCGAAGCCGCGGATGTCGAGCGGCTCGAATTTGCCGGCTACAGGTCCACTGCCCGCGTGCCGTCCCAGACCTTCCGATCCCCCTTCTCGGCGGCAGGGATCAGTAGGTCTCGTCTCGACTTCGTCGGGATGATGAAGTACTCCTCGGTGCGTCCGGAGTCCGACTGCAGGACGAGCTTCACCTTTCCCCCTTCCATCGGCTCGCCGGTCTCCGGGTGCAGGTACCGGTACCGGACGTAGCGGCCGCGATCGACGAGGGAGCGGACCTCGACCTCGCCTTTCTTCGTGTGCGCCAGGACCTCGTCTGGAAATTTCGCCATGTTTCGCCGCGCGGATACCGCGGGAGGGGGACAAGAACTTACGTCGGGGCGGCCCTCCGTCTTGTCCCCGCGTTTGATTCTCAGGTCGCACTCGGACCTGATTCTCACTTTCCGCCAGCCGGGCGAGAACCCTTATCGGCGGGAGGTCCGGTCGGGGCACCCATGTCCCACGGCTACGAGAGCGGACGGGCCATGTCGAACCTGAGCACGAAGCAGCCGCACGAGCTGCTGCTGATGCTCGGCGGTCTGCTGGCGGTCCTCCTGACCCTCGCGACGACTGGGATCCGGTGGGCGACGCCTCCAGGGATTTCGCAGGCGCAATACTCCACCGTGGCGACGGGAGTGATCATCAACGTCGTCCTCGGTGCGGCCCTGTGGGCGTCCTCGGCAATCTCGCGGCGGAACCTGATGAACGGCGCGATCGTGGCCGGAGTAATCAGCGTGATCCTGATCTACTTCGGCGGCCAGTTCGGCCAGATCAGCGGCGTCATCGGGATCTTCGGCGCGATCCTCGCCGCGGCGAAGCCCTACCTCCCATGGTCCCGGAATGACTCAGACTGAGACGACCCCGACGTCGGACTCGGTCGCCCCTCGATCAGGGGAACTCCTACCCCTTTTTGTTTTTCCTTCGCAAGCTTGACCGGCTTCCAGGCCCGCTGGTTATCAATCCTGTGAATGGAGCCGGAAGCCATATGGCCTGCGTGGGAGCGTCGTCCGCCAGACCATGACCCAACGCAGAAGGGGCCCGGGCGAGCTCGGGGCGAAGCAGCCTCATGAACTGCTCTTGATGCTGGGCGGCGCCCTTGCGATCCTCCTGTCCGCGACCCAATACGGAATTCCGTATGCTACGCCTCCCGGGATCCCGACGAACCAGTTGAACAACGTCGTGGTGATCGTACTCCTCAACCTCGTCCTGGGCGGATCGCTGTTTGCGGCGGCCGCGATCTCACGGAAGAACCTGATGAACGGGGCGACCGTTGCGGGCATCCTCGGCATCCTCTTGATCTACTACGGCGCCCAGCCCGGGTTGCTCGGCGGGATCGTTGGAATCATAGGGGCGATCCTCGCGGCCGCGAAGCCGTACATGCCATGGTCCCAGCGCGAACCGGACTAGGCCCGCAAGACGATCTCCACTCGATTCCCCACACCCACCAGCAACAGGGCGTCCTCATGGGTCAGAGGTCGGGCTGAGACCCGGACCCTGCGTCCCGCGTTGGAACAAGACGCGACCGCCTTCTTCGATCCGCTCGATCTTGTAGTACGGCAGGCGAGCGCCGACGATTGAGAAGTATCGCCGTTCGACCTCGCCGATTTCGGACCCTCGAATCGTCCGGAATCCCTCCTTCCGCGTGCGGTCCCGATAGAAGATGACCGCGTCCCGGATGCGACTTGGCTCGCGCCATCGCAGCTCGTTGAGGACCTCGCGCGCGGTCTTCCCCACGCCTTCGCATAGGCCGAGCGGGCTCTTGCCCTTCGCGGCACAAAGACCATATCGGCCCCGCCGGTTCCGAGGGGCATGGAATACCCGCCGCGGGTGCGGGCCCTCCTGGACCGCGCGAAGGCGGACGAGGGCGACTCCGTCGTGGTCCACGCGAAGGCGGGACGTTACGAGGGCGTCCTCATGCCCCACCACGGCTTCAGCGGCGAGGACATGCTGACCGTCAAGCTACCCAACGGGTACAACGTCGGCATCGAGATCCGGGAGATCGATTCGATCGAGGTCATCGGGAAGCGGGCACCGCCTTCGGTCCGGCGGACGCCCCCGGCCCCTGCGAAGGGCAAGACGACCCTCGCCGTCCTCGGCACGGGAGGGACGATCGCGTCCTACGTGGACTACCGGACCGGGGCCGTCCATCCCGCCGTGACCGCGGACGAACTCGTCCTCAGCGTCCCCGAGCTCCTCGAGATCGGGAACGTCCGCGCGCGGGTCATCTACAGCGTCTACAGCGAAGACCTGAAGCCGGAGAACTGGCAGCACCTCGCCCGCGAGGCCACGAAGGAGCTGAACGGCGGGGCGTCGGGCGTCATCATCCCGCACGGGACGGACACCCTCCACTTCACGACGGCCGCCCTCTCCTTCATGCTCCGAGACCTGACCGGGCCTGTCGCCGTGGTGGGCGCCCAGAGGTCGAGCGACCGCCCCTCCTCCGACGCGGCCCTGAACCTGGTCGCCGCCGCCCACGTCGGGGTCGCGAACCTGGGCGAGGTCGTCGCCGTGATGCACGGCGAGACCGGTGACACGTATGCCACGGTCCATCGCGGGACGAAGGTCCGGAAGATGCATTCGTCGCGGCGGGACGCGTTCCGCTCCCTGAACGCGACCCCCCTCGGCCGAGTCCTCGCGGACGGCCGCGTGGAGCTGTCCGACCGCGCCCTCCCGCGGGCCCCGGGGCCGACGAAGGTCGATGACGCCCTGGACCCGAAGGTCGGCCTGACGTACTTCTACCCCGGTCAGCCTACGGGGGAGCTCGAGGCGATCCTTCGCGGCGTCCACGGGCTCGTGATCGCGGGGACCGGGCTCGGGCACGTGGCCCACGACCTGATCCCGATCCTCCAGAAGGCGATCCGGGACGGCGTCGCGGTCGTCATGACGACGCAGACGCTGCAGGGGCGCGTCAGCTTGCGCGTCTACGACACGGGCCGCGACCTGCTGAAGGCCGGGGTCATCGAGGGGGAGGACATGACGCCGGAGACCGCCCTCGTGAAGCTGATGTGGGTCCTCGGCCACACCCGCGAACCCAAGGAGGTCGCCCGGGCGATGCTGGCCAACGTCGCCGGCGAGATCAACCCCCGGATCGGCCTCGACGAGTTCGCGGAATGAGGTCGGGGGATGAAAATCGACGAGGTCGGGGAGGTCGGGGTCGTCCTCACGGAGGCGAACGAGCCCGTCCTTTCCGGGGGGGACCAGATCATCGGATACCGCGAGCTACGGTACGAGGTTTACCGCTCCGTCGCCCTCGCCAAGAAGACCTTGGTCGGCCAACGGAAGGGATGGGCGTGGCAGACGCGGCGTCGGCTCCTCCTCCTGGATTCGGATTGGCTCGACCTGCCGGGTGGGAAGAAGGGCAAGCGCTATCACGAGATTCCGTTCGAAGAGGCAATCGACGTCGTCCACAAGCGGAAGCGGGTCCTCGTCCACGCGACGGACGCGGACCACGGGAAGGTCGTGTTCGAGTTCCGTCCGTTCGGGGCCGCATCCCGGCTGCTCGCGTGGCTCAAGCACGAAAAGGAGCAGCGGGTCAAGCGCGAGGAAGGCACCCTGAAATCCCCTTATCGGGAATCGGACCGGGGACCGAGCCGCTAGCGGCCGCCCTTCGATCGCTGCTGGAGCACCGTCTGGGCTTGCTGGGCCTGCTGCGCCTGCCACTGCTGCAGCCGCTGCGCATACTGGGCCTGTTGGGCCCGCTGCCACTCCTGCCACTGCTTCATCCGCTCCTCGGCCTCCCGCTTCGCGCGCTGCCGCCGCTTCATCCGCCGGGTGTACAGGAGGGAGCCGAGGAAGGCGAGGCCGAGGATGAGCAGCCCGCCGGCCTGGGCGGGCGGGTTCCCCTGGTAGAAGATCCCGATGAACAGGAGGACGAGGGTCCAGAAGAGGATGTACCCGACGATCCGGCGTTTCGCGAAGTCGAAGAACCAGCCCATCGGAGGACCCGGTGCCCGCCGGGGTCAAAAAGCCATCGCCCCCAGTCGCAGCCCTGCGACGATTCCAAAGGTACTTCGTGAGCGGACGCGTTCCCAAGGGAGATGTCCGCCGAGGACGAGTACAACCGCATCTGGGACATGCTCGCTCAGACGCACCGGCAGACGCATGGGGAGAACCATGCGCCGACCCGCGACTTCAACTGCTGCGGCGAGTACGCCGTGATGATGGCCCTGCGTGCGGCGTCGGCCCTGAAGCCGGAGTACCCGAACCAGCTCCTGCTCCGGATCGCGGCGATGCCGGAGCTCGACAAGGAGTTCTACGTCAAGAACATCCTCGCGACGGACGGGGAGCCGGAGCCCACGGACCCCGAGCCGCTGCGGGAGTACCGCGCGAGCCGCCGGTACCACATCCTCTGGTCGGAGCTCAAGGAGTCGGCGGCGCGGATCGACCTGCTCGAGGCGGAGCTCGAGACCGCGGAGAACAAGATCGCGGAACTCGAGGAAACGCTCCGGAAGGCCGGCGTCCCTGCGGCGGAAAAGGCTTAATCCCCGGGGCCGGGCTTCCTCCCGCCGATGGACTATCGCGCCCTCGGACTGAAGGTCGGTCTGGAGATCCACCAGCAGCTCGCGACGCACAAGCTGTTTTGCGCGGACGCATCGGCCCTTGTGGACGCCTTCGGAGGCGCGCGGTTCCGCCGCCGCTTACGGCCGACCCAGTCCGAATTGGGCGAGATCGACGCGGCCGCGGTGGAGGAGGCGAAACGCCACCTCACCTTCGTATACGAGGCCACGCCGAACTCCTGTCTGGTCGAAGCGGACGAGGAGCCGCCCCACCTGCCGAACCCAGAGGCCCTCGACATCGCCCTGGAAATCGCCCTCCTGCTGGGCGCGAAGCCCGTCGCGGAGGTCGACTTCATGCGGAAGATCGTGATCGACGGGTCGAACACCGCGGGCTTCCAGCGGTCCGCCCTCGTCGCCCTCGATGGCGGGCTCGAGGTGGGAGGCAAGCGGATCGGGGTGCCGACCCTCCTCCTGGAGGAGGACGCCGCCCGCAAGCTCGGGGAGGCGGAGGGCGAGGTCGTGTACCGCCTCGACCGCCTGGGCATCCCGCTCGTCGAAATCGCGACGACGCCGAACATCGAGACCCCTGAGGAGGCGCGGGACGTCGCCCTCGCCTTCGGATCCCTCCTCCGCGCCACGCGGAAGGTGATGCGAGGGATCGGGACAATCCGCGAGGACCTGAACGTCTCCATCGAAGGGGGCGCGCGGATCGAGATCAAGGGGGTACAGGAACTCCGGCTCATCGCGACGTTCGTCGAGAAGGAGGTCGAGCGGCAGCGGATGCTCCTCGAGGTCGCAGCCGAACTGCGGCGCCGCGGCGTTCGGGCGGTCCATCCGGAACCGCGGGACCTGACCTCCTTGTTCCGCGGGACGGAGTCGAAGGTCGTGGGCTCCGCCCTGAAGAAGGGAGGGATCGTCCTCGGCGCGGTCCTCCCGGGGTTCGCGGGCCTCCTGAAGGAGAAGATCGGGCCCGAACTCGCCGCCCATGCGCGCATCGCGGGCGTGGGAGGCATCTTCCACTCCGACGAACTGCCCGCGTACGGCATCTCGTCCGCGGAAGTCGACGCGGTCCGCCGCGAGCTGAAGCTCGGAGACCAAGACGCATTCGTCCTCGTGGCCGAGGAGGAGGGCCGGGCCCGGGCCGCGTTCGGGGAAATGATCCCGCGGGCGGCCGCGGCGATCCAAGGCGTCCCGCCGGAAACGCGCGAACCGCGGCCCGACGGGACGACCGTCTACAGCCGTCCGCTCCCGGGCCGGGCGCGCATGTACCCTGAGACGGACGTGCCGCCGACCCGGGTGACGTCGGAGCGGTTGGAGAGGATCCGCGAATCCCTCCCGGAGCGGCCCGAGGTCACAATCGCACGGATTGCGCACGAGTACGGGATCCACGGTCAGCAAGCCCAGCAGCTCGTCCAAGAAGGCGTCGACGACGTCTTCGAGATGATCGCCCGCGAATTCGGAGAGGCGCGACTCGTGGCGACCGTGCTCCTCTACACCTTCGGAGAATTGCGCCGGGAGGGCCTCGACGTCGATGGGATTCCGCTGGATCGCCTGCGCGAGCTGTTCTCCCTCCTGAAGGCGGGACGGTTCGCGAAGGAGGCCGTGCCCGACCTCCTGAGGGAGATGGCCCGTGGCGGCGTCCGGGCGACAGATGCCCTGGCCAACCTGGGCGTCACAGGAATGCCTCGCCAAGAACTCGTATCAATCGTCGATTCCGTATTGGACGAGTCCGCGGAGACGGTCGTGGCCCGTGGCGCATCCGCGGAGAAGGCGCTGATGGGCCGAGTCATGGAGAAGGTCCGCGGTCGGGCGGACGGGAAGCTCGTGAGCGACGTCCTCCGGGAGCGGCTTGCGGCACGCGTCCGCGGCGAAGAGAAGGGAGGAAAAAAAGGAAAAAGGTGAAAGTCCACAACTGATCGGCAGCGGCCGTCGCCTAGCGCTTGCCTTTCTTCGCCTTCTTGGTTTTCTTCGAAGCCATGGTGGGGTCTAACTCCTCCTGGGGGCAGGCCCCGTTGATGCATCGATGTGGACGACTCACGTCTTAAACATGCGTGCGGCATTCCCAACCTCGCGACAATCCGCGCAACCATCCGCGGTCAGGGACCCCGCGCGAGCATCCCGAGCCATCCTGACGAATTTTCTCTTCAAACAAGGTCGTGCCCCCTCCAGATAGCGGGTGACAAATACCTATATAGCGAGACATTTCATTCGGCGCAAAGGAGAGAAGGGACTTGGCCATGGCGGCGAAGAAGGCCAAGGGGGATGACTGGTTCTCCTCCCTGGACGCGGAGCTCGAAAAGAAGACCCGCGAGATCATCGAGGACGTCGGCGAGCAGAACGTCGCCCGCCTCGAATTGAACCGCACGCTGATCGAGGACTTCTGGAAGGTCTGGAAGCGGTTCAACAAGATCAACGTCCACTTCGCCCTCGAGCCCTCATATACGAACTGGGCCGTGTTCCCGGACACGTTCCCGGACGGCGAGTGGCACTGGCGGCCCGGCTTCAATCCCGCGGCGGTCCAGACGATCCAGCTGCTCGACCGGTCGATGGAGCAGGGCCGCGTCGGAGACGCCCTCAAGGTCAATTACGTCGAGGCAGACGGCAAGCCCCACCTCAAGGTGACCTTCGAATATTGCGAGGGCGAACACTACTTCAAGTACAGCGGGTGGAAGCGGATCTGGAACATCCACACCCTGTACGACGAGCCGATCGACAAGGCGAACGTGGACGACCTGCACAAGCTGTTCGCGGAGCTCGTCCGGGTGTGGTACGAGAGCCACCTCCGGCGGAACCGCGACGTCCTGATCAAGTACCTCAAATCGACGTTCGCAAAGGTCGAGACCTTCAATCAATAGGTCATCCGTTCTTGACAACCAGAATCGTCACTGATAGTTTGCCGGGAGCCATTATGCCCGGCCGCGAGAACCGAGACGGCCGTGGAAGAACTGTTGCCTGCGGCCCTCCTGCTGCTCATGCTCGTCGGAATGACCTTTGCCTGGGTCGACTGGCGCCTCCGGTTGCGCAAGCTCCCGCGGATCCTCGGCCCGAGCTGGGACTGCCCCCACTGCGGCATCGTGAACGAGGCCGAGCTCAGCGTGTGCTGGTCCTGCGGGGCCGCGGTCTCGCGGCTGAGCCTCTACCCCGGGCACCCCGCGCCGGACACGTGGCAGTGCCGCCGATGCCGGTGCTGGAACGCGACGTCCCGCAAGTCCTGCTGGTCGTGCGCGAACGCGCCCGCGAAGCAGCCGAAGAGGGACGTCTGATCCGGCTCAGTGGATCCCCCGGTACAGGCCGCCGTCCATCTGGATGATGTTCCCGGTCATGTAGACGGCCCGCTCCGACAGGAGGTACGCGATCAGGTCCGCGACCTCCTGGGGCTCCCCGAACCGGCCGAGCGGGACCTCCCGGAGCCCTTCGGCGACGATGTCCTCGTACTTCCGCTTCTCCCGCTCCGCGCGGAGCCTCATGAGGTCCTTCAGCCGGTCCGTCGCGATCCACCCCGGGGCGACGGCATTCACCCGGATCTTGTCCGCCGCGAGCTCCCGCGCGAGGCTCTTGACGAGCCCCACGACCGCGGCGCGCATCGTGTTCGAGAGCAGGAGGCTCTCGATCGGCTGCTTCACGCTGATTGAGGTGATCGCGACGACGGAGCCGCCTCCCCGCGACTTCATGGAGGGCGCGCACGCCCGGATGAGCCGCACGGCGCTCTGGAACGTGAGCTCGTAGGCCTGAGTCCACTGCTCTTCCGTCAAGGCCTCGAGGCGGCCCGTCGGCGGACCGCCCGCGTTCACGACGAGCCGGTCGATGCCGCCCCACTTTCCGACGACCGCGTCCACGAAGGCCTTGATGTCCGCGGCCTTGGAGACATCCGCCTTGAAGGGCAGGACCTCCGCGTTCGTCTCCTTGTGGATCGCCTCCGCCGCGGCGTCGAGGGGGCCTTGGTTCCGCGCGCAGATCGCGACCTTCGCGCCCTCCCGCGCGAGGGACAAGGCGGTCGCGCGACCCATCCCCTGGCTCGCGGCGCTGACGAGGGCCACCTTGCCCTGGAGGCCGAGGTCCATCGTCGGGGCGACCGCGGATGACAGCTAAGAAGGATTCGGCTGTTATAGTTATTCGACTATAACTCCCACGGACCGAGCGGATCGGCCACGCGGCCTCACGTGCTATCGCGAAGGAACCCTCGCACCTCGCCGATCGGGTGGAAGCCCAGGGACTTGTACATCTCCTGCGGCGTGTCGAACAAGTCCGACGTCAACAGGGCCCACTCGGACCCGGCTTCCTCCGCCCGCTTGCAGGCCTCGCAGATCAACGTGCGCCCGACCCCGTGCATCCGGAAATCCGGATGGGTCGCTACGTCGTCGATCCACGCAAACTTCCCGCGGGGCCAAACGCTGACCGTCCCGGCGGGGACGCCGTTCAGGTAGGCGAGGTAGGGCCGCATTCCGACACGACGCGACCGATACTGCCGAACGCCCCATAACTGTTCGAGAACCTCTCGCGAATAGCCGAAGGCGGCCTCCGTGGCGGTCGTGACGGATCGGAATCCCTCTTTGGCGGCTTCGTCCTCTACGGGTCGGACTTCCACCTCTGGGTTCATGATGCAATCCGGGAGTCCAACCTTGGCCAGGGCGAGTTCCGCCGTGGGGCGGAATCCCAAGCGGACGAAAGGTTCCTGGACCGCAAACGCTTCGTCGGCATCCTCGAAGAGGAGGGCCCGATGGCGGACGGGTGTCCCGCGGAACGCGTCGTCCAAGTCCTCGAGGATCCCATCCGGACCTCCCGGTGGGACGGTGGACACCCATCCCAGATTCGCATCGTGGATCAGGGGGAACCGGTCGTCGCGATAGATCACGCCCCACGATCGCCGCTCCTTCGTCGAAGCCTGCTCCCTCCAGGTCCGGAGGAACTCGAGGACCGCGCGAAGCATCGTGCTCGTGTCCACGGAAGTAGTCCAAGGGCGGTACACGAATGAACTTTCCGATGGTATGGAGTTGAATACCATTCAACACAGTGACGATGTCGACGGCATCGAGGTTGCACTCCGGAGACGTGCTGCGGAAGACCTTCGGAAGAGGTACCGATGGCTATGCAACTTGCCCAGCTGCTGCTGGAGAGGGAACGGGCCGAGGTGTCCGAGGTGTCCTTCATGCCATCGGCGCTTCCAGCGGGGATTGGGACTTCTCGTACTCCGAATGCCGTCGGGCGGGCCCATCCGGGAACGGGCAGGACTGGGGACGTTCGCCCAGGGTGGTGCGGAGCGTCACCGGCCGAACGACGCGCCGCACTGCACACAGAAATGGGCCCCCGGAAGGGAGGAAGCCCCGCAGTGGCCGCAAAATCCCCCCGGCGAATTCGAAGGAAGACCGACCCCAACTGGCCCGGGCAACATCGTGAGCCCTTGCGAAGGCTTCCGCCGCAAGCTCCGCGACCACAGGGCCAGGCCCACGAGTAGGGCCGCGATGATCGTCGCGGCCGCGATACCCGAGATGATGCGCGCGAAGACGGGCGCAGCACCGGTTCCCGCCGGCGCGAGGGTGATTTCGAAGCCGGAGAGCATCTCCTCGAACGCCAGGTTCGTCACTTCGTACGCCGTCTTCGTCGTCGTAAGAATGAGGAGCCAATAATGCGCGTGGGGCTCGCTGACGACGAGGGCAATCTTCTGAATCAGGTCGGTGGTAGGACGCTGGACCGCGAACACCACAGCTCCATGGCCGCCGAGGACGCGTACATGTGGTTGCTCGGTCACGATGGATGAGGGGTCGTTCGCCCGGATGTCCGAGATCGTGTCGTCCGCATAACCGAGGAGGGACGCATCGGATTCCCGCAGGGTGGAGTCGACATCGGTATCGATGAGGATGTTTGTCCGGAAACTGCCATCGTACGGGGCGAGCAACACGAGCTCGATGACGTGGCCTTCGACCTCGACATTCGTGCGGCGGCTCCAAGTTTCTGGCACGGGGACCGAGAACCCTGAGGGATCGGAATACGGCGTGAGGGGAATCCGTGCGACGATCTCGATGACGGCCTGGTAGACTGCAGAGTATTCCAGGTCGTTCCGCAAATCGAGGGTCACCTGGAAGGTGCCTGCGCGTTCAAAGACGTGGTCGACAACGCGTCCTTGTGCCATCGTCCCATCCCCGAAGTGCCAATCGTAGAGCTCGATGACCCCCTTGGGCGTGGAGGAAGCGGATGCATCGAAGCGGATAGATGTGCCCGAGACGCCACGCGACGGGGCCGTGAAGGACGCAATGGGCCTGGGCAGCGGTTCGGTCACGTTCACCCGGACCGACTTGGTTGCGGTCAGGCCTTGATCATCGGTGATCTTCAACGTGGCGATGTAGTCCCCTTGGGCCGGATAGATGTGCCAGGCGGCCCATGGCTCCCCCATTCCTGTGGCATCGCCGAAGTCCCACTCCCAGAATAGGATCTGTCCGTTCGGGTCGGCCGAGCCGTCCGCACGAAAGTACGTAATCTCGCCGAGGGGAACCGGCTGCGGGGACCAACTTAATGACACGATCGGCTTCTCGCCCACCATCCCAAAAGGCTCCGCGAGCGGGTACGCGTCAGTAATTCCCGGGGCCGGAGTGAAGGCCCGGTCGAGCACCCCGTCACCGCCCTCGCAGGAGTCTTGTAACGGACCGGAGCAATAATCCCGCGCGGTGTGGTAGCTCCAGTAATTGCCACCCTTCGGATACGGCGCGTACCAGGCGTTTTCGGACCCGTTGATGTCGACGGGAACCCCGAAATTCGCGATGTTGTTCTTATACACGAGGGTCCGGGACGACCGTTCGAGATAGACCGGGGTAGACGTGTACAGAACCGTGTTCGCGATCAGGACGGAATCGGTGGAGGATGTGAGGCGAATGCCTTCCTCGTTCGTGATGAATCGATTGCTCGTCACGGTCGCTCCCGCAACAAATGCCAAGTGGATTCCCACGGAGACGTGGTCCAAGGTGAGATTCGACACTCGTACTCGTTCACAGTCCACGACAATCAGCTGGGCAACGGATTCGTTATCGACCACAAGGTCCCGGCAACCCTTCTCGTAGCGGAGCGGTCGACCGTTGATGGTGTTCCCGATGACGGAATGGGAGCCGAAGTGGGTCAGGTTAGTTCCGTCGATCGACAGCCCGCCGTCCGCGAACACGTTGTTCTCGACCGTTACATTCACAGAGACACTGATTCCCAGTCCACGAAGCTCGTTGTCCCGGATCGCAATCGTTCCGGAGTCGCCGATTCCGATGCCGCCTTCGGTGATCACATTCCGTTCGACGACGACGTCCCTCGTGCCTCGCAATTCGATTGCGGTCCCATACCCGGTGCTAATCCGGTTGTCGCGAATCGTCACCGCGGACGACCCGATTACGGCGATCCCGGCGTCTGTGCCGATTTCGTTCCCCGAAACCGTGACGCCCGACGAGTCCTCGATGCGCACTCCCACCTGAGAGTTGGGGAGCCAACTTCCGTTGACAACGAAGTCACGAACGCGTGTGAGACGCACCATCGTATTTCGGCCCTGTCCGTTGAGGCGTTCGATTCTCCCGTTCGCCGTGTTGGAGAACACCGTGGCATCATACGTATACCCGGTAGTCTCCATCTGGATATCACGCACGACAAAGTAGGCGTCCGTGTTTGTGACTCGAACGGCGGGCCCTCCAAGCGCGGGGATGTACCATGGCCCAATCACGTACGGATCCCCTTTCGTCCCGCTTCCGGAGACAACGCCGTTCTCCGGGGTGAAGGCCGAGTTTCCGTCGATCACGATCGGGTCCCCACCGGTGAAAAGATTCGGGCTGACGCCCCGGACGACGGCCTCCGCATCGAGGGACGTGAAGGTCGCTCCAAGCAGAAGCGCAAGCAGAATCCAGACCACCCAGGACGATGTCAGATGCGTCTCCAAACGGCCGAGCACTGTCCCCCCGCCTCCGGAACGAGTCATGGATTGGAGTCGGTATCTACCTTGCCATCGAATTCCAACCGCCGAATCGAATTGGGCCAGACTCTAGTAAGCACAGGATCGAGTACTTTCGGGCACCCATCCGAACCCCTTTATACGACGGTATCATCCGTGGGAACGAGGCGAGAAACAGACACGCCTCAGGAATGAGTTCTGTGAAGGAGGAATTGGCCGCCCACGTGAGCGACATCACGCGGGCGCTCGGCAACAAGGTGAGTGAGCAAGAGATCGAGCGGGAACTCGCGAGCTACCTGAACGTCTACCGCGTCTCGCTGGACACGGCGAAGCGGTCGATCGTGAAGAAGCACGGCGGGAATCCCGCGACCCTCGCGGTGGGCATCAACAAGAGCCTGCGGGACCTCGGGGCGGGAGAGCAGAGCGTGAACCTGCTCGCTCGGGTCGTGAGCGTGAACGAGAAGGACGTCACCGTGGAGGGAGGCACGAAGCGCATCCTGTACGGCATCCTCGGGGATCCGACGACGACGATGCCCTTCACGGCGTGGGAGCCGCTCCCGATCCCCCTCGCGAAAGGGGACGTCATCCGGATCCAGAACGCGTATACGAAGGAATACCGCGGCCAGGTCCAGGTGAACTTCGGCTTCCGGACCTCGGTGGCCAAGGAGGCCCCGGACGCCCTGCCCGAGTTCAAGCCCGGGGTCGGCCAGCCGTACGTGGGCAAGCCGACGCCGGTCCGCGTGGTCGACCTGCGGGAAGGGGCGTCGAACGTCGCCGTGACCGCGCGGATCCTGGCCGTCGAACGGCGCGAGGTCGAGGTGGACGGCGCCGCGAAGGCCGTCTTCTCGGGGATGCTCGCGGACGAGTCGGGCAAGACCCAGTTCAGCGCGTGGAAGGACTTCGAGCTCAAGGAGGACGAGGTCCTGCGGATCGAAGGGGCCTACGTCAAGTCGTGGCGGGGCATCCCGCAGATCAGCTTCGACGAGCGCGCGACGATCACCCGCCTGAAGGGGGACCTGCTGCCGTCCGCGGAGCGGCTCAACGTGAGCCCGCGGGTGTGGATCGAGGACCTCGCGGAGCGCGGCGGGGGCGCCGACGTGACCGTGCGCGGGATCCTGATCGACCTGCGGGAGGGCTCCGGCCTCGTGTACCGCTGCCCCGAATGCCATCGGGTCCTGCGAAAGGGCGCGTGCCGCCTCCACGGCGAGGTAAAGGGCGAACCCGACCTGCGGATCAAGGCCGTCGTGGACGACGGCTCCGGCGCCCTGACCGCGGTCTTCGACCGGGCCCTGACGGAGGCCCTCCTCGGCAAGTCCCTCGAGGCGTGCATCGCGGCCGCGAAGGAGGCGATGTCCGTCGACGTCGTCCGGGACGACCTCGCGGACCTCCTCGTGGCCCAGCCGATCGAGGCCCGCGGGAACGTGACCTCGGACGACTACGGGCTCATGATGATCGTGGATTCCGCGAAGGTCCTCAAGGTCGACGTGCAGGCGGAGGCGCGGGAGATGCTCGAGGGCCTGGAGGGGTCCGCGTGATCCGCGAGGTCGCGTGGCGCCTCTTCGCCTCGGAGTACAACGACGCGACCCTGGAGGCGGAGGGCAGCGGGGAGCGGCCGCCCTCCTACGTCGTCACGCCCCTCGGGGCCCGGGTGAACCGGGTCTTCGTCGTCGGCGTGATCACGGACGTGGAGAATGTCGGCACGGACGGCCAGCCGATGTGGCGGGCGCGGATCTCCGACCCCACGGGCACGTTCCATGTGTACGCGGGCCAGTACCAGCCCGAGGCCGCCGCCGCGTTGTCGAAGCTCAAGCCCCCCGTCTTCGGCGCGGTCGTCGGGAAGAGCCGGATCTATTCGCCGCAGCCCGGCACGACCTACGCCTCCATCCGTCCGGAACGGATCAAGGAGGTCGACGAGCCGATCCGGGACTTCTGGATCCTCGAGGCCTGCCGGTCCCTGCAGAAGCGGCTCGATGCGATGGCGGAGGCGCAGAAGATGGAGCCTCTCACGAAGGAAGGGCTCATGCGCGTGGGCGTGAAGGCCGCGATCGCGGAGGGCATCGTGCAGGCCGTGCAGCACTACGGAAAAGTGGACCTGTCCCGCTACACGGCGATGCTCGCGGAGAGCCTGCGGTACCTCTTGCCGGAGTACCGCGAGGCCGTGCCGCCGGGCGAACCGACGCCCGAGCCCATGCCCGCGTCGAAGGAGGAGCGGCCGTCCGAGCCGGACGAGTCCGAGGCGAAGGTCCTCGCGGTGATCGCCGCCCTGGACGCGGACGGGAAGGGCGCCGCGTGGGAGGGGATCCTCGAGAAGGCCATGGCTCAGGGCGTGTCGAAGGACAAGCTCGAGGAATCGATCAACTCGCTCCTGGACAAGGGCCTCATCTACGAGCCGATCCTCGGCCGGATGAAGAAGATCTGACAACGGCCTACGTCGGCGGCAGGTACGCCCGGCAGGACCAGCACTTCCGCGCCGCGATCCCGACCTTCGCGCCGCACCGCGCGCAGCGCCGCATCTTCGGGGCCAGCTCCGTGAGCCTCTCGACCCGCCGGAGGCCGAGCTTGCCCATCGCGAGGCCGCCGACGCCGCAGGCCGCGCCGAAGGCGAACGTCATCACGAAGGTCCACTCCGTGGGCCAGAGGGGCCAGCCGTTCGGCAGGAACAGGAGCTGGTACGCATGGGTCCCGACGAACCCGCCGAGGGTCGCTCCAATGAATCCGAGGGAGCCAAGGAATCCGCTGCGGCCCGCGAACATGCCGACGCCGAAGAGGGCGAAAGGGAGGTAGAAGTACACGAGCTCGTCCTGGAGGGTCAGGATGAACCACAGGGGGAGGGCGGCGACGAAGGAAAGGCCCGCGGCTCCCGCAATCGTGATTGCGAAGCCCGCGAGGGGATTCCTGACGTTCGCCATGGGACCCTCCAGATGCGCCTGCGAGCGGCCCTGCGCCACATGAACGTGACGATGTGACTATCGGGACCTGATAATCAGGCATGGCCCGACATGACGAAACCTTGACAAACCCCGGCGGGCCGCGTCGGATCGGGCCGCTCTCGACCTGGCCGTGGGGCCTACCGTCCTTCATCGCGGACTCGATCCACGATGGGTCGATAAAAATATTGCTAATGGATTAAAATGAGCTCGGACTGGCTTCTCGTCGGACGTTTACAAAGTGCGCCCCGGGCCGGAATCATGGGGGGTTCATCCTTTGCCGTCCTTTACGTCGGGCTCTAATGAACAGCACG